>JAIKYQ010000045.1 GCA_024683035.1 Eubacterium sp.
AAGACGAATAGCGTATATACTGCGGATACATCTTGGACCAGCGTTTTGCGGTGGTCTTGTTTTGATACCTGTAATTCAACCTGTATAAAATTTTCAAAGATCATAAATTTCTGCTTGACTTTTTATTTGCAGACTTACTTCGTGCGCTAAGTCGGAGTAATCGCCGGATCTCGTCTGCACTCGCAGCTATAGTTTGCTTATGAAATATATTTGCCGCAGACCTGCTTCGTATTGCAGGAGGGGAAGCCTGACGGTTTTCATACAGTAGTGGTAAAAAGTGACCTGCGCCGGAAAATATTTTTCTGTGGAGCGGGTTCAAAGAAAAACATTCTCCGGCACGGGTCACATTTTCATTTCAACTGACTAAAAGGCGTAAAAAAAGAGCCTTGCGGCTCTTTCATTTCATGCGGTTCAACACCAGTTCATACCCGTCATTTCCATAGGTCAGCGAACGGTTTACACGGCTGATCGTAGCCGTGGACGCTCCCGTCTTTTTGGAAATCTCCAGATAGGTTTTCTTGTCCCGCAGCATTCTGGCTACCTCAAACCGCTGCGACAAAGAAAGTAATTCATTGATCGTGCAGGCATCTTCAAAAAATGTGTAGCACTCTTCGATCGTTTGCAGTGTAAGAATTGCCTTGAACAATTCATCAACCGCTTCTGTATGCAGTTTTTTACTCATGCCCCTGTCTCCTTATGAACCGATTCTTTCTCGGCTGCCACGCTGATATTTACAGGATTAATATCTATCAGTACTGTAGCACAGTAAAACTTTACAGTCAAGAAACGAATGGAGAAATCCCGAGAAAAATAAAGGGGCAGATCCGACTCTGTCTTTCCTTATCGGAAGTATTCGTCGGCAGCACGGATATCCAGATCCATCTGGTCCCGGAGTTCTTCGAGCGAAGTGAATTTTCTCTCCGGTCTGCGGTAATGGAACAGTTCCACGCGTGCTGCCTGCCCGTACAGATCCAGAGAGCAGTCAAAGAGATAGGTCTCTATACCCAGGGTTTCTCCCTGCACCGTGGGCTTTATGCCGATATTGGACACTCCCTGATACCACCGGCCGCCTACTTTTGTACGGGAAAAATACACACCGCGCGGAGGAAGCATTTTTTCAGAAGCCAGATTCAGATTGAGTGTGGGAAAGCCCAGAGAATGACCCAGATGGCGGCCATGCACGACCTCCCCGGTGATAAAATACGGATAGCCAAGCAGTTCGTTGGCTTTTTCCATATTTCCTTTTTCCAGTTCTTCGCGGATATAGGTGCTGCTGATATCACGGCCGCTTTCCGCATCTTTTTCTTTTTCAATAATGTCGACGGTGAAGACCCCGGCTTCTTCATAGCTTTTCAGGAATGCCGGCGTGCCGACTCGGTCTTTTCCGAAACGGAAATCCGTACCTACCACAACCGCACGGGTCTTCATACGGCGGATCAGGATTTCCTCCACAAAGTGTCCGGCCTCCATCGTCCGGATCTCATCCGTAAACGGACACTCCACCAGAAGATCGATGTTCTGTTCCCGCAGATAGGCAGCCCGTTCGGCATTTGTCATCAGCATCTTTGGCTGTCTGGCCCCCATCTGCACCTGCGGTGAGACGGAAAAGGTAAACACGGCAGCCTGATACCCGCGTTTTCGGGAAATATCGTGGATCCGGGACAGCAGTTTCCGGTGTCCTCTGTGGACACCGTCAAATTTCCCCAGCGTGACCACGCTGGAAGACTCTGTCATAAACTGTTCGATTTCCTGTATATGCTTCATGTGCTGTCGTATCCTTTATGTATCCTGATCATAGAAAAACAAAACCGGAAACCAGGCGGCCTTCTGCGGTTTATACAGATAGATGCCCATAAACCGCCCCTCTGAATCGTAGATGCGCCTTTTTTCTTCTGTTCCGCTGCCGCCTTCTCCCGGACACAGTTCTTCCGGCAGTGCATTCCCGTTATGCAGAAGCGCATCCGCCGCGTGTATGCGCCAGGCAGGCAGATGAAGAAAAAACTGCTCCGGCGGCATGACCATATCGGACAGGCATCCTTCTTCGGCTTTCTGCCGGATCTCTTCCAGGCGCCAGGCCTGTCCGATCCGGAATTCTCCGACCCGGGTACGGACCAGTTCCTCCATACAGCCTCCGCATCCCAGCTTCTGCCCTATATCATGACACAGCGTACGTATATAGGTGCCTTTGGAACAGGTGATCCGCAGACGGATGCGGGGAAGAAAACAGTCCAGGACCTCCAGGTCCTCGATCCGGATCCGCGCCGCTTTTCTTTCTACGGTGATCCCCTCTCTGGCCAGTTCATACAGTTTTTTCCCGTTCTGTTTTTTGGCCGAATACATGGGCGGGATCTGATCCTGTTCTCCCAGAAAAGACGGCAGACAGGCCTTCACTTCTTCTTCCGAACAATGCACTTCCTGTTCCCGGATCACTTCTCCGGAAATATCCTGCGTATCCGTTTCTTTTCCCAGAAGCAGGACCGTTTCATAGGTCTTAGTGCCCTCTGCCAAAGTCTCCACCAGCTTCGTTGCTTTCCCCAAACATACCGGAAGGACGCCGACCGCATCCGGATCCAGCGTCCCTGTATGTCCGATTCTTTTCTGATGAAGAATACGGCGCAGCCTGGCAACCACGTCGTGGGACGTATAGCCGGCCTCTTTATATACATTGATCACACCACTGATCATCCGTTTGTCTCCAATGGTCTTACGGACAGACAGCGCCTTAGGCAAACAGGACCGTGAGTTCTTCGACGATCCGGGAGGTGACTTCTTCCGCTGTTCCCTGCAGATTACAGCCGGCAGCCCGGATATGGCCGCCGCCGCCGAATTTCTGCGCTACACGGCTGACATCGACATGTTCCCGGGAACGAAGGCTCACCTTAAACTCTCCTACCTGTTTCTCATACAGGAAGACTGCTACTTCCACACCGATCGTATTTCTCAGTTCACTGACGATGCCATCCATATCTTTGGCTTCGACCCGGAACCGTTTCAGATCTTCCTCTGCCGCACATCCGATGATCACACGGTCATCGAGCACGCGCCTGCTTTCCAGCAGCACCTTTCCCATGATGCGGTTTTGTCCGTACGTCTTCTGATAAAACGTCTCGTCGATGATCTTCGAGGACGGAATTCCCTTCTCCATCAGAGAAGCCGCCACCCGCATGGTCTCCGGCGATGTGGAGGAATACTGGAACACACCTGTATCATGTACGATCCCCATATACAGGGCTGCCGCACATGTTTCTGATATTTTTTCCGGATCCAGATGCCCGTAAACGACTTCACATGCAGAACTGTTGCGGGGCTCGTTGAAAAACCAGGTGAACCCTCCGGGATTCGTTACATGATGGTCAAAGCAGAGCGTTTTGGCGGCTGTTTCCAGCAGGCCGCCGGCCACCCCGATCCGTTCCTTGCTGCTGATATCCAGCAGGATCAGCAGATCCACCGGCTCTGCCGGATCACATACCGCTTTGGCCTGGTCGATCCCGGGAAGGAAGGAAAACACTTCACGATACGGTTCCAGATAGACTGTTGCCCGGATCTCCGGATAATTATCCTTCAGGTACTGATACATGCCCATACAGGAGCCGATACAGTCCCCGTCCGGATTTACATGGCCTGCGATCGCTGCCGTTTTCACTCCCTGCAGATAGGTTTCAAACTCCGCCATGATCCTCTCCTGCCCCGTCCGGCATATCCTCTTCTGTCAGGCGCCGCTTTTCTTTTTCCTCCCGGCTCAGTTCATCGATCTTCTCCGCCATGTACATGCCGTATTCGATCGACTCATCCAGGATGAAAAAGAGCTCCGGCGTATTGCGCAGGTTCAGATTTCTGGCCAGCATCCTGCGCAGAAATCCTTCCGAACTTTTCAGCCCGGCCATCGTTTCCGCTTTTTTCTCTTCGTCACCGTATACACTGATATAAACCTTGCAGGTCTTCAGATCCGTAGCTACGATCACTTTGGTAACGGTTGTCATCATATCCACGCGCGGATCTTTGACCTCCCGGCTGATCAGCATACTCAGTTCCTGCCGCACTGCCTCATTGACCCGTGTGTTTTTGATACTGTTTTTACGCATGTCAGTTCCTTGGGACCTCGACCATAATATAGGCTTCTACCTGATCCAGTTCTCTGAGTTCACCAAAGCCGTCAAAGACCAGACCGCATTCGTAGCCGGCCTTTACTTCCTTCACGTCATCCTTAAACCGCTTCAGAGATGCCAGATTTCCTTCGAAGATCTGCTTCCCTTCGCGGCTGATCCGGACCTTGCAGCCTCTCTGGATCACGCCGTCCAGCACATAGCTGCCGGCGATCGTTCCGACACCGGAAGCCTTGAACAACTGACGGACTTCTGCATGACCGGTGATCTTTTCTTCATAGATTGGCTCCAGCATGCCTTTCATGGCGGCTTCGATATCATCGATGACCTGGTAGATGACGTTGTACAGACGCACATCGATCTTTTCCTGTTCCGCCATGGTCCTGGCTACGGCATCCGGCCGTACGTTAAATCCGATCACGATGGCATTGGAAGCAGCCGCCAGGGAAATATCCGATTCGCTGATGGCGCCGACGCCGCTGTGGATAATGCGTACCAGCACTTCGTCGTTGGAAAGCTTCAGCAGGGACTGCTTCAACGCTTCCAGAGAACCCTGTACGTCGGCCTTGACAACCAGCTCCAGTTCTTTGAGCGTACCCTCCTGCAGCTGTCCGAACAGCGCATCCAGAGACATTCTGGACTTCGTCTCTTCCAGCAGCTTGTTTCTGCCTTCCGAAACAAACGTCGCCGCGAAATCCTTGGCTTCCTTGTCGCTGTCCAGGGCTACCAGGATCTCTCCCGCATTCGGCACGTCGTTCAGGCCGAGCACTTCCACCGGTGTAGACGGCCGGGCTTCTTTTACCCGTTTTCCGTTCTCATCCATCATGGCACGTACTTTGCCGGAAGCAGCGCCGCAGGCAATATAATCGCCGATCTTCAGAGTTCCCTTCTGCACCAGGATATTGGCAACCGGTCCTTTTCCTTTATCCAGCTTGGCTTCCAGCACAAGACCTCTGGCTCTCCGTTTCGGATTGGCCTTCAGCTCCATGATATCTGCCGTAAGCAGGACCGTTTCCAGAAGATCGTCGATACCTTCTTTTGTTTTTGCGGAAACAGGGACAAATTCTGTGCTGCCGCCCCAGTCGACCGGCACCAGTTCATGCTCGATCAGTTCCTGTTTGACCCGGTCGATATTGGCGCCCGGCTTATCGATCTTGTTGATGGCCACCACGATCTCTACCCCGGCTGCCTTGGCATGGTGTATGGCCTCGACTGTCTGCGGCATGACGCCGTCATCCGCGGCTACGACCAGAATGGCAATATCCGTGGAATTGGCTCCGCGCATACGCATGGCCGTGAAGGCTTCATGTCCCGGCGTATCCAGGAAGGTGATCTTCCGGTCATTGATCTTTACGCTGTACGCACCGATATTCTGCGTGATGCCGCCGGCTTCGCGATCGGTTACATGTGCGTGCCGGATCGCGTCAAGCAGTGACGTCTTACCATGGTCAACATGTCCCATGACACAGACGACCGGCGGACGGGATACCATTTTGCTCTCGTCTTCTTCATCCTCTTTCAGCAGTTCCTCGATCACGTCGACAGTTTCCAGCTTTTCGACGAGGATATCGTAGCTCATGGCGATCTCTTCGGCCTTTTCGAAGTCGACCTCCTGATTGACCGTATACATCTCGCCCTTCATAAACAGATCCTTAACGATCTGTGAAGGCTGCATCTTCATGGCTTCCGCCAGTTCCCGGATCGTCATCTTCTCCGGAAGGCTGATCTCTGTGATGACCTCTTTCTTTTCCTCTTTCGGACGATGCGCCTGTTTCTGGAGCGCTTTCGGGATCATCTGCCGCTGATTCTGCGGACGGCCGCCCTTGCGGTCATTCGAGAACTTATTCTCCCGAAGCTCCCGTTTGTCCTTATCTTTGACATGGCTGCCGCGTCCCTGTTTTCTGGAAGAAGCTTCTCCGGCTGCAGGCTGGACGGCCTTCTGTGCCGGAGGCGCCGTTCTCTGCCGGCTCTCATTTCTGCCGCCGGCCGCACTGCTGCCTGCCGGGCGTGCCGGACGATTCTGCCCGCGCTCCGGTCTCTCCGGTTTCTGCTGCGGACGCTCCGAACGAACCGGTTTGCGTGCTGCGGCATCCTGCTGCTTCTCTGCAGCAGGCGCTGCCGGAACCGGAGCCGGTTTCACCTGTTCTTTTACTTCCGGCTCAAGGACGGCCGGCTGCTCTGCCTGCCGGATTTCTTCCACGTTCGGTACAGGCTCGCGGCGTTTCGGCTTCGGCGCGACAGGCTGTTTGTTCGGCCGGATGATCTCCGTATCCCGTTCTACCGGATGAGCACGCGGAATCTTGACCAGAGGTACAGAACGCTGTACCTTCTGCTGGGTGCGCGCCTCCGGCGTACGGCTCCGTCTTTCGACGCCGCGGGGCGGTGTCCCGTTCTGCCGGAACGTACGTCCTTCTTTACTGGATGCGTTCTGCGGATGGAACACGGCAATCAGCCTTTTCTTCTTTTTGGGTTTCGGAGCTTCTGCTTCCTCCTTTTTCCCAAACGCTTTCCTGACACGCTCCTCCATATCGGGCTCCAGTGACTTTTGAACAGTCTTTGCCTCCACGCCGTTTTCATTCACAAACGACAGAATTTCTTTGGCATCCGCCTGCAGTTCTTTCGCTATTTCATGAATCCTGATATTTGCCAACGCTATCCTCTACCTTTCCTGTGTATTCTGTATGTCTTGCCCGCTCATCTTCTCTGTGATCTGGCGCGCAAAAGCTTCCTCTGTTACGATCAGACAGGATCTTTCTCCGCGTCCGACGGCTCTCCCCAGCTCTTCTTTGGTGAAGAGCCGGCAAACCGGTACGTGCCGGAAGACAGCCATGTTACTGAATTTTTTTACTGTATTCTGCGAAGCATCTTCCGCCAGTATGACCAGTCTGGCATTTCCGCGGCGCAGTGCCTGTTCTGCAGCAAATTCGCCGGCAGCGATGCACCCCGCCTTCATGGCCAGTCCGATCATGGAAACCGCCTTATGTTGCACCAAAACGCTCGATCTCCTTCTGCAGCTGCCCGTACAGTTCCTCCGGAACCGCCGTCTTCAAAGAACGGGACAGCCTTTTCTTTTTACGGGCTTTTTCCAGACAGCCCGTCTCCTTACAGAGATAGGCGCCGCGTCCGGCCTCACATCCGTCCGGATCCGCCAGGATCCGCCCGTCCGGTGTACGTACGATCCGGAGCAGCAGGCACTTTTCTTTTTTCCTGCCGCACCCGGCACAGGTGCGCACCGGTATATACGGACTTCTGCTCATGACGTTTTCCGTGGTCACTCGTCTGCTTCTTTCCCAGAATCTATTCCTGCTGCCGCTGCTTCAGCAGCTTCCTCCAGGATGCTGTTCGCCGCAGACTCTTCGTCATAGGCATCGTCATACTCTTCGTCTTCGTAGTCCTCATAGTCCTCTTCTTCATAGTATTCATCGAAGAGGCCTTCTTCTCTGGCCTGTGTCTCGCTCTTGATGTCGATCTTATACTGCGTCAGATGTGCGGCCAGACGGGCGTTCTGCCCTTCTTTGCCAATGGCAAGGGACAGCTGATAATCCGGGACGATGACCAGCGCCGTCTTTTCATCCGGATCTGCCAGGACCGAAATGACCTTTGCCGGAGACAATGCATTTTCGATCAGATAGGCTTCGTTCTCATCCCAGTTGATGATATCGATCTTTTCCCCGTGCAGTTCGTCCACGATCATGTTGACACGGGACCCGTTCAGGCCGACACAGGCGCCGACCGCGTCCACGTCCGGATCATTGCTCCATACCGCCACTTTGGTACGGGAACCGGCTTCTCTGGCGATCGCCTTGATCTCAATGATCCCTTCCCGGATCTCTGCCACTTCTTCTTCAAACAGACGGCGCACCAGTTCCGGATGTGTACGGGATACCAGGATCCGCGGTCCCTTCGGCAGATAGCGCACTTCCAGGATATATACTTTGACCCTCTGCGTGGGCCGCAGGTTCTCTCCTCGGACCTGCTCGTTTTCCGCCAGCCAGCCGTCGGCACGGCCCAGGTTGATGCTGATGTTCCGTCCGATAAACCGCTGCACGACACCGGTCACGATATCATGTTCTTTCTCGATGTACTGGTTATAAACAGATTTCCGTTCTTCTTCCCGGATCTTCTGGAGGATCACATTTTTGGCATTCTGTGTCGCAATCCTGCCGAAGCTTCTGGATTCGATCTCATATTCCGCCGTGTCGCCGATCTGATAGGCGGGGCTGATCTTCTGCGCCTCTGCCAGACTGATCTGCAGCGCCGGATCCTCGACATGCTCTACCACTTCCTTGGACGCGATAATATGGTAGTCCGCCGTTTCGGGATCGATCGTCACGGTCACGTTATCGGTCTTGTCATACTGATTTTTGTACGCCTGCAAAAGCGACTGCTGAATTGCCTCCAGAAGAACTTCACGGCTGATATTCTTTTCTTTTTCAAGAAGTGCCAGCGCCTCGAGTAATTCTGCATTCATGATTTGTGTCCTCCCGTTAAAAAAAAACTGCCATCCGGATCAATGCCAGATCCTTCTTTAAAAACGTCCTTGTCTGTTCCTCTTCTGTTCTGATCGTCACGCTGTCGGCATCAAATTCCTGCAGCGTGCCAAAAAACTGTTTTTCTCCGTCCACGGGCTTATAGGTGTGCAGTTCGATCTCCTTCCCCATGGCCCGCCTGTAATCCTTTTCTTTTTTCAGCGGTCTGTCCAGACCCGGTGAACTGACCTCCAGGATGTACGCGTCTGCGATCAGATCTGCCTCATCAAGCCTGGCTTCAAACGCCCTGCTGACCTTTTCGCAGTCATCGACGGTAACGCCTCCCGGTTTGTCGATATACGCCCGCAGGTACCACTCTCCTGCCTCTTTCACATATTCGACGTCGACCAGTTCAAACTGGTTTTCTTCTATGACCGGCTGGATCAGGGCTTCCGCCCGGCTCTCGATCATTTCTGTTTTTGCACTCATAAACAACCCTTCAAAGAAAAGAGTGAGCCCCAGCTCACTCTTACTTTTTCAATATGTACCTTACCAACTATAGCATCCCTCCTGCGGAATTGCAAGCACAAAATCAAGCCTGTAAAGGCGTACTGCCGCTTCCGCCGGTGGGATCAATATCTGCCGAGGGTTGCCGCATCTTTCGGTTTGTCTGCAAATCCGGTATCCTTGCCGGGCAGGATCGCGTTCAGCACGATACCCACGATCGAGGCGATCGCCAGACCGGACAGACTGATCGTAGTGGAGCCCACCTGGAAACTGATCGCTCCGGCAGCGGAATACTCGATCCCGATGGTCAGGCAGAGGATCAGCGCGGCAATGATGACGTTCCGGCTCTTCTGGAAGTCGACCTGGTTTTCTACCACATTCCGCACGCCGATCGCCGCGATCATGCCGTACAGGATGATCGACACGCCGCCGATCGTAGCCGCCGGCATGGACGTGATGATCGCCGCAAACTTCGGGCAGAAACTCAGAAGGATGGCAAAACCGGCAGCCAGCTCGATGACCAGCGGGTCAAAAACCTTGGTCAGTGCCAGCACGCCCGTGTTTTCTCCATAGGTTGTATTGGCCGGTGCGCCAAACAGGGCTGCCAGCGTTGTACCGACACCGTCGCCGATCAGAGTCCGGTGCAGGCCCGGATCTTCCACAAAATCTTTTCCGACCGTGCCGCCGATCGCATTGATATCACCAATATGCTCCATCATGGTGGAAAGAGCGATCGGCAGGATCGTAATGATCGCCGTTGCGATCAGTCCGCCGTTCACCTCACCACCGAACAGAGAAAACACCGTCCGGCTTCCGTCGATCGGAATTCCAAACCACTTTGCTTCTGCCACCGCACTGAAATCCACATTGCCGGTCGCGGCAGCAACTACATAGGAAGCAACCACCCCGAGCAGGATCGGGATGATCTTGACCATGCCCTTGCCCCAGATGTTGCAGATGATCACGACAGCGATCGCCACCAGGGCGATCCCCCAGTTGGCATTGCAGTTGTCGATCGCAGAAGGAGCCAGATGCAGACCGACGCACATGATGATCGGTCCCGTTACGATCGGCGGGAAGAATTTCATGACTTTTTTACTGCCGTATGCCCGGCAGACAAAGGAAAGGACCAGATAGAGGAGGCCGGCGCAGGCCACGCCGACACAGGCATAGACCAGCCCCTGCTGTTCCGTATAGCCGGCAGCCGCGGCTGCTTCTTTTACGATCGCATATCCGCCCAGGAACGCAAACGAGGAACCGAGAAAAACGGGTACCTTCCGCTTTGTCACAAAGTGCATGAACATGGTGGCGATGCCGGCAAACAGCAGGGTTGTCGATACACTCAGTCCGGTAATGATCGGCACAAGAACGGTGGCTCCGAACATGGCAAACAGATGCTGCAGCCCCAGGATGATCATTTTGGGCACGCCCAGTTCCCTCGCATGATAGATTGGTTTCGGTTCACTCATATGTTTCTCTCCTTTCCTCTGTATACGTTTCTTTTGTATACGGCCTGTCTTACTTTATCTTCTTCCCGGTCTGTCGGTTTTCTGCATTCCGAATAAAAGCAGTCTGCCTGTTCAGAAGGATTTCAGAATATCGGTATCTTCTTCGCCGGTATTCTTCACTTCCAGGATCTTTGCGTCATACCCGACCGATTCATTGACCGTGACATGTACCGTTTCGCCGGCCTTATGTCCCAGAAGCGCCCTGCCGAGCGGCGAGTCCTCTGTGATCAGATTCCGCAGGGAATCCGCCCGCACAGAGGTAACGATCTTATACTCTTCCGCTTCCTTATCTCCTTCAAGCAGCACGACAACCCGCTTGTTCAGCCCGACTTCATCCTCACCGCTCTCATCGCTGATCACCACCGCGGTTTTGATCATATCTTCCAGATAGGCGATCCGACTGTCGTTTTCTCCTTTGGCCTTGCGCGCCGCGTAATACTCGAAGTTCTCGCTGAGGTCTCCCTGTGCCCGGGCTTCTCGCACTTCCCGCAGGATCTGCGGACGCACCACCAGCTTCCGGTGATCGATCTCCTCCTGCATTTTATCGATATCACTTTGCGTCAGTCTGTCATACATGTTCCTGTTTCTCCATCGTAATCAAAAATCATCTGATAAAGGCACGGTAAGCCAGATAGGTCTCGTAAACATCCGCTTTGCTTGTGATCTCCCAGGGCGCATGCATG
Source organism: Eubacterium sp. (assembly GCA_024683035.1). Taxonomy (GTDB): domain Bacteria; phylum Bacillota; class Clostridia; order Lachnospirales; family Lachnospiraceae; genus Bilifractor. Next base: position 11,271 of record JAIKYQ010000045.1, read on the forward strand.
TTGAGCACCGCCACCCCGAAATCGATGACTTCCATTCCCAGGTTGGCCAGGATATATGCGATCGTTCCGCCGCCGCCTTCGTCTACTTTTCCCAGCTCGGATGTCTGATAACGGATATCCGCTCCATCCAGAAGATTCCTCAGGAACGCCAGGTACTCGGCATTGGCATCATTAGAACCGCTTTTCCCGCGGGACCCTGTATACTTATTGAACACCGGTCCCTTCCCGAGATACGCACAGTTATTCTTTTCCATGACATCCGGATAATTCGGATCAAACCCGGCGCTGACGTCCGAGGAAAGCACCTTGATCTTTGTCAGAACGCGGCGCAGCTCCAGCTCGCTGTAGCAGCCCATCACATGCATATACTCCGCCAGGGTGTTTTCAAAGAACCGGGAATGCATGCCGGTAGCGCCGACACTGCCGATCTCTTCTTTGTCTGCCAGCAGGCAGATCGCCGTGTATTCCGGCTTCTTTTCATCCAGCACGGCACGGAGCGACGGATAGGCGCATACTCTGTCATCCTGTCCGTATCCCATGATCATGCTGCGGTCCAGACCATACTCTCTGGCTGCTCCGGCGGGGACCACTTCGATCTCGGCGGAAACAAAGTCTTCTTCTTCCACGCCAAGAGTCTCCTGCAGCAGTACCAGAATGTTTTTCTTGACTGCCTCTTTCTTTTCTCCGGCCAGCGGCATGCTGCCGACCAGAACATTCAGGTTCTCGCCCGTGACCGCTTCCGACACCCTCTTTTCCATCTGCTTTCCGGCCAGATGAATCAGCAGGTCGCTGACGCCGAAGACCGGATCTTCCGGTTTTTCCCCGATGCAGACAGGAACTGTAGTGCCATCCTTTTTAACGATCACGCCGTGCAGGGCCAGCGGGAGCGTCACCCACTGGTATTTCTTGATGCCTCCGTAATAATGGGTCTCCAGCAAGGCCAGATCCTGATCCTCATACAAAGGATGCTGCTTCAGGTCCATGCGCGGCGAGTCAATATGCGCTCCCAGCAGCCGGGCTCCTTCCGTGACCGGTTTCTGTCCGGTGCGGAACACCAGCAGGGACTTGCCCATCATGTCCGCGTAGACCAGCTGCCCTTTGCGGGGCTTTTTCCCTGTCCGGATGTATTCTGCAAGCGGCTTGGCTCCGGCCGCTTCCAGCAGGCTGATCATACCGGCCACGTTTTCTCTTTCTGTTTTGTGTTCCGAAAGGAATACGCGGTATTCTTCACAGAATGTCTGCAGCGCCTTTTTATCTGATTTTTCCCATATTGTTTTTCTGTTTTCCATAGCTGTCCCTTCATATATGAATACGTAACTGTCTGCCGTCTGATCCGCTGTCCCGGATCTGCGCATCCGACAATTCCTCATTATAATAGACTCCCCTACATCGTTTTGCAACGAACAGGATGTTACAATTCTGATGATTCCTGTAACAAAAATAAAATCATTTGACAATCCTGAACTCTGGAAGTATAGTTATATCTGTTCGGGGCATTAGCGCAGTTGGGAGCGCGCTACATTCGCATTGTAGAGGTCGTCGGTTCGAATCCGATATGCTCCACCAAAAAATCGTTATTCAAACCCTGTTCAAAAAAATTTGAGCCAGATTTGAATAACTTACGGATAGAGTCGGCATCCACTGCTGTGGGTGCTGACTTTTTTATATCTCGTTTTGCCTCAAAGACCCCTTCACAGATCTTCGTCATCTTTGGCTCTACGCTTCCATCAGGATTAATCCATATTTTTTTGAAAATGGATTGATTCATTAATCTTTTAATGTTTTCGTTTGCTTTTCGATAGGTAGCTCCACAGTCTTCAAGCATGTCCATAACTAAAGTCAGTTTCTCGACAATTTCTTCGAATGTGGCATTATGCGCATCAATTTCATAACGGATAGCGGCTAGTTGCTTAGAAATGGCCTTCTGTTCCCTTTTCAAGAGATCCATCGGAATTGCATCATTAAAATGAGCCTCCAGCAACTTTTCTTGACGTCTCTCAAGCCGATTCTTTTCATGAACGAGCGAATTTAGCTCAGCTTTATATTTCTCGCGCTCATTAGCGATGCATTCCTGCATATATGCCTCTACGAGGAGTCTTTCTTCGGGTTTTAGAGAGTAGTTATCATATATCCGTTCAACCTGAGATTCAACCTCATCTATGAG
>JAIKYQ010000141.1 GCA_024683035.1 Eubacterium sp.
AAGCCAGGGCATACGGCTGCGGCACCGTGCAGATCACGGCATCCGATATGGGGGTGCTGTTGTATACGGATTTCGGTTTCGTAAAGAACGGGAATTTCATGCAGTATAAGCTATAGCAGGCAGGTAAAGTATGAATCAGAGAATCAATCCGGAAAAGATCATAGAGCTGCGCCACGCGCTTCATCAGAAAGCGGAACTCTCGCTGTGTGAGCGGGAAACACTGCAGTTCATCAAACGGTTCCTGACAGAGAACACATCCCTTTCCGTAACAGAGCGGGACGGGTGGCTTTTCGCCGTGAAACAGGGGCATGATAAGAAAGAGAAGATCGCTTTCCGTGCGGACATGGACGCGCTTCCGATCCCGGAAACGATCAATCTTCCTTATGCTTCCGGGCATCCGGGCGTTTCCCATAAATGCGGGCATGACGGACATATGGCGGTGCTCCTGGCACTGGCACTGGGGCTGGAAGTGATGGAGACGGAGAAGAGCGTCTGTCTGGTCTTCCAGCCGGCGGAAGAGACCGGGCAGGGCGGCAAGATCTGCAGGGACCTGATTTGGGAAGAAGGGATCAGGGAGATCTATGCGTTTCATAACCTGCCGGGATATCCGGAAGGGAGTATTGTATTCCGGGAGGGATTGACGCAGCCGGCTTCGGAAGGCCTGAAGCTCTCCTTTACGGGAAAAATGTCCCATGCGAGTGCGCCGGAGGAGGGAAACAACCCGGCGGAAGTCCTCGCGCAGATTGTCCTTTTTTCGAAGAAAATCACCCACAAGTATACGGATGAGATGCTGCTCTGTACGGTGACGGGGGTGAAGCTGGGGGACGGAGACTTCGGGATCTCTCCCGGCGACGGAGAGATCTGCCTGACTCTCCGTGCGGAAAAGGAAGAGGACATGAAACAGCTGGAAACAGAAATCTGTTCCTTCGCCGCGGAGCAGGCGGAGGCGGCCGGGCTGTCTCTGGCATGCAGCATCCATGATTATTTTCCGGAGACGAGAAACAATCCGGAATGCTTGGCGAAGGTCCTTCATGCGGCAGCCTGTCTGGGGAAGAAGAGCATTGCCATGGACAGGCTCTGGAGGGCGTCAGAGGATTTCGGATACTATCTGAAGGAATGTCCCGGCGCCATGTTCTATATCGGGTGCGGAGAAACGTATCCGGCGCTTCATACAACAGCGTATGATTTCAATGACCGCATACTGGAAACTGCTATAGACATGTTCCTGCTGCTGGCAGCTGAAAAATGATGCACAGCACGTGACCGACTTTAGACGAGTTGATCCTGCGGCTGCATTATTAAGGAGAAATAAGGGAGATGACAATAATCGAAACAAGACCGGAGACGGACAGTATGCGGATGCTGCCTGCATATGAATATATATTGGAGAATTCAGCAGAAGTGAACGGACGGCAGGGGATCTGCTGTGAAGGAGACCATTACTGGGTCAGCGGAAGTACGACGCTCACCCGCTATGACCGTGTGTGGAATATTGAAGCTGAGAATACGGATCCCTTCCGGGGCTACGGACTGGAAGTCAATCACATCGGTGATATCGATGTGTACAAGGGTGAGCTGTATGTCGGAGCAGAGTATTTTATGGACGGAGAGGGAAGAAACATCCAGGTCGCCGTCTATGACGGGGAAACGCTGGAGCTGAAGCGGACGTTTCCGTTTGAACCTGAAAGCGGACAGAAGGAATGTGCAGGCATCGCGGTGGATCCGGACCACGGCATTGTGTGGATGTGTTCCTGGGTAGGAGAAGAGAGCGGCAGGTATATTTATAAATATGATCTGGAGAGCGGGGCATATCTCGGAAAGGTTCATCTGCAGATGCCCCCGCAGTGGCTGCAGGGAATCGCCTACTATGACGGACAGCTCTATATGACTGCGGATGACGGCGAGGCGGATAACGGCGAGCCGGATCATATGTACCGCACCAGGGTGAAGGATGACGCGACCGCGGCGACAGTCGTGCTGGAGCGGACTTTTGACGACGTGACTTTCCAGGGGGAGATCGAGGGGCTGGCCTTCGATAAAGAACACGGGCAGTTCCTGCTGCTGTATAACCGCGGGGCACGCATCATTCTCGGCATGCCGCGCGGATTCTATCCCGGATACGACAGGGAGATATCTGAGGTGTTTGTTTACAGCATGACTTCTCCTGCTATCGGCTGAATAAGTGTAGCATACGGCGGCGAATTGCGATTGAAAAACAGCCGGTAGGGGAGTATAATGAATCTGCTTATATCAGCAGGCAGGTGGTGTCCGAATGGGGTATATCTCAGTAAGAGAAGCAAGTGAAGAATGGGGAATTACAGAACGGGTGGTGCGTCAGTACTGTGCAGACGGACGTGTTCCCGGCGCCTTCATCACTGGGAAAACGTGGAATATTCCGGATGATATCTGTAAGCCGGCAAGAAAACCCAGACAGAGACCTGTTCCGGAGGATCTCATGGGCAGGCTGAGCATGGAAAAGGAAAGCAAAATCTCCGGCGGCATTTATCATAAAGTGCAGATCGAGTTTACCTACCATTCCAATCACATCGAAGGCAGCCGCCTGACACAGGAGCAGACCCGCTATATCTTTGAGACAAACACAGTCGACGCACCGGATGGCTTCATCAACGTGGACGATATCATGGAGACGGTCAATCATTTCCGCTGCATTGACCTGATCATTGACCAGGCGAAGCGTCCTCTGAGTGAGACCTTGATCAGACAGCTGCATCTGATCCTGAAGAGCGGAACCGCGGACAGCAGGAAAAGCTGGTTTGCGGTCGGCGCCTATAAGCAGCTGGCAAACGAAGTCGGCGGCAGGGAAACCACCGCACCAAAGGATGTTTCCGCCAGGATGAAAGAACTGCTTTCCGACTATAGGAAACAGGAAACGGTGACGCTTGACGATCTGCTTGATTTTCATTACCGCTTTGAGTCTATCCATCCATTCCAGGATGGAAACGGACGTGTGGGGAGACTGATCCTGTTTAAAGAGTGCCTGCGGCACGGAATCGTGCCTTTTATCATTGAAGACGACATGAAACTATACTATTACCGCGGGCTGCAGGAGTGGAGAAAGGAAAGAGGATATCTTCGGGATACCTGCCTGGCAGCCCAGGACCGCTTCAAGACATATCTGGATTATTATGGAGTGAAATACGGATGAAAGTAACCTATCTCGGACACAGTGGATTTCTGGCGGAAACGGAGAAAGCGTATTATGTGATCGACTACATACGCGGAGACCTGCCGGAGTTTTCGGAAAAGAAAAGCCTGTATGTGCTGGTGAGTCACGCGCACAGGGATCACTGGAACCCCGGCGTGTTCACGGATCCGAAGCTGCAGCATGCAAAGCTGTTCCTTCTGGGCTTTGATATCAAAGAACCGTTTGAAGAGATGGCCCGCGAGGAGCCGGACCTGCTGCGGCTTCCGGTGGCCTGGGTGTATCCGGAAAAGACAGTTTGCACAGAAGAGTTTTCCTGCGATCCGCTGCTTTCCACGGATGAGGGCGTTGCCTTCCTGATCCGGGAAGAGAATACGGTTCTCTATCATGCCGGGGATTTGAACTGGTGGCACTGGAACGGGGATCCGGAAGAGCGGAATCGGGAGCGGGCGCAGAATTTCAAAAAAGAAGTCGACAAACTGCAGGGCATTCCGATCGACGCGGCGTTCGTGCCGCTGGATCCGCGGCAGGAAGAGGCGTACCGTTTCTGCATGGATTACTGCATGGAAACGTTGGATGCGAAGTATGTATTTCCCATGCATTTCTGGAAGAAGTATGAGCTATGCCGGCAGTACCGGGAATCTCTGAAAGAGTCGCACCCGGACTGGTACGGACGGTTTCAGGAGATCCGGTTTGAGGGTGAAACGTTTCTGTTGGAGTAACAGCAGACGGTGTAAGAGGACAGAAGATGGCGTTTGAAAACGGTGAGTGGATCATGTGCGGCCTGGACTGGAACGATCCGTACCGGATCCGCACGTGGCAGGAACTGATCAACTGGGTGAAGGAGATCGGCTTTCTTCCCTTTTTTGCCAACGGCGTGCCGGGGTTTTCGGCAGAAGAGCATGTATCCCCGCTGTTCTGGTGGACAGGGGATCCGGAGCAGGATCCCTGGGAATGGCGGGAACTGATCGCCGCCAGCCATCAGGTGGCATACGGGAAGTTCTTCGGCGGCAAGGCCGGGTTTATCAGCCTTGACTGGCTGCCGGTGTTTGCCAACTGCCGCAGGGACGGGTACGATTTCGACTCCCGCTGGGAAGACGGGCTGGCCGGCCAGAGAGAAAAGCGGATCATGGATCTGCTGACAGGCCGGGATGAAGACGGAGATATGACGTTCCCGGATATACAGATCCTGTCCACGGATCTGAAAAAGCAGGCCGGCTTCGGCAAGGGAAAAGAGAAGAATTTCCCGGGGATCACCACGTCCCTGCAGATGCAGACGTATCTGGTCATTACTGCCTTCCGCAGGCGAAAGAATAAAAGAGGGCTGGCATACGGTATGCCGGTATCCATCCTGCAGCCGCCGGAAGCACTGTGGGGTTATGAGGCTGTGACGGCTGCCTATGAGGAGAAGCCGGCAGAGTCCTGGCAGAAGATCTTTGATCACGTCCGGAAAGAATTTCCGGACGGCAGTGAAACCGAGATCCTGAAGCTGATCGGCCGGAAGCCTGTTTAGGATAAGATCGACTGGACTGCAGGTGTATATGATCTGCCGGCAGCCAGCATAGGGATAGAAAAGAGTGCACCAGGTAAATGAACGTTTCGCTGCATTCTGTGGTAATATGAGAAAAGGCGTTTTTCTTTGATAACATGAGAAAAGACGTTTTACAGAGAACGGCATACAGGGAAAGATATGGATTCATTTGATGAACTGAAAGAAGTCATACGGCGGCTTCGCGCAGAAGACGGGTGCCCCTGGGACAGGGAGCAGACACACGGATCGCTTAAAGCCGCCTGTATAGAGGAAGCGGCAGAGGTTATCTGCGGCATCAACGTATTTGAGAAAACGGGAAATCCGGAGAATCTGAAGGAAGAGCTGGGAGACCTGCTGCTGCAGATCTTCATGCACGCGCAGATCGCTGAAGAAGAAGGCATCTTCACGCTGGACGATGTGGCCTCATCGATCCGCGACAAGATGATCCGGCGTCATCCGCATGTCTTTGGTGACGCACAGGTGCGGGACTCCGGGGAAGTGCTGGAAAAATGGGAAGAGATCAAAGCCAGAGAGAAGGAAGGGAAAGAAGATGTGACGCCCTTCCTGATGGAGGCTTTTGAGGAATCGGAAGCCTTGATCGACAGGGCACGCAGGAGAAAGGAAAAGAACCTTTCCCGCAGCGCAGGAGGAGAACAGAAATGGAACAGTACCAGGTAACCGGGATGAGCTGTGCCGCCTGCGCCAGCCGGGTGGAAAAAGCAGTGTCGGGCGTTGCCGGTGTGACCGCCTGTTCCGTCAGCCTGCTGACCAATTCGATGGGTGTGGAAGGAACGGCTCCGGCCGCGGAGATCATCCGTGCTGTGGAGGAGGCCGGATACGGCGCTGCCCTGAAGGGAGCGGCGGAAAAGACGTCAGACGGCGGGGCGCCGTCCTGGGCGGATGCGGAAGCGCTGAAAGACCATGAGACGCCGAAGCTGAAAAGGCGGCTGCTGTTTTCCGTGCCGATCCTGCTGGTCCTGATGTATTTTTCCATGGGTCATATGATGTGGCACTGGCCGGCCCCGGCCGCGTTTGACAATCACGTGTTCCTGGGGTTGTTTGAGCTGCTGCTGGCTGTGGCCGTGATGATCATCAACGGGAAGTTCTTCACTTCCGGTTTTTCGGCCCTGCTGCACAGGGCTCCCAACATGGATACACTGGTGGCGCTTGGCTCCGCCACTTCGTTTGGCTATTCTCTGGCAGAACTGTTTCTGATGATCCTGGCGCAGGGGAACGGGGCGCATGACGTCGTGATGAAGTACGGGATGAATCTGTACTTTGAGTCTGCCGCGATGATCCCGACCCTGATCACCATCGGGAAGATGCTGGAGGCAATGTCGAAGGGACGCACGACGGATGCGCTGAAAGGCCTGATGCAGCTGGCTCCGAAAACAGCCGTCCTGCGGAAAGACGGCAGAGATATAGAGGTGGGGATCGAAGAGGTCCGCACCGGCGATGTGTTTGTCGTCCGTCCCGGCGAACAGATCCCGGTGGACGGCGTGATCCTGGAAGGTATGACAGCGGTCAACGAATCCGCATTGACCGGCGAAAGCATTCCGGTAGATAAAGCAGAGGGCGATACGGTTTCTGCGGCCACGATGAACCAGCAGGGTTTCATTGTGTGCCGGGCGACGCGCGTGGGTGAAGACACAACGCTGGCACAGATCATCCGGACCGTATCGGACGCGGCTGCCACAAAGGCGCCGCTGGCACGCATTGCCGACCGGGTTTCCGGGATTTTCGTGCCTACGGTGATCGGTCTGGCCATTGCGACCATCATCGGATGGCTGCTGGCCGGACGCCCGTTTTCGTTTGCCATTGCCCGCGGGATCTCCGTCATGGTGATCAGCTGTCCCTGTGCCCTGGGACTGGCTACGCCGGTGGCCATCATGGTGGGCAGCGGGGTCGGCGCAAAAAACGGAATCCTGTATAAAACAGCTGCCGCACTGGAACAGGTCGGCCGAACGCAGATGATCGCACTGGATAAAACAGGGACTGTGACAGAGGGACAGCCGCAGGTGACCGACGTGATCCCCTATGGCAGGGACCGGGACGAACTGATTTGCCTGGCTGCTTCATTGGAAAAGAACAGTGAACATCCGCTGGCAAAGGCTGTTATCGCGGCGGCGGAAGGCCTGCCCCTGTCAGAGGTCAGCGGGTTTGAAGCCCTGCCCGGCCATGGCCTGCGGGCCAGTCTGGAAGGAAAAGAGCTGCTGGGAGGCAGTCTGCAGTTCCTGCAGTCCCGCGGGATGGTGCCGGAGTCTGTCCTGCAGCAGGCAAATGCGCTGGCGGAGGAAGGCAAAACGCCGCTGCTGTTTGCCCTGGACGGGGAACTGGCAGGACTGATCGCGGTGGCGGACCCGATCCGGCAGGATTCGGCTGAGGCCATCCGGGAACTGAAAAACATGGGCATACAGTCCGTCATGCTGACCGGGGATAATGAGCGGACGGCGCGGGCGATCAGCCGCCAGGCAGGCGTGGACCAGGTGGTGGCGGGTGTGCTGCCGGAAGGCAAATCCGATGTGATCCGGAGTCTGCAGGAGCTGGGAAAGGTCACCATGGTCGGCGACGGCATCAACGACGCGCCGGCCCTGACGGTGGCGGACAGCGGCATTGCGATCGGCGCCGGAACGGATGTGGCCGTCGATGCGGCGGATATTGTGGTGATGAAGAGTCAGCTGACCGATGTGACGGCCGCGATCCGGCTGAGCCGGGCCACGATCCGGAATATCCACCAGAATCTGTTCTGGGCGTTTTTCTACAATGCACTCTGTATCCCGCTGGCCATGGGCCTGTACGGTATTGAGATGAAACCCATGTACGGGGCGGCCGCCATGGCGCTTTCGAGCTTCATCGTCTGTATGAATGCCCTGCGGCTGAATCTGGTAAAACTGCATGACACGGGAAAAGATAAGGCCGGAAAGACCGTCTCTCCGGAAGCACTGGAAAAGATCGTTGCAAAAAAGGAAATAAAGGAGGAGAAAACGATGACGAAGACACTGAAAGTGGAAGGCATGATGTGCGAGCACTGTGAGGCACGGGTGAAAAAGACGCTGGAGGCGATCCCCGGTGTGGAAAGCGCCGTGGCAGACCATACGGCAGGCACGGCGGTGGTGACCCTGAGCAGTCCGGTGGCGGACGATGTGCTGCGTGAAGCGGTGGAAGCCCAGGATTACAAAGTGCTGGGTGTGGAATAAAAATATGTACGAACTGATACAGGTCTCGGAGAACTGTTATTATGTGCAGAGTCCGGCGAAAATAGGGATCGTCCGATGCGGCGGGGACCGGGTGTGCCTGATCGACAGCGGTAACGACAAGGATGCGGGGAAGAAGGTCAAGAGGCTTCTGGAGGCAAACGGCTGGACGCTGCAGGCCATCTACAACACCCATTCCCATGCAGATCATATCGGCGGCAACCAGTATCTGCAGAAGCAGACCGGCTGTCCGGCGTATGCGCCCGGCATAGAGCGGGATTTTACGGAGCATCCCGTCCTGGAGCCTTCGTTCCTTTTCGGGGCCAACCCGCCGAAAGACCTGCGGCATAAGTTCATGATGGCGCAGCCGTCGGACGTGCTTCCGTTAACAGAGGAATGCCTGCCGGAAGGCATGACCTGCCTGCCGCTGCCCGGTCATTCTTTTGATATGGTCGGCTTCCGTACGGCGGACGATGTGGTGTATCTGGCGGACTGCCTGTCCGGAAAGGAGACCCTGGAAAAATACCAGATCAGTTTCCTGGTGGATGTGCAGGCGTATCTGGACACACTGGAGGCGATCCAGAATCTGGACGCCCGGCTGTTCATTCCATCACACGCGGAGCCGACAGAGGAGATCGGCCCGCTTGCCCGCTATAACGCGGAAAAGGTGCGGGAGATCGCGGATACCATTCTGCAGATCTGCCGGGAGCCGGAGACATCGGAAAACATCCTGAAGCGGCTGTTTGAGATCTATCAGCTGACCATGAACTTTGAACAGTATGTGCTGGTGGGAAGTACGGTCCGTTCGTATCTTACATGGCTGAAGGAACAGGGACGGCTGCAGGCACGGTTTGAGGAGAACCGGCTGGTCTGGGAAGCGTAACGTCCTGTAAAGAAATAACACGCCAGGCAATAAGGAGGCGGTAAAAATGAACCTGACTTTTGAAAAGGCCAAAGAGATCAACAAAGAGCATGTAACAGAGGAATCCCTGGTCATTCATTCTCTGAATGTCTGCTATGCCATGCAGGGCATGGCCAGGCATTTCGGGGCAGACGAGGACCACTGGATGGGCATCGGCTATCTGCATGACTATGATTATCAGGAGTTCCCGGAAGAGCATCTGCAGCATACGAAGGAACCGCTGCTGGCGGCCGGTGTGTCGGAGGAAGACGTGCATGCCATCCTGAGCCATGGGTACGGGATCGTGAACGACGTGGAGCCGGTGAACGAGCTGGAAAAGAGTCTGTTTACCGTGGATGAACTGACCGGGATCATCCAGGCCTGCGCCCGGATGCGCCCGCACGGCATCACGGACCTGGAAGTGAAGAGCCTGATGAAGAAGTTCAAGGATAAGCGGTTTGCAGCCAAATGCAACCGGGAGACGATCCGGCAGGGCTGTGAGATGCTGGGCATGGAAGTGCGCGATGTGGCGGAGATCTGCATCGAAGGCATGCGTCCGCATGCGGCGGAGATCGGCCTTCTGGGAACGGAAGATCCGGCATAAGGTGTCCGCACAGGTGTAAGGTGTTCACATAGACGGTAAGGTGCTCGCAAACATGTAAGGTAAAAGAGGCATGCAGGAAAAACGGACAAAAAGCAGATGGATCCCTGTCATCGTGGTGATGGCGTTTATCTTCATCCATTCCGCCCTGCCTGCCGATCTGTCGAGAGAGGAAAGCGGCTGGATCCTGGAGAAGCTGACGGCGCTGCTGCACCTCACGGGGGATCCGGAGATCCTGATCTTCTTTGTACGCAAGGCGGCGCATTTTCTGGAGTATCTGGCGCTGGGCCTGTGTCTGGGCCGGGCTGTGGACCGGCCGCTGTACGCATGGCTGCTGGGTACCGGGTATGCCGCAACAGATGAGTGGCATCAGTATTTTGTGCCGGGCAGAAGCTGCGAACTGCGGGATATCGGCATCGATGCCATCGGTATGCTGGCCGGCGTCCTCCTGATCGTGCTGATCCGGCAACGAAAAAAGAAGAGGCGGGACCGTACGGTACGCGCATAAAAGGGAACAGCATGAAAGCATTGGTAAAGATCAGCGGATTTGTGGGGAAATATATGGCGGTTATCGTGCTGGCGGTAGCGGCGGTATCACTGCTGTATCCCCGGGCGGCCGTATGGGTGCAGACAGGCTGGATCAACTATCTGCTGATGGTCGTCATGTTCGGCATGGGCCTGACCCTGAAAACAGAAGATTTCCGGCACGTTTTCCGGCAGCCCGGATACATCGTGCTGGGCTGCATCAGTCAGTTTACGATCATGCCGCTTCTGGCATTTGCACTGGGAAAGGCATTTCATCTGGATACGGCCCTGCTGGCCGGGGTCATTCTGGTGGGAGCCTGTCCCGGCGGTACGGCCAGCAATGTAATCACCTATCTCGCCGGCGGCGACGTGCCGCTTTCCGTTGGCATGACGAGTGTGAATACACTGCTGGCGCCGGTCCTGACGCCGCTCATTACCTATCTCTATCTCCATACCCATGTGGAAGTGAATGTTTGGAGCATGTTTCTATCTATCATCCAGGTCGTGATCATTCCCCTGGCAGCCGGGCTGGTCATCAACCGGTTTTTCAGCCGCTTTACGGAACCGGTCACCAGGATCCTGCCGATGATCTCGGTCATAGCCATCTGCCTGATCGTGACGGCCGTGGTTTCGCACAATGCGGAGAAGATCCTGTCGACCGGTATGGTGGTGTTCGCGGTGGTCATCCTGCACAACCTGCTGGGCTATGCCTGCGGCTTCGGGCTTGGGAAAGCTCTGAAGCTGGATGTGCCGAAGGTGAAGGCGCTGTCCATAGAGATCGGCATGCAGAATTCGGGACTGGCTTCTTCTCTGGCGGGGACCGCTTTCCCGACACTGGCCATGGCGGCCGTGCCCGGTGCGGTGTTCTCTGTCTGGCACAATATTTCCGGTGCGGTGCTGGCCGGGATCTGCAGCCGGAAAACTTGACATACCCGGGCTCATTTGTGAAGATAGAACGACAAGAAGACAGCGCAGAGACGGAAATAAGACCGTGCATGTACAAAAACAGTAAACCGTGCATGTACAAAAACAGTAAATACAGTCCATACACAATAAGAAGGATGACGGAATGAACAAGACAGACGGAACAGAAAAAAGGCTGATATTTGAAGGTTTTCAGAAAGGAGTCAATCTGGGCGGATGGATCTCGCAATTTGCGGCCTGGGACCCGGTCCATTTTGACACCTTTATCACCAGGGATGACATCGCGCACATCGCGTCGCTGGGCTTTGACCATGTGCGGGTCCCGGTGGACTACAACGTGCTGGAGGATGAAGAAGGCAACACGCTTGAAGGCGGTTTCCGCCATCTGGAGGAATGCCGGCAGTGGTGCGAGGAATTCGGCCTGCACATGCTGATCGATCTGCACGAGTGCTATGGCTATTCGTTCGATCCTTTGAAGAAAGACATGGACCGGAAGCGGTTCTTTTATGATGAAGCCCTGCAGGAGCGGTTCCTGGATCTGTGGCGGAAGATCGCCCTGCGTTTCCGGGATCATGCCGCGCAGGTGGCCTTTGAGCCGCTCAATGAAGTAGTCCTGATGGAAGTGGCCGATGCCTGGAATGACCTTGCCGGCCGGTATATCGGGGTCATGCGCGAGATCATTCCGGACTGCCGTCTGGTGATCGGCGGTGTCTGCTATAACAGTGTGCTGACGGTCCCGCTGCTTTCCCTTCCGGTGCATGAAGGGATCGTATACAATTTCCACTGCTATGAACCGATGGCCTTTTCCCATCAGGGAGCGTACTGGATCGAGGATATGCCCCGGGATTTCCGGATCGGCTATCCGCGGACTCTGAAGGAGTATCAGGAAGCCGGGAAGGATATTGCCGCTTTCCGGGGCGGCGCCGTCTGGCAGGAAGGAATCCGCGAGATCGGAGAAGGATTCTTTGAGGATATCTTCGCACCGGCCATCGAAAAGGCAAAAAAGGACGGTGTGCCTCTGTACTGCGGAGAGTATGGGGTGATCGATCTGGCGGAGAGTGCAGACAAGCTCCGGTGGCTGCAGGATATCCATGCGGCGCTGAACAAATTCGGGATCGGCCGGGCACTGTGGAATTATAAGGAAAAGGATTTCGGCATGCAGGATGAACGGTTTGACGGGATCCGGGAGCAGTTTATCCGTATTCTGTAACAGATTCCGAATATTGCCGGCACGGCAGGTGCGCTTTGCGCGAGGCCGTGCGGGATCGGCGGTTGGCGAGTGGATCATGGATATGACGTTTGACGAATTTACGGGGATCGTGGAGGAAGAGCTGGCGCTGCTGCCGGACTATGTCCATGAGGAACTGAACGGGGGTGTCCTGACGGATCCCGGTGCGTATCTGCATCCGGGCCGGGTGGCAGATGATCTGTATATCCTCGGCACGTATTCCAGTGATCCCGTGATGGGAAAACAGATCGTGCTGTATTACGGTTCGTTCAAGGCGGCGATGGGCTATGCGAGCGATCAGGTCATCCGGAAGCAGATCCGGGATACACTGCGTCATGAATTCCGGCATCATCTGGAAACCAGGGCGGGCCTGTTCCGGAAGGGGACACTGATCGAAGAAGATGCGGAAAACATGATGAAATACTATATGCGGCATAAGGGTTAACTTGTTTTAGAAACAGCAAAGGAAAAGAAAGACAGATGTACCTGAATTCTTTAGTGCCGGGTCAGTCGGCCCGGATCACAGCGGTAGGGGGAGAAGGAGCCCTTCGTCAGCATTTTCTGGATATGGGCGTGATCCCGGGAGCAGAGGTCACCGTGATCAAACTTGCCCCCATGGGCGATCCGATGGAACTGCGCATTCACGGATACGAACTGACCCTGCGCCTGGCCGAAGCGGAAAAGATCGGGATCGAGCCGGTTGAAAGCGCGTCTGTATCCGGAGACAAAAAGGCCGGGAGAAAAAAGACAGAGCATCCGGGTCTCGGTGAGGAAGGACGCTTTCATGAAAAAGGAAGCGGCGATCCGCTTCCGGAGGGGACCACGCTGACGTTCGCCCTGGTCGGAAACCAGAACAGCGGCAAGACCACGCTGTTCAACCAGCTGACGGGCGCCAATCAGCATGTGGGCAATTTCCCCGGCGTTACCGTGGACAGGAAAGACGGGGTGATCCGCGGACACGAGAATACGCTGATCACGGACCTGCCCGGAATCTACTCCATGTCTCCCTATTCGAGCGAGGAGCTGGTTTCCCGGAATTTCGTGCTGAATGAAAAACCGAAAGCCATCATCAATATTGTCGACGCCACCAATATCCAGCGCAATCTGTATCTGACGATGCAGCTGCTGGAAATGGGGATCCCCATGGTGGTGGCGCTGAACATGATGGATGAACTGCGGGGAAACGGCGGCACGGTGGACGTGAACGCCATGGAGATCCTGCTGGGAGTCCCGGTCGTACCGATCTCCGCATCCAAAAACGAAGGCGTGGACGAACTGGTACGCCATGCGGTCCATATTGCGAAATACCAGGAGAAACCGGTACGGCAGGATTTCTGCGGCAAGGAGGATCACGGCGGGGCGGTGCACAGAGCCCTGCATGCCGTCGGCCATCTGATCGAAGATCATGCCCACCGCACTGGACTTCCCGTCCGTTTTGCCGCCAGCAAGCTGATCGAAGGGGATTCCCTGATCGCCAGACAGCTGCAGCTGGACCAGAATGAAACGGAGATGCTGGAACATATCCTGCTGCAGATGGAGAAAGAGCGGGGGATGGACTGCAGTGCGGCCATGGCGGATATGCGGTTCGAGTTCATCAAAAAAGTCTGTGATGCCAGCTATGTGATGCCGCATGAGAGCAAAGAGCATATCCGCAGCCAGAAACTGGACCAGATCCTGACCGGCAAATATACGGCGATCCCGTTCTTTATCGGGATCATGGCGCTGATCTTTTACCTGACGTTCTTCCTGGTGGGTCCCTTCTTCCAGGACCTGCTGGAAGAGGGCATTGCCATGCTGCAGCAGATGGTAGAGCGCGGCATGGAAGCGGTCCATGTGAACCAGGCCATTCAGAGCCTGGTGCTGGAAGGTATTTTTGAAGGAGTAGGCACCGTGGTCAGCTTTTTGCCGATCATCGTGATCCTGTTCTTTTTCCTGTCCCTGCTGGAAGACAGCGGTTATATCGCGCGGGTCGCCTTTGTGATGGACAAGCTGCTGCGGCGGATCGGTCTTTCCGGGCGGAGTATCGTGCCCATGCTGCTGGGATTTGGCTGCACGGTGCCGGCGGTCATGTCCACGCGTACTCTGCCGAGTGAACGGGACAGGCGCATGACGATCCTGCTGACACCGTTCATGTCCTGTACGGCGAAGCTGCCGATCTACGGATTTTTTGTCCATGCCTTCTTCCCCGGACAGAGCTGGCTGGTCATTACGGGCCTGTATGTGCTGGGGATACTGACGGGCATACTGGTCGCTTTCCTGTTTAAACGGACGATGTTCAAGGGAGAAGCGGTGCCGTTTGTAATGGAGCTGCCCAATTACCGGTTTCCGAGCCCCCGGAATGTGGCACAGCTGCTGTGGGAAAAGTCGCGGGATTTCCTGCACCGTGCCTTTTCCGTGATCCTGATCGCCACGATCATTGTCTGGTTCCTGAAGAGCTTCAGCTTCAGCTTCAACCTGGTGGAGAATTCACATGACAGCATGCTGGCGGCGATTTCCGGTGTACTGGTACCCGTCATGCGGCCGATCGGGCTGGGGGACTGGCGGATCGTCACGTCCCTGATCAGCGGATTCATGGCAAAGGAAAGCGTGGTTTCGGTCATGGAGACGCTGTTCCGGGAAGGAGTAGCGTCCCTTGGGGTCGTCTCTGCCGTATCCATGCTGGTCTTCAGCCTGCTGTACACGCCCTGTGTGGCGGCTGTCGCGGCCATCCGCAGAGAGCTCGGCGGGAAGTGGGCGTTCAACCTGGTCGTGTGGCAGTGCTGTATCGCCTGGGTGGCGGCTTTGCTCGTGCGATTGATCTGCATGGCGCTGGGAGCAGGATGAAAGAGGAGATAAGCATATGAATATCTGGGATATCCTCATTGTGGCGGGGATCGCGCTGGTGGCTGCGATCGCATTCGGCCGCAGGAGTCAGAGAAAAAAAGAAGGCAAGTGTTCCTGCTGCGACGGAAGCAGCTGCGCAGGATGCATGACAAATACAGAGAAAAACCGATAAGCGGTTTACATTTTTACCAGGGAGGAAGACAGAATGAAAATTGCGGTAACTTATGACAACGGAGAAGTATTCCAGCATTTTGGACATACGGAAACCTTTAAGGTGTATGACGTGCAGGACGGGAAGGTGGTCTCTTCCGAAGTGATCGGCTCGAACGGGACAGGGCACGGGGCTCTGGCCGGGCTGCTGGCAGACAGGGCCATCGACGTGCTGATCTGCGGCGGGATCGGCGGAGGCGCACAGACAGCTCTGCAGGAGCAGGGGATCGAACTGTGTGCCGGCGCTTCCGGCAGTGCGGATGAAGCGGTGGAAGCCTATCTGCGCGGGGAACTGGAAAACACCGGGGCCAACTGCGATCATCACGGCGAAGGGCATACCTGCGGAGAGCATGAAGACGGCGGCCACTGCGGCTCCGGGGAGGAAGGCGGCTGCGGTTCCTGCGGCGGCTGTCACCAGGCTCCCCCGATCGAAGGGAAAAACGTCGGCAGGACCTGCCGGGCACATTACAGGGGCACGTTCAACGACGGTACCGTATTTGATTCTTCCTATGACAGAGGAGAACCGCTGGAATTCGTCTGCGGCGTCGGCCAGATGATCCGCGGTTTTGATGAGGCTGTCGCCGCAATGGACATCGGAGAAACCGTGACCGTTCATCTGATGCCGGAAGAAGCCTACGGGCCCTATAACCCGGAAGCCGTGCTGACTATGGAGATCGCGCAGATGCCGGGAGCTGATAATCTGGCGGCCGGGCAGCAGGTCCTGCTCCGGAATATGTACGGCCAGCCTGTCCCGGCGAAAGTGACAGCAAAGGACGACCGCATGATCACCTTCGATCTGAATCACGAGATGGCCGGAAAAGAGCTGAACTTTACCATCGAACTGGTCGAGATCAGGGAGTAGCATCTCGTTTCCGTTCGAAGAAAAGGAGAGAGATATGGCCATACTGGCTGCGTTTATGGTGCCGCATCCCCCGCTGATCATTCCGACGGTCGGGAGAGGAAGAGAGGCACAGATAGCGGAAACGATCCGGGCGTATGAGACCGTCGCGGCGGAGATCGCGGCGCTGGAGCCGGAAACGATCGTGATCACCAGCCCGCATGCGTTGATGTACGCAGACTATTTTTCCATCTCGTCCGGGAAAGGGGCGTCCGGCTCCTTTGCAGATTTCGGCGCACGCGGGACTTCGTTTCAGGAAACCTACGACACGGAACTGGTCGATGAGATCTGCCTGCTGGCGGATGCCTGCGATTTTCCGGCAGGGACGCTCGGCGACCGGAAAAAAGAGCTGGATCACGGCACCATGGTGCCGCTCTGGTTCATCCGGAACGTATACGGAAAAGGAAAGATCGTCCGGATGGGGCTTTCCGGGCTGCCGCTCGCAGATCATTACCGGCTCGGAATGCTCGTGCGGGATGCCGCCGAACGTCTGCAGCGGAAGGTGGTGTTCGTGGCCAGCGGAGATCTGTCCCATAAGCTGCAGGAGTACGGACCGTACGGTTTTGCCGAAGAGGGGCCGGCGTACGATGCCCGCATCATGGATGTCTGCAGCAGGGCGGCCTTCGGAGAACTGTTTGATTTCGACGAGACGTTCTGCGAGAAGGCAGCGGAATGCGGGCACCGTTCCTTTACGATCATGGCCGGCGCGCTGGACGGCTTTGACGTGGAAGCCCGGGTGTATGCACATCAGGACGTCACCGGCGTAGGATACGGGATCTGTTCTTTCTATCCGGGCAGAGAAAATGCGGAAAGGCATTTCCTGGCCCGGTATCTGAAGGAAGAACAGGAAAAGACAAAACAACGGCAGGAAGAGTCGGATGCGTTTGTTTCCCTGGCCCGCCAGTCGGTGGAGTATTATGTGAAAACCGGACGGTACCTGCCGCTCCCGGCAGACCTGCCGGCGGAGATGACAGAGAGGCAGGCAGGGGCGTTTGTTTCGCTCCATGAACACGGCCGGCTGCGGGGGTGCATCGGCACGATCGCCCCGACGGAGGACTCCCTGGCGGAAGAGATCCTGCGGAACGCGGTCAGCGCCGCCTCACGGGATCCCCGGTTTTCACCGGTCCGCGAAGAGGAACTGCCGTATCTGGAGATCAGCGTCGACGTTCTGGGCGAACCGGAGTATATCGATTCACCGGAAGAACTGGATGTCCGGCAATACGGCGTGATCGTCAGTTCCGGCAGGAAGCGGGGCCTGCTGCTGCCGGATCTGGACGGTGTGGACTCCGTGGAACAGCAGATCGACATCGCACGGCAGAAAGGCGGGATCCTTCCGGGCGAGAAGATCCGCCTGCAGCGGTTCGAAGTGATCCGCCACACGTAAAGCAAAGAGGAAAGCTATGGCAGTCTGCAGCGTTTGTTTCCGGCATTGTTCGATCGAGGAAGGCGGCACCGGCTTCTGCGGGGGACGTGTGTGCCGGGATGGCAGGATCACGGCCGGCAATTACGGCAGGATCACGGCGCTGGCGCTTGATCCGATCGAGAAGAAGCCGCTGGCCCGGTTTTATCCCGGCAGCCGGATCCTTTCGGTCGGCAGTTACGGCTGCAACCTGCGCTGTCCGTTCTGTCAGAATCACGATATTTCCTGGCCCGAAGAGGCACGCCGCTTTGTGACGGAGGCGGAGACGGTCACCCCGGAAGAACTGGCAGAGGCGGCGCTCCGGTACAAAAGCCGGGGGAACATCGGCGTGGCCTTTACCTATAACGAGCCTTTGATCGGATACGAGTTTGTCCGGGATACGGCGTATCTGGTGCGGCAGAACGGCATGAAGAACGTCCTGGTCACGAACGGGACGGCAGAACTGTCAATCCTTGAAGAGATCCTGCCGTATATCGATGCGATGAATATCGACCTGAAGGGATTTACGGACCGGTATTACCGGGAGGTCCTGGACGGCAGCCGTCAGATGGTCCTGGATTTCATTGCCCGGGCCGTACAGACGTGCCATGTGGAGCTGACCACACTGATCATTCCGGGCGAGAACGACGCAGAAGAAGAGATGCGGGAGATGACGGCCTGGATCGCTGGCCTGCCCGGCGGTACGCGTCATGCTTCCGGGAAAGAGATCCCGCTGCATATCACCCGGTTCTTTCCGCGTTTTCATATGACAGACAGGGAGGCGACCAAGATCAGGACCATCTTCCGTCTGGCAGAGACAGCGAAGGAGCAGCTGACGTATGTGTACACCGGAAACGTATGACGTGATCTGTGCCGGCCAGGCCGTGCTGGATTGTATCACACGCGGAAAAGAGGCAGAGCCTTATAAACAGAATGTGTACCGGGCCGAGACCATCCGGCTGCACCCCGGAGGGGATGCGGTCAATGAAGCCTCGGCGCTCGCTTCCCTGGGGATCCGGACGGCCGTGGTGTGCGGGCTGGGAAAGGATCTGGCCGGAGATGCCATTGTCCGGCTGCTGACGGAAGCCGGAGTCCATACGGAACGGATCCGGCGGCTTGCGATGGATACACCCGTCGCCAATCTGATGGTGGCCAAAGACGGAAGCCGTGTTTCCGTGAATTCCCGTGCGACGGAGCTTCCGGGATACCGGATCCGGCCGGAAGAACTGGCCGGAGCGAGGATCGTTTCGTTTGCCAGCCTGTTCCGTCCGCCGTTTGCAGATATGGCCGATCTGGCGGCCCTGATCCGGGCCGCCGCCGCACAGCATGCCGTGATCTGCTGTGATACCAAGCTGCCGCTTGACGGGACGATCACGCTGAAGGCACTTGAAGAAGTCCTGCCGCTGGTCGACTATCTGTTCCCCAACGAACACGAAGCCGCGTATTATACGGGAAAAGAGACCTTCCCGGAAATGGCAGCCGTATTCCGCAGCTTTGGCGTGAAGCAGGTGATCATAAAAGCCGGAGCTGAAGGCTGCTATGTCAGCGGCCCGGAAGGGGACTTCCGGGTGCCGGCCGTGCCGGTGGAGAAAGTCGTGGATACCACGGGCGCCGGCGATCATTTTGTGGCCGGGTTCATGGCCGGCATCCTGCAGGGGGCATCGCTCTGGGACTGCGCAGAGTCGGGTGTGCGCCTGGCGGCGCAGGCGATCACCCATACGGGCGGCGCCGGGCAGAAGCAGGCAGAACAGAAGCAGTAAAGAAGGAAAGAGGAAGAAAATGAGAGTCTTTGTAGCCATACCGCTGTCGGAAGAGATGAAGTCCGCCGTGACTGAGACGATGCATCTGCTGAAAAAACAGGGGGTGCGCGGCAGCTATGTGCCGAAACAGAATCTGCATCTGACCCTGGCATTTATCGGAGAGACAAAGGAAGCAGCGGCCGTGAAAGCGGCGCTTGAGACGGTGAAGATCAAGCCCTTCCGCCTTTCCTTTTCGGATATGGACACTTTCGGGGATCTGCTGTGGGTCGGCCTGAAAGGAAATCAGGGACTCAGCGCGGCGGTCCGGGAAGTCCGGGCGGCACTGGATGCGGCCGGCATAGACTATGACCGGAAGAAATTCGTGCCGCACATCACCATCATACGCAAAATGACCGGCAGCTGGAAACAGACCGCAGCTCCCAAGGGGGACATGACCGTGAAGAGCGTCTCACTGATGAAATCAGAAGTGAAAGACGGAAAGCGGGTCTATACGGAGATCGGGTCCTACTGACAGGAAACCGTGTTATTCCGGAAGATTGCCTTTTTGGATATGTGCCTGTATGATCGGATCGGTCACCTGTTCGAACAATGTTTTCGAACCCAGACTGGTCAGGCGCTGCCGTTTATATATGGTAGAAGCCGTAACGCCGTGTTCTTTCCAGTCGCTGCCGTCGTTGCTGTTGTTCAGGATCAGCGGCTGCAGATTGTCTATGGTATGGGCATACTTTGATTCGGGCGTCTCGTAGGCTTCGAACTCTTCGAAAAGAGAGATCAGTTCGGCCTTCTGGTCTTCCGGAAGCAGGGAAAAGAGCCGTTCCTTGGCTGCTTCTTCCCGTGCCTTCTGTGTTTCTTTGGCCTTCTCGTCATAGGCGTAGGTATCGCCGGCATCGATCTCCACGATATCATGGATCAGGCACATGAGGATCACCCGGGAGATATCCACGGTTTCGTTGGCATATTCCCGGAGCAGATACGCCATGACGGCCATGTGCCAGGCGTGCTCGGCGTCGTTTTCCGCCCGGCCGTGGCCGGAGAGATGTGTCTGCCGGAATATGTTCTTTTCCTTATCGATCTCCAGCGAAAAATCCAGCTGTTTTTTCAGTCTTTCCTCCATGATGATGCCTCCTGTCCGGGATGTCCTGTGCAAACTGCCGTTCCCTGTTTCTACGGCTTATTGTAACGGAAGTTTCCGGCTGCTGCAATACGAACCGGGCGTGCCGGACGATACGTGCAGGAAGTGCAGATCACCTATTGCAAAGGCAAAACAGATGTGATAAGATAGTGCTCCGTGGATAACCACGTCCTTGTTTTCCG
>JAIKYQ010000172.1 GCA_024683035.1 Eubacterium sp.
CCTTTGATCTGACGCCGCTTCTGGAAAACGAACTGCAGGAGAGAACAAAGCGGCTGCGCCGGGACGGAGATATCCGGACCTTGCGCTTTTTGATCCTGCTGAGCACGATCGTCCTGATCGTCCTGTTTTTCCTGGACATGACGGGACTGTTCCAGATCACGGTTTTTATGGGGGTTTGACCTGAGGTACTGCCTGTGAAAGAAAAAATTGTACTGATCGACGGACACAGTATCCTGAACCGGGCGTTTTACGGCCTTCCGGATCTGACAAACGCGGAAGGGCTTCATACGAACGCCGTGTACGGTTTTCTGAATATCCTGTTCCGGATCCTGGAGGAAGAATCGCCGCAGTATCTGGCGGTTGCATTTGATATCCATGCACCGACATTCCGGCATAAGATCTACGAGGACTATAAAGGAACCCGCAGCCCGATGCAGCCCGAACTGAGGGAGCAGGTGCCTCTGATGCAGGAGATGCTGCGGGCCATGGGTGTACCGCTTCTGATGCGGGAAGGGTATGAGGCGGATGATCTGCTCGGCACGCTGGCCGGCCGGTGTGAAAAAGAGGGGCTGGATGTGACGGTTGTTTCCGGAGACCGTGACCTGCTGCAGCTGGCCACGGACCGTGTCCTGATCCGGATCCCCAAAACCAAAGGCGGAAAAACGCTGATCCAGGATTATCACACCGCCGAGGTCGTGGAAGAATACGGGCTCACGCCTCCGCAGATCATCGATCTCAAGGCGCTGATGGGCGACTCTTCCGACAATATCCCCGGCCTTCCGGGCGTGGGGATCAAGACGGCCACCAAAATCCTGCAGCTCTATGGCACCATCGAAGAGGCGCACGAGCATATCGAAGAGATCAAACCGGCAAAGGCGCAGGCCGCGATGCGGGAGCACTGGGACCTGGCCGTGCTGTCCAAAATACTGGCCACCATCGATACCGATGTACCGATGGAGACCGACCTGGCTTCCATGAAGCTGGGAAATCTGTACACAAAAGAAGCCTGGCAGCTGTGCAAGCGGCTGGAGTTCAAGAAACTGCTGACGCGCTTTGATCTCAAAGACGAGGCGCCGCGCCGGGATACGGTCATCCTGACGGAATTCACCGACGTGACCGCACTGTTTCAGAGCCTGACCGCGGAAGAGCGGGTCGGCGTCAGTGTGCTGACGGATCCGCTTCCGGACCGTACGGCCGTCCTGGTGGGGCTGGGCCTGGCTGCTTCCGGAGAAAGATGCTGGTACATACCGGCGGCCGGTTTCCTGACACCGGCTTATCTGGGAGAGGAACTGTGCCGTCTGGAAAAGGATACAGAGCTGGTCATCTGGCAGCTGAAGGAGCTGCTGGCAGCGGTTTCGATCCCGGTATCCGAACGGTGGTTTGACACACATCTGGCCGCCTATCTGCTGAACCCGCTGAACAGCACCTACGCATACGATACGATTGCAGCCGAATACGGCGGCATCCAGGTACGCTCCCGGGAAGAACTGTTCGGAACGGGCAAAAGACCGGATTATGCCGCGTCAGAAGAGTCCCTGGCGGCGGAGTATGCCGCCGAAGAAGCCAGGTCGTCCCTGGCAGCGGCCGGCAGTCTGGAAGAGGCACTGGAAGCGCAGGGCATGCTGCCGCTGTACCGGGAGATCGAGCTGCCGCTCGTCTGGACGCTGAGCGATATGGAAAAAGCCGGCGTGAAGATCCTGCCGGATGCTCTGCAGGCGTATGGAGAAAGCCTGCAGGAAGGGATCCGGGAACTTGAACAGAAGATCTACAAAGAGGCAGGTGAAGCCTTCAATATTCTGTCGCCGAAACAGCTGGGACAGATCCTGTTTGAAAAGATGGCTCTGCCCGGCGGCAAGAAGACGAAGACAGGGTATTCCACGGCGGCGGATGTGCTGGAAAAACTGGCACCGGACGTGCCTTTTGTGGCGGATATCCTGGAATACCGCCAGCTGACCAAACTGAAATCCACTTATGCCGATGGTCTGACGGCCTTTGTGGCCGGGGACGGACGGATCCATTCCACCTTCCATCAGACCATCACAGCGACCGGACGCCTCAGCAGCGCGGATCCGAATCTGCAGAACATCCCGGTCCGCGTCGAACTGGGCCGGCAGATCCGCCGGGTTTTCGTGCCGGAAGAAGGCTTTGTCTTCCTGGATGCAGATTATTCCCAGATCGAACTGCGCGTGCTGGCTTCGATGTCCGGTGATGAAAAACTGATCGAAGCATACCGGCAGGCCAAAGATATCCACGCCATCACGGCTTCGCAGGTCTTCCATGTCCCGTTTGAGGAAGTCACGCCGCTGATGCGCCGCAATGCCAAAGCCGTGAATTTCGGGATCGTCTACGGGATCAGTTCCTACGGACTGTCGCAGGATCTGAGCATTTCCCGGCAGGAAGCGGCGGAATACATAGAAAAATACTACCAGGCGTATCCTGCGATCCGCGCGTTCCTGGAAGGACTCGTGGACCAGGCAAAGGAAAAGGGATATTCCGAAACACTGTACGGCCGCAGAAGGCCGATGCCGGAGCTTACCTCCGGGAACTTCATGACGCGGCAGTTCGGGGAACGGGTCGCGAAGAATGCCCCGATCCAGGGGACGGCAGCCGATATCATCAAGATCGCCATGCTGCGTGTGGACAGACGCCTGAAAGAGGAAAAGCTGCAGTCGCGTCTGGTGCTGCAGGTACACGACGAACTGCTGGTGGAAGCTGCGGAAAGTGAACGGGAGCAGGTAAAAAAGATACTGGAAGAAGAAATGACCGGTGCGGCTTCTCTGGCCGTGAAGCTGGAAATCGATATGCATGAAGGCAGAAACTGGTATGATGCAAAATAAAACAAGAAGGATCGGCGTGACCGGAGGAGTCGGGTGCGGCAAGAGCGAAGTGCTGGCTTATCTGGAGAACGCCTACGGGGCGGTGATCCTGCGTACGGACGATCTGGCAAAGGAACTGATGATGCCGGGTGAAGTCTGCTATCAGGACGTGCTTGCCCTGTTCGGGCCGGATGTTCTGCTGGAAGACGGGATGCTGAACCGCGTGAAGATGGCGGAAAAGGTATTCGCCGATGAGGAACTGCTGCAGAAACTGAATGCCGTGACGCATCCTGCCGTCCTGAAACGCACCGAGGAGATCATCCGCGGCGCGGAAGAAAAAGGCGCAGTCCTGATCTGTCTGGAGTCTGCCTTGTTTTTGGATTCGCAGGGGCATAAAATAGGAAATGAGATATACCGGGAGCTGTGGTATGTGTATGCCGATGAAGCGGTCCGAAGAGAGCGCCTGAAGGCTTCCCGGAGCTATTCGGATGAAAAGATTTCGTCTATTATGGCCAATCAGGTTCCGGAGAGCATGCTCCGGCGTTCCTGCGACTGTGTCATCGACAACAGCGGCGATTTTGCGGAGACCAGGAAACAGATCGATGTGCTGCTGAAAGACATGCCGAAGAGCGGCCGCCAGCCGGAGGAACCATAAAATGGAATTCTGCAGTCTGGCAAGCGGCAGCAGCGGCAACTGTCTTTACCTGGCAACCGACAGCACCAGTATCCTGATCGACAGCGGCATCTCCGGCAAACGGACAGAGGAAGCGCTGAACACGATTGGCCGTACGCTTTCCGATATCGATGCCATTCTGGTCACGCACGAACATGCGGACCATATCCAGGGGCTGGGCGTGCTGGCTAGGCGCAAGGGCATTCCGGTTTATGCGACGGCCGGGACCATCCGGAAACTGAA
This sequence comes from Eubacterium sp., assembly GCA_024683035.1. Taxonomy (GTDB): domain Bacteria; phylum Bacillota; class Clostridia; order Lachnospirales; family Lachnospiraceae; genus Bilifractor. The sequence goes on from JAIKYQ010000172.1 coordinate 3,733, forward strand.
GGGAATGCGTTCGCTGGGAGAGATCCCGGAGACATGCTTCCATGAGGTGGAGGCAGACAGGCCGCAGCAGATCGGGGATCTGTCCGTTCTGCCGTTTGCGATCTCGCATGACGCAGCCGAACCGGTGGGCTACCGTGTGGAGTCCGGGACCAAGAGCGCGGCCGTGGCAACGGATATGGGGATCTATACCGAGGACACGATCCGGCATCTGCAGGGGCTGGACATGCTGCTGCTGGAGGCCAATCACGACGTACACATGCTGGAAGTGGGGCGGTATCCGTATTATCTGAAGATGCGGATCCTCGGAGAAAAGGGACATCTGTCCAACGAGGCATCGGGAAGGCTGCTGTCCGAACTGCTGCATGATCATATGAAACATATCGTGCTGGGACACCTCAGCCAGGAAAACAATTATCCGGCACTGGCGTATGAAACAGTCTGTGCGGAAGTAACGCTGGGCGACTGTCCGTACCGGTCGGGTGATTTTCCGATCCACGTGGCAGAACGGGACAAAGTAGGAGATCTGCTTACGTTCTGAGAGGCTTGCATTCTGAACAGCGCGGACCGTCGGCATAGCCGGGGAACGATTTACATTCTGAACAGCGCAGCCGGCGGGCATAACAGGAGAGAACCATGAATAAGACGATCATTACGGTGACAGGCAAGGATACGGTGGGCATTATAGCGAAAGTCTGCGGGTATCTGGCCGAGAACAATGTGAACATTGAAGATGTCTCCCAGACCATTCTGCAGGAGTACTTCCATATGATGATGATCACTGATGTCAGCAAGTCCGGCAAGACAACGGCCGAGATGGCGGTGGAGCTGAAAAAGCTGGGCGAAGAGATCGGTGTCATGATCAGCTGCCAGCGGGAAGACATCTTTGACATGATGCATCGGATCTGAGGGCGGAAAGCATGATCAATATATTCGAAGCGTACGAAACCAACGAGATGATCCAGAACGAAAACCTGGATGTTCGTACGATCACGATGGGCATCAGCCTGCTGGACTGTGCAGATGCTGATCTGGATGTTCTCTGCGGGAACATTTACAGAAAGATCACGGAAAAGGCGAAGGACCTGGTATCGGCCGGACAGGAGATCGAGGCGGAATTCGGCATCCCGATCGTCAACAAGCGGATCTCGGTGACACCGGTATCCCTGATCGCAGGATCGGCCTGCCGCACACCGGAAGACTATGTGCAGATTGCACAGACGCTGGACCGTGCCGCACAGGCAGTCGGCGTGAATTTCCTGGGAGGCTATTCGGCCCTGGTGGCCAAAGGCATGACACCGGCGGAAGAAAACCTGATCCGTTCCATTCCCCGGGCACTGGCCTGTACGGAGAAGGTGTGTGCGTCTGTCATCGTGGGTTCTACCAGGACCGGCATCAACATGGATGCCGTGCGCCTGATGGGCGAGATCATCCGTCAGACGGCAGAGGAAACAGCAGACCGGGAATGCCTGGGATGCGCCAAGCTGGTCGTTTTCTGCAATGCCCCGGATGACAATCCGTTCATGGCAGGAGCGTTCCACGGTGTTACGGAAGCGGATGCCGTGATCAACGTCGGCGTTTCCGGACCAGGTGTGGTCAAGCATGCCCTGCAGAAAGTGCGGGGCGCTGACTTTGAAACCCTGTGTGAAACGATCAAGAAAACCGCGTTCAAAGTGACGCGTGTCGGGCAGCTTGTGGCCCGGGAAGCATCCAGACGGCTGAACGTCCCGTTCGGGATCGTCGACCTTTCCCTGGCACCGACGCCGGCCGTAGGAGATTCCGTGGCGGATATCCTGGAAGAGATCGGCCTGGAATCCGTGGGTGCGCCGGGAACGACCGCAGCGCTGGCCCTTTTGAACGACCAGGTGAAGAAAGGCGGCGTGATGGCTTCTTCCTATGTCGGCGGCCTTTCCGGAGCATTTATCCCGGTCAGTGAGGACCAGGGAATGATCCGTGCAGCCAGGAAGGGAGCACTGACGCTGGAAAAACTGGAAGCGATGACCTGTGTCTGTTCGGTCGGTCTGGATATGATCGCCATCCCCGGTGATACCTCCGCCTCCACCATATCCGGGATCCTCGCGGATGAAATGGCGATCGGCATGGTCAACCAGAAGACGACGGCAGCCCGCCTGATCCCGGCCATCGGCCGGAAGGTAGGCGACCACGTCGAATTCGGAGGCCTGCTGGGAAGCGCACCGGTCATGCCGGTCAACACGTACAGCTGCGACGCGTTCATCAGCCGGAAAGGGAGGATACCGGCACCGGTACACAGCTTCCGGAATTGAATACAGAACTCAATAAAGGTAATATGACACCTAATTTTTATAAAGAAAAAGGAGAAGAGTATGGACAAAGGATTTGGAGCTTTAATTGACATTCTGAGAAAAGACCCGAAAACGATCGTTTTTCCGGAAGGCACGGATGAAAGGATCCTGGAAGCAGCGTCCCGTTTGTTGTCCGGAAGCTTTTTGAAACCGGTGCTGGTCGGCAACAAAGAAGAAATCCTGAAAGCGGCAGAGCATGTCGGCTACAATATCCGGGGAGCAGAGATCATTGATCCGCAGAATTATGACCGGATGGAAGAAATGATCGATCTGTTTATCGAGCTGCGCGGCGCGAAAGCCGGCACACGGGAGCAGGTAGCGTCTCTGCTGTCACAGTCCAACTATTTCGGCACCATGCTGGTCAAGATGGGTGTGGCGGATGCCCTGCTCGGCGGTGCAACCTATTCCACAGCCGATACCGTCCGTCCGGCGCTGCAGCTGATCAAAACCAAACCCGGCAACAGCATTGTGTCTTCGTGCTTCATCATGGTCCGTTCCGGTGCTACCGGCGGAAGAGAAGTACTGGCCATGGCCGACTGTGCGATCAACCTGTATCCGACCGAAGACGAGCTGGTCGAGATCTGCGGCGAGACAGCCGAGTGCGCGAAGATCTTCGGCATCGATCCGAAGATCGCCTTCCTGAGCTATTCTTCTCATGGTTCCGGCAAGGGCGAAGCGGTGGATAAGATGCGCAACGCCGCCGCCAAGGCAAAAGCAAAATATCCGGATCTGAAGATCGAAGGCGAGATCCAGTTTGACGCAGCGGTTTCCCCGCGTGTAGCGGCAACCAAGTTCCCGGATTCCGACGTGGCCGGTTATGCCAACACCTTCATTTTCCCGGATATCAATGCCGGCAACATCGGCTATAAGATCGCACAGCGTCTCGGCAACTTCGCTGCCTACGGCCCGATCCTGATGGGACTGAACGCCCCGATCAACGACCTGTCCCGCGGCTGCAACGGCGAGGAAGTCTATTCCATGGCCATCATCACGGCGGCCCTGGCATAAGTTTGGGCTAAAACGCAGCATTTATAGAAGGACGTCTCTGATGCATTGCAGAGACGTCCTTTACAGTACGATAACGGGATGACTGTATTCCGGAACAAACGGGGTACCGGACCGGCCGGCACGAACACTTTCGTACAGATCGGAAGCAAACAGGTCCCGTTCATAGGACTCTTCGGAAAGGGCAGAAGGTTTGGAAACAAGCCGGATCTGTCCTTCTTTTTGTATGGAAGAAAGAAGTTCCTGGCTTTGCCGGCGGAATCCCAGCATCCGGACGAAGGACGGCGCAAGCGCTTTCTGCAGATCCTCCTGCGTGATCCCCAGCAGGATGTGCAGAAGGGCGCGGCTGATCTGGGCGCGGGTGCGTTCCCGCGTTTTGACAGCATCACAGAAACCGGAAAAGGTGGTAAAGCCGGGGCGGCACTGCAGGATGCGCCCTGCCAGGTCATACGGAACATCCAGATAGCCGGTGAGAGACATGCGGTCTTCTTTCAGAAGCTGATACTGCAGCATGGCAGAAAAGTCATCTGCCCGGATCGGAACAGAGTCACGCAGCGCTTCTTCATAGACGGGATACAGGGATGCGGGGATCCGGGATCGGAGTTCCGCAAGCGAAAAGCCTTCCAGCAGATGCCGGCGGAGCGCCGAGGAGGAAGGAAGTTCTTCATCGGATAA
>JAIKYQ010000175.1 GCA_024683035.1 Eubacterium sp.
AGTTCCTCTGACTGTAGACAAAGTCGTGTTTAAGCCGCAAGGATGAGCACGGCTTTATGATTTAGGCGGTTCGGATGCCATATTCAGAGAAAAAATGAATTCGGTCCCGACGCCTTCCGTACTGATGGCGGTAATGTTTTGTTCATGCTGGTTGATGATCTCTTTTACGATAGCCAGGCCCAGACCGTTTCCTTTGGGTTCACGGCCTCTGGACGCATCGTTTTTGTAAAAACGGTCCCATATCTTATTCAGAGATTCACGCGGGATCCCGACGCCGTGATCCCTGACGGCGATATACACGGTGCCGCGCCGCACTTCACTTTCGATCTCGATGGAACTGTTGTCCTTGCTGAACTTGATGGCGTTGTCGATCAGATTGTACAAGACCTGCTGAATCTTTCCCAGATCTGCGGAAACGTACAGCTGTTCGCCTGTCAGATACAGACGGATGGAGATCTGACGCGGTGTGCAGATCCCTTCAAAGGCGGCTGCCGTATCCCGGATCACGGCGTTGATGTCAAAAGTGGAAATCGTGAGATAACTGCGTTTTTTGTCCATGCTGTTCAGAGTCAGGATCCCGTTGGTGAGTTTCGTCAGGCGTTCCGTTTCAGAAAGCACGATCTTCAGATACTTTTCCTGCATGTCCGGCGGGATGGTCCCATCTAGCATGGCTTCTACATATCCTTTGATGGAGGTCAGCGGGGAGCGGAAATCGTGGGACACATTGGCGATGAAGCTGCGCTCGTATTCCCCGGACTTGTTCAGCTCATCTGACATATAATTCAAAGAAGACGCCAGCCTCCCCATTTCATCGTCTGACTGCACGGGAATATTGTACTGCAGATCGCCGGCAGCATAATGCTGTGTACCGTCTGTGATCTTTTTCAACGGGCGCAGTACGGTCAGATACAGCAGGGCAAAAACAGAAAGGAAGATCCCAAACAGAATGGCGGCCAGTATATATACGACTGTCAGGACGCTTTCTCTCTGTGCGATCAGTTCTTTCATGGTCATATGCATGGCCACATAACCGCGCAGGTTCAGATTTGAAGTGATCGGAACCAGCACGCTGATACGGTCGTCTTTAAAATGATCAAAAAAGCGGCCGACGGTGTAATAACTGTTGCCCAGCGCCAGGGGATCAAACCCGGGCAGCTTTTCCTTTTCCTGTGGAAGGGTGCTCTGTGAAGAATTGAAATAGATGGTCCCATCCGGACTCAGAAGCCAGATTTCGCTGTCATGATAAACGGCAAGAGCCTGCAGGCTGAGCAGGATATATTCCTGTTCAGCCGTGTTTTCTACGCGGGAAGAGAGAATGGAATCATCGGAGGCGATGCGGACCGCTTCGCTGTAGATCGCACGGCTGTTGATCTCCAGCAGGCAGTTTTCAACCATCTGCGAGCCAAGCGTGGAAATGAGGATAAAGCCGACCACACCGATCAGTACATAGATCCAGATGAATTTATGGATGATTTTTCTGTTCATGATACAACGAATTTATAACCGATTCCCCAGACCGTTGCGATGGACCAGTCGGGGCTGTCATTGATCTTTTCTCGGATTCGCTTGATGTGGACGTCCACCGTGCGGGTATCACCTACATAGTCGTATCCCCAGATGTGATCCAGCAACTGTTCCCTGGTAAAGACCCGGTTGGGAGAGGAGGCCAGGAAATACAGTAGCTCCAGTTCTTTCGGCGGCATGTCCAGCGTTTCGCCCCTGTATACAACGGAGTAATCGGTCAGGTTGATCGTCAGTTCCGGATACTCCACCATGAGGATCTTACGGGCCGGGGGTTCCGGAGCCGCCGCCGGTGTGGAGGAGAAGCGGCGCAGTACGGCCTTTACGCGCGCCACCAGTTCTTTCGAATCAAAGGGCTTGATGATGTAATCATCGGCACCGAGCTCCAGTCCGAGTACTTTATCGAATACCTCTCCTTTAGCAGAGAGCATGATGATCGGCAGATTCGAGGTGTGGCGCACTTCGCGGCAGACTTCATATCCGTCCATGCCCGGCAGCATAAGATCCAGCAGGATCAGATCCGGATGAAAGACCGGAATGGCAGCCAGAGCTGATTCGCCGTCGTTTTCGATGCGGCAGTCGAAACATTCTTTGGTCAGATACAGGGATATCAGTTCCGCAATGTTATTGTCATCATCCACGATCAGGATTTTCTGTTTGACAGCCATGATTTTCCCCCATGTAGGCGGTTTGTCTCCGGCAGCGGCTGCTGACCGGTCATACAGATGTTATTTGAATTTTACGATGGTTACGCCGGCATCCCCTTCGCCGTATTCGGCCAGGTGGAAAGATTTTACATGCTTCACTCTCCGGAGATAGGTATGTATGCCCTTGCGCAGGGCGCCTGTCCCTTTTCCATGCACGATACGTACGGTTTCCAGATGAGCCAGATAGGCATCGTCCAGGTATTTGTCCAGTTCTGCGATCGCTTCATCCACGGTTTTGCCGATCACATTGATCTCAGGCCTGACAGACAGGGATTTGGACATTTTTATTTTTCCGGAGCCGGTATGCTGCAGTTTTTCCGATGTGACGACCGGTTCGTCGATCGGAATAAGATCGTCCACGGACAGTTTGGAACGGAGAACACCCATCTGTACATACACGTTTCCTTTTGCATCCGGTTCGGAACGCACGATGCCGTTGAGATTCATGCTGAGAACGCGCACGGCATCGCCCGGATGGAGCTTTGCCCCGCGCCGGGCACTTTTGGTACCAGCTGTCTGATCGGGAACGAGCGGCCTGGATTTCTGGGCAATATGCTCCCGCAGGGCCGTGCGCTGCCGTTCCATTTCGGCCAGATCGATATGGTCTTTGCCGAATTTCCGGAAATCTTTCAGCGTCTGATCGGCATAATCTTTGGCATCCTGCAGGATCCGGCGCGCTTCTTCTTCTGCGTTGTCCAGCATTTTGGCTTTGCGCTGCTCCAGATTCTGTTCCTGGTTATCCAGCTGCTTCTGGCGGCGCTGCAGTTCCTGCAGGTCCTTTTTCATCTGCGCCTTCTGCTTTTCGATCAGGACACGGTCTTCTTCCAGCCGTGCCAGAACATCTTCGAAGGAAGCGTCCTGGCTGCCGATCCGGGAACGGGCATCTTCGATGATGTATTCCGGAATGCCTAGGCGTGTGGAAATGGCAAAAGCATTGCTTTTTCCGGGGATACCGATCAGCAGGCGGTAGGTCGGACGCAGGGTTTCCACGTTGAATTCGCAGCTGGCATTTTCCACCCCTTCTGTGGAAAGGGCAAAAACCTTGAGTTCACTGTAATGGGTAGTTGCCATGGTCCGGATCTTCTGACGGTGCAGGAAAGAAAGAATGGCCATGGCCAGTGCGGCTCCTTCCGTGGGATCAGTTCCGGCGCCCAGCTCGTCAAACAAAACGAGCGAATAGCGGTCGGCTTTTTCCAGAAAGGAGACGATATTTGTCATATGTGCGCTGAAAGTACTCAGCGACTGTTCGATACTCTGTTCGTCCCCGATATCGGCATAGACTTCTGTAAATACGGAAAGCTCCGATCTGTCGAGACAGGGAATATGCAGACCGGCCTGTCCCATCAGAGACAGCAGACCGGTTGTTTTCAGCGAAACGGTTTTACCGCCTGTATTGGGACCGGTAATGATCAGAAGATCGAATGCATCTCCCAGAGACACATCGATCGGTACGACAGTCTTTGCATCAATCAGCGGATGCCGGGCCTGCCGGAGACGGATTCGCCCTTCTGTATTGAAGACCGGGCGGGTGGCATTCATGGAAAGCGCGAGTTTTCCCCTGGCAAAAATGAAATCGAGCGCGATCAGCATTTCCAGATCGTTTTCCAGGATCATGCTGTTGCCGGCTGCCGAGGCGGAAAGGGAAGCCAGAATGGCATCTATTTCGGCGGATTCCTGCAGCTGCAGCTCACGGATCTCATTATTGAGACGGACCACGGACATCGGTTCTATGAACAGAGTGGCGCCGGTAGATGACTGGTCATGCACCATCCCCGGGACAGCTGACCGGTAATCTGCCTTGACAGGCACGCAGTATCGTCCGTTGCGCATCGTGATAACCGAATCCTGCAAGGCTGTACGTTGTGGCCCGTTCAGGAGTGCGTTCAGGTGCGAATGGATCCGTTCACTGCTGATACTGATGGAGCGGCGGATCTTGCGGAGCTCCGCACTCGCATCATCGGCGATTTCCGACTCCGAAAGGATGCAGCGCCGGATCTCGGACGAGAGAGGCGTTAATGGCTCGAGGCAGGAAAACAGTGCATCGAGGCAGTCGTCCGTCTCTTCGGAACGTTCGTGCCGTCCGTAGGATTTGATGCGTGCCGCGTTTTCCAGAAGGGAAGCCAGCTGGAGAAGCTCGGGAGCATTCAGAAAACTGCCGACCTGCAGACGCTTCAGGGAGGGTCGGATATCCACAACAGCGGAAAAAACAGGATTCCCCTTTCGCAGGATCCGCGATACGGCTGCTTCCGTTTCCTGCTGCCTTGTCAGGATCTCGGACAGATCGTCAGAAGGGCGCAGGTCGCGGCACCGCTGTTTACCGGGCGCCGAGGAGGCCTGTGATTCCAGCATGTTGATGATTTTATCGTATTCTAATGTATGCAGCGCTTTATCATTCATATGTCCATTGTACCCTAAATTTCTGTTATTCACAATTAATTCATATTCGTATGTTATGATTACAAAACTAACCGTAAACGGACGGTTTTGCAGCGAAAAACGATACAGCATGCTGTATGCTTTTCGGAGATGTTTCATGGGGAATCAGGAAAGAGAAGACAATAAAAAAAAGATGGCAGAAACCGGGCAGCATCCGGAAGAAAACGGCTATCGGTTCATGGATCAGACGATCAAGAAACCGCCGGTCAGCCGTAAGGTCCGTGTTTTCCAGGTACTGGGTATCCTGGCTGCCGGTGTGGCGATCGGTGTGATCGCATCTCTTGTCTTTTCGCTTACGCAGCCGGTATTTGTAAAAGGAAGGGCGGAAGTCTCTTCCGCGGCTGAAAGCACCTCTGAAGAAATGCAGGAAGAGAACAAGGAGCCGGAAAGCGCAGCGGTCTCAGCACAGCCTGCAGAACCTGAAAAACAGGAAAAAGCGGAAATCCCGGAAGAGGATTCCGGAACAGAGATACAGGAAGAAAAAGTATCTGCGGAAGAGAAAGCAGCTGCGGAAGAAAAAACACCTGCGGAAGAAGGTTCCCAGACTGCGGAACCGGAGACGCTGCAGCAGCAGGAAGAGCAGCCGCCGGAGAAACAGGAAAACACGGAGACCCCGGCAGAAGATCCGGAAGCCGAAACGGAGTCGGAGAGGGAACATCCGGGTATTACGCTGCAGGAATACCGTGATCTGTACAGAGACATGATGGCGGTTGCGGAAGAGCCGGAGCATGCACTGGTCCAGGTCATCGGTATAACCAGTGAGATGGACTATTTTAACCAGAACTATGAAAACCAGAGAAGACTGTCCGGACTGGTCGCCGCCATGACAAAATCGGATCTGTATATTCTGACGGAGTACCGAGTGGTGGATCAGGTGGAACGGATCCAGGTTGTCTTTTATGACGGTTCGATGACCGATGCGACCTTCCAGAAAGCGGATGCCAATACCGGACTGGCTGTTCTGAAAGTGCCGCTGGACAGCATAGGCGATACAACGAAAGAAGAGATCATAGCAGCGCCGTTTGGCAATTCCAATCTGGTTAAGAGAGGGGAGCCGGTGCTGGCACTGGGAAGCCCGTTGGGTGTTGCCGATTCGATCGCCTACGGCATCGTTACTTCAACAAGCTCAAAGGTATCGGTTGTAGATACGGAATATGCACTGCTCACGACCGATATTGACGGGACAGCGGAAGGCAGCGGCGTACTCATATCGCTGGATGGAAAGATCATTGGCATTATCACGCATCATTTCGGCAGCAGTACGGGAAGTATAACCGGCCTGGCTATTTCGCAGATCAGCGGACTGATCGAGGATCTGTCCAACAATGAGCCACAGAATTATGCCGGGATCCGCGGACAGGACGTGACACAGGATATAGCAGACAGGACCGGCATACCAAGGGGACTGTTGGTAACGGAAGCAGAAGAAGACTCGCCGGCCATGCTCGCCGGTCTGAAGGAATACGATGTGATCGTACGGGTCGACGGACGGCCGGTGGAGAGTATCCGGCAGTATCAGAGAATCCTGAGCAGTCTGACACCCGGAGACAGTGTTGTTTTTAATGCGATGAGACGCGGCACAGAAGGATATGCGGAAATGTCCTTTGAGGTGACGATAGACAGCCGGTAGGCAAAGAAAGCAGGGAAACGATGTTATATATACAGGAATGGAGAGAAGGCATCCGGGTAGCCGGGATCTATCTTTGCAAAACAAAAAATGCAGCGGTGACAAAAAACGGAAAAGCCTATGAAAACGTCACGCTGATGGACCGGACCGGTATGGTGGACGGAAAGATCTGGGATCCCGATGATGCCGGGATCGATGATTTTGAAGCATTGGACTATGTGGATATCGTAGGCGATATATCCCGTTTTAACGGATCGCTGCAGGTATCTTTGAAACGTGTGAGAAAAGCCCGCAGCGGGGAATACGATCCGGCGGATTATCTTCCGACGACCGATTACGATACAGAAAAAATGTACCAGACGCTGCTGGACTTTATAGGGAAGGTGGAAAATCCCTATCTGTCGGCTCTGCTGAAACGGTACTTTGTTGAGGACGAGGAGTTTGTCAGCCGTTTCAAAGTGGCTTCGGCGGCCAAGACACTGCATCATGCTTTTGTCGGAGGGCTCCTGCAGCATACGCTGTATGTGGTAAATCTCTGCTTCTTTATGACCAAATACTATCCGGTGCTGAACCGGGATCTGCTGCTCACGGCCGCAATCTGCCATGATATCGGAAAAATAACGGAGCTTTCCCGCTTTCCGCAGAATGATTACACCGATGATGGACAGCTGCTGGGACATATCATGATCGGGGCAGAAATGATCCACGATGCCGCTTCTGAAATAGAAGGATTCCCGGCGGAACTGGAAAGGGATCTGAAGCATTGTATCCTGGCCCATCATGGAGAATTTGAATACGGTTCCCCCAAAAAACCGGCCCTGGCGGAGGCACTGGCATTGAATCTGGCTGACAATGCCGACTCCAGGCTGGAAATGATCACGGAGTTCTTTAAAGCCAATGCACAGAAACCGGCCGGAGAATGGCTGGGATTCCATAAGGCACTGGACTCCAACATCAGGCGTACGGGGAACCTGGACGATCTTTCATAAATGAAAAGCAGGTACGGGTATGCTGAAGAAAAACGAGCGGGTAACGATA
>JAIKYQ010000188.1 GCA_024683035.1 Eubacterium sp.
TAGCCGATCGATACGAGCTTGCCGTCTTCATCGTACAGATTGTAGGCATCTGTATTCAGTTCGTTGGCGATCGGTGTATCGGTCAGATCCAGTGCATAATCAGCCCAGTCTTTCACGCCCGCCTGGTTGCCGATGACAAACAGGGTCGGCGGCGCAGACTTATCCATTTCGGAATTCAGGGTCTGGCTGTACGTGCCGGATGCCGCTGTAACGACTTTGACGTCAACGCCTGTGGCTTCTTTATAATCCGCCGCGATCTCCTGCAGGACTTCATCTGATTCCGGCTTGAAGTTCAGCCAGTAAACAGAACCATCTCCTTCAGCAGCGACCGGCACTGCGCCTGCCAGAAGACCCAGGCTCATAATCGCAGCTAATGCCATGACCATCAGTTTTTTCATGTTGTTTCTCCTCCTTCTACATAAATAGGTATTACAGTTTATGGTGCTACTTTTTTATATTTTTAGGCCGGATGGCTAAAAACCTTAACGGTGACACGGTCCGACAGAACCGCCTTCCCGCAGACTGGTCTGCAGATACAGATGACCGTTCTTTCCTTTTCCTTCCAGTACCCGGATCAGACGGGAGACCGCTTCCACGGCCAGTTCATCCTTTGGCTGTTCCAGAGTCGTCAGCGTGGGGATCGTAAAGTTCGACATGGGCAGTCCGTCGATCGAAATGACCGAGCAGTCTTCCGGGACCTGCCGGCCCGCATCATGCAGTGCTTTTAGAGCTGCAACCCCCATGGTATCCGCCACGGCAAAAATAGCCGTCAGATCCTGTCTGCGCTCCAGCAGCCTTTGTATTCCTTCATAGGCCACATGCATATCGTAATAATCGATCTCTTCCACCAGGGACGGATCCTCCGGGATCGCTGCTTCCTGCAGTGCCCGGCAGTACCCTTTATACCGCAGTTCGCTGATCGATCTGTCATCGACAGCACCCAGCAGGATGGCGATTTTCCTGTGGCCGCGGTCTGTCAGATACCGGACGGCCCGGTACGCTTCTGCTTCGTCATCGATCGACACCGAAGAATATGTATTTTTATCCAGCGTCCCGAAACTGTTGGTATACGAACAGCAGACAAACGGAATATTCAGAACCGCGACTTTGTCGGGTGTATAGTCAAACTCGCCTCCGAGAAGGATCATACCCTTCAGCCTCTTGGCCCTGGCCAGGCTTGCTCCCGCCGCCAGCTCATCTTCATCGGCTGAGATCTGATGGATCTCCATGGAATAGCCGGCCTGCAGGATCTCTTTTTCGACGGCATGTATGATCGGTGTAAAAAACGGATTGCCTGCTCCCCGGACGATCACACCGATCGCATCGGTCTGCGCTCTGCTGAGATCACGCGCACTGTTGTTCGGTACATAGTGAAGCGCCTGCACCGCCTCCAAAACACGGGCCCTGACCTGATCGCTGACATCCGGGTGGTCGTTCAGAACCCGCGATACCGAGCTTACGGAAACACCGCTGTATTCAGCTACATCTTTAATAGTCATGATCATTCACTTCTGGATTAATATTTTGGGAACGGTTCCGGTATCGTTCCCGGGAACGTTTCCAGTGATTTCATTTAATCATCTTTTTCGCTCCTCTTCAAGTACCCTTTGACATTTTCAGCACTATTTATTATATGCTTTATATTTTTTTGTGCAATTTGCCGTTATTTTTCTGCAACGGACGCATTCCTTGCGGATACAGAACCCCATCGCCGACTGTCGGCTTATGGGGACCTGTATCCCGTCGGAATGCTGGCTCTCAAAACGTGGACAGCAGCCTGCGGACACCTGCTTTTACAAGCGCGCATTCTGAATGGAACGAAGCTGAGATCCACTGCTTACGCAGACCGAGCGGCCGGGATGAGAATAGATCATGCAAGCAGTAAAAACAGGTGTCCACAGGCTGCTTCGCATCGTATTAAAATCTATGCTATGATAAACATGCCAAAACACAGCCATGGCAAACGGCACCGTCTTTATCCTGTGCACCCCTGTCACGCTGTATGGATCTTTACTTCAGGTATATTCACGAAAAGGTTTTTACGAAAGGGTATTTTACGAAAGGACATTTTTATGGCACATAATACGGACTCCCTGCTTCAGACAGCTGTACTCTATTCCATTTTTGTACGTGATCACACGCCGGAAGGTACCTTCCGCGCCGTGATCCCGGACCTTCCCCGGATCCGTGCGCTCGGCACGGATATTATCTGGCTCATGCCGATCCACCCCATCGGACAAGTCCGCCGAAAGGGTAGTCTGGGAAGTCCGTACGCCATTTCGGATTACCGTGCCGTCAACCCGGAATACGGCAGCCTGCAGGACCTGCAGGACCTGGTCGACGCCATTCATGAGCAGGGCATGCGCTGCATCATCGATGTGGTCTATCACCATACCTCGCCGGATTCCGCACTGTTCCGGGAACATCCGGAATACTTCTATAAAAAAGCAGACGGAACGCCGGGAAACCGTGTCGCGGACTGGTGGGATATCATTGATCTGGACTTTTCTCATACCGGCCTCTGGGAGTATCTGACAGACACGCTGGTGTACTGGGCAGAACGGGTGGACGGATTCCGCTGCGATGTCGCTTCGCTGGTACCGGCCGCCTTCTGGGAGCAGGCCTGCGCGGCGGTTGCCGCCAGAAAACCGGACTGTATCTGGCTTGCCGAAACCTCTCATCTTTCCTTCAATCTGAATTTACGCCGGCGCGGTATCTATACCGCTTCCGACACGGAACTGTTCCGGATGTTTGACATGGAGTATGAATACGATGTCCGCGAGGTCCTGGAACGCTATCTGACCGGCACGGCCTCACTCTCCAACTGGCTGGACGTGCTGAATTTTCAGGATTTTGCCTATCCGGAAGGCTATAACAAACTGCGTTTCCTGGAAAACCACGATCTCCCGCGGATCGCTTCTCTTGTTCCGGACGAGCCGTCTCTGCGGAATTTTACGGCCATGCTGTATTTTCTGAAGGGTGCCGTCCTGCTCTATGCCGGGCAGGAACGGGCTATCCGCCATTGCCCGGATCTTTTTGACCGGGACACTATCGACTGGTCGGCCGGCTGTGATCTGTCTTCCCTGCTAACCGAGCTCAACCGTATACGGAAAGAACAGCTGCATCCGGATGACCTGTTTTTTGCCGAA
>JAIKYQ010000196.1 GCA_024683035.1 Eubacterium sp.
AATAAACCCCGGGAACTGCCTTGGCAGCATCCCGGGGTTTGTGTGTGTCGGATGACAGAATCAGATGAACGGTGTCTTGTCCAGACGATGCATTCTGATTTCATCGGTAATGAAGGCGGAATGTCTGTGCTCCAGATAGAAGGACATGACATCGGCAACGTCTTCCACGTGGATCAGATCTTTAGGATCCAGATCCGGACGGACCATCTGGATCAGATCGGTATTGACGGCACCCGGTGTGATGACATGGACCCGGATATTATCGCCGTTTTTATGTATCTCATTTGCCAGCGCTTTGGAGGCGCCTAACAGCGCATGCATGCTGACGGTGAAAGCGCTCTGATCTACGTAGCTGCGGTGCGCCACGACGGAACACATGTTGATGACCGTTGCTGTATCGGAAAGGCGCAGGTAGGGCAGTGCTTTCTGAGCCAGGAAGAACGGAGCGCGGACATTGACTTTCATGATCGTGTCAAAAAGCTCGGGAGTCACATCTTCAATCGGGCTTTTATGCGCCAGACCGGCGGAGTTGATCAGAATATCCAGGCTCTCGTAATTGTCAATCGTATAATTGATCAGCCGGTCCATGAAAGCTTCGCTTTCCAGATTGCCGACATAGGTCAACACTTTGCCGCCGGCTGCCCGGAGATCTTCCGCCCGTTTTTCAAGGATCTCTGGATTACGTCCTGTTATGACAAGCTGGATACCGTACGAAATAAGGCGCTGGCATAGACCAAAACCAATATCGCCGGAAGCACCGGTTACCAGTGCGGTTTTTCCCTCCAGAAAAGAAACATCTCTGCTCATAACTAAACCCCCCTTTCATCAGGGAAAACAATGGTGAGTACAATAGAATGAAAATACGCCGTCTTAAGAAGTGTTGTATACACAATACATTGTCATACTATCATGGCCCAGGAAAGGTGTCAAGATACGGCGAAGTGCCAGGGAAAAGCGAAAATCATGCTTATGCAAAGGACAGATTTTCGAGAGTGTCCAATCTTCCGATAAAAACGGTCGACATTTTTTAAAGGCGCTGTATAATAGTCTGTGAGTCTACATGTATATTTGGGAGGAATAGCATAATGGCAAACAAAATCGCAAAAGCGGCGCAGAAAAAAGCGTTCTCTTTAGCGCTGGATTACGTAATCAAAAACCGTGAAAAGAACAGTTATCTGAAGGTGATTGATCTGGCTGAAAAATTCCTTGGAGATACCTGGTCCCCGGTTGCTTTTGAAAAGTTCCGCAAGGCCTTCAGCGAAGGTGGAAAGTATAAACAGTACTTTGACAAGATGATGGATAATGTAGATCCGCAGGTTGTCAAAGGGCTCTTCCTGTCACTGGGTTTCGAAGCGGGATACTATGGCTTCCACGAGAAGAAAAAATATGAAGAGGAATTCGGCATGAAGCTGCCGTGGGTCATTCTGTTCGACCCGACCAGTGCCTGCAATCTGCATTGCATCGGCTGCTGGGCTTCCGAGTACAGCCGCGCCCTGAATATGTCGTATGAAGATATGGACAGCCTGGTCAGCCAGGGAAAAGCTATGGGTATCCGCGGCTATATCATGACCGGCGGCGAACCGCTTGTCCGTAAAAAAGATATCATTCGGCTGGCCAGAAAGCACCAGGATTGCGGCTTTGTTATCTTCACAAACGGTACGCTGGTCGACCAGCCCTTCTGTGATGATCTGCGCGAGGTTAAGAATGTTGTCCTTTCCATGAGCGTGGAAGGCATGGCAGAAGCCACCGATGCCCGCCGCGGCGAAGGTGTTTTCCAGAAGGTCATGGATGCCATGGATCTGATGCACAAGAACAAACTGCCGTACGGCACTTCCATCTGCTATACAAGCCAGAACTACAAAGCCGTTACCAGTGATGAGTTCCTGGATTTCCTTATTGATAAAGGCGTGCTGTTCTCCTGGTACTTCCATTTCATGCCGGTCGGCAACGATACCGGTACGGAGCTGGTGCTGACACCGGAACAGAGAGAATACATGTATCACCGCATCCGTGAAGTCCGCGGGTGGGAAGGCGGAAAGAACATCTTCCTTCTGGATTTCCAGAACGACGGCGAATTCGTACACGGCTGCATAGCCGGCGGCAAGCATTATTGTCATATCAATCCGAACGGCGACGTGGAACCGTGTGTATTCATTCATTATTCCACGGCCAATATCCACGAAAAATCTCTGGCAGAATGCTTGCAGCAGCCGCTGTTCAAGGCATATCAGGCCGGCCAGCCGTTCAATGAGAACTATCTGCGGCCCTGCCCGATGCTGGAAAATCCACAGAAGCTGCGTGAGATCGTGAAGGCAACAGGTGCAAAGAGCACCGATATGACGGATCCGGAGGATGTAGATCATCTCTGCGCCAAATGCGATGATTATGCCAAAAACTGGACTCCGTATGCAGAAAGACTCTGGGCCGGCACACATCCGGACTATCAGCCGAAAGAGGAGCAGGAGACAGCGTAAGCACAGCGTTTCCGCAGTATATAAGGTTTAAATACAAAGATACAGAATAAGTATTATAGGGAAGATTCCCTCTCGTAATGAGAGGGAATTTTTAATTTTGTAACAATTTACCAGTTGTTTTTTAAAAAGAAGTGTGCTAAAGTGTTAATAAAATTACGGAAATATTACGAAATCATTTCGTTTTACGGAGGTAAATGATCATGCTTCAGCTAAAAAGACAGAATAAAAAGAGACT
>JAIKYQ010000201.1 GCA_024683035.1 Eubacterium sp.
GCAGAACTGTTGGGAGGCGCACATTGAAAGAGAAATTTTTGGAAATCTCAAATGTCAGCAAGACCTTTCCGGGTGTAAAAGCGCTGGACAAAGTCCGGTTTGATATCTGCCCCGGCGAAGTACATGCGCTTGTCGGTGAAAACGGTGCGGGGAAATCAACGCTGATCAAGATCCTCTCCGGTGTTCAGCCGCCGGATGACGGCGCAAAGATTGTGATCGAAGGGCAGGAGACGGTGCTGCATGATCCGATGGATGCAATAAAAAAAGGAATATCTGTTATCTATCAGGATTTCAGTCTGTTTACAAACCTGACAGTGGCAGAGAATATCGGTATCAATGAGATCATTGAGAAAAACCAGAAAATCCTCCACTGGCAGGAGGTTAATGCCAAAGCGGAAAAGGCTCTGAACTTTCTGAAATCGGATATTAATCCGCGGACGATCGTCGGAAACCTGTCTGTTGCCAAGCAGCAGATGGTAGCCATTGCCACGGCCGTTGCGCAGGAAGCGAAGATGATCATCATGGACGAACCGACATCGGCACTTTCCAAAAAAGAAGTGGAACGTCTCTATGAGATCATTGAAGATCTGAAGGCACAGAATATTGCCATCATGTTCGTCGGTCATAAAATGGAAGAACTGTTCCATGTGGCCGACCGCTTCACGATCTTCCGTGACGGACAGTATGTCGATACGGTCAATGCCAAAGAGGTGACCGAGTCGGATCTGGTCGCCATGATGGTCGGCCGTAAAATCGAAGGAAAGAGCTACGCCAATCTGGAAGAAAAGGGTGAGGAAGTACTGACGGTCAAAGGACTGTCCAAGAAAGGCAATTTCAAGGATATCAACTTTACGGTCAGAAAAGGAGAAGTCCTGGGTGTTACCGGGCTGGTCGGCGCCGGACGAAGCGAAACGGCGCAGGCGATCTTCGGCCTGACTTCGATCGACTCCGGGCAGGTGTTCATCGAAGGAAAAGAGGTGCATATCAAGAGCCCTGCAGACGCCCTGAAAATGGGGATCGCCTATGTCCCGGAAAGCCGGCAGACACAGGGGCTGGTCCTTCCGAAGACGATCCGGGAAAACATCCTCCTTCCCCAGCTGGACAAATATGCGAATAAACTCGGCATATTAAATAATAAGGAAATGGAAGATGCCACCAACAAATGGATCGATATGCTGGACGTCCGGCCGAACAATCCGGATCTGACAGCCATGTCGCTTTCCGGCGGCAATCAGCAGAAAGTCGTTCTGGCCAAGTGGATCTCCACACAGGCCAAGGTGCTGATCGTTGACGAGCCGACCAACGGCGTTGACATCGGCGCCAAGGATGAGATCCATAAGATTCTCCGGAATCTGGCAAAAGAAGGAATGGCCGTTATTGTTATCTCTTCCGAACTTCCTGAGATCCTGACGATCAGCGACAGGATCATGGTCATGCGCCGCGGCCGGGTTTCCGGCTTCCTGGACAACAAGGACCTGACGCAGGAAATGATCATGAAGCTGTCGGTCGCATAAGGAGGTGGGATCATGTTAAAAGCTCTTACGAAAAAGAAAGAATTTGTTGTCCTGCTCATCGTGATCGCGCTGGCCATTGTCGTTACGATCGTAAATCCGGCTTTTGTGCGTCCGAATAACATCTTTGATTTCCTGCGCAGCAATTCCATGTACGGGATCATGGCGTTCGGTATGCTGCCGATCCTGATCACGGGTGGTATCGACCTGTCGGTATCCTCTACGATCTGCCTGACGGCTGTTCTGCAGGGCGTTTATCTGCAGCATGCGACAAACCACAGTGTGATCCTGATCTTCCTGATCTGTATAGGTGCCGGAGCAGCGGTAGGCCTGATCAACGGGCTTCTGATCACGAAACTGAAAATCCCGCCGATCGTCGCGACGCTGGGTACGCAGACCATCACGCTTGCTTCCGTTCTGTTTGCCACCAAGGGTAAATGGATGTCGGATCTTTCCGAGCGTTATAAAGCCTTCGGCGACTGGAAGCTGATCCGTATTCCGACACAGACGGTGGAGACCGGCCTGTATACACAGACGGTCCTGCTGATCATCATCGGGATCATCACCTGGTTTATCCTGAAGAATACGCTGATCGGCCGAGGCATCTATGCTGTCGGCGGCAATAAGCAGTCTGCCCAGCGTGTCGGCTACAACGTGGACAAGATCCTGATCTTTACCTATGTGTACTGCGGTATTCTTGCCGGCCTGGCCTCGACGGCGTCGGTAAGCATTATGAATTC
Source organism: Eubacterium sp. (assembly GCA_024683035.1). Classification (GTDB taxonomy): domain Bacteria; phylum Bacillota; class Clostridia; order Lachnospirales; family Lachnospiraceae; genus Bilifractor. The sequence goes on from JAIKYQ010000201.1 coordinate 2,252, forward strand.
GGTCGACCCGAACGGATTTGCCGGATACGAAATGACGGTCATTGCCATTGTTGTTCTGGGCGGTGCCTCGCTGGCAGGCGGTATCGGAACCATTCTGGGAACCTGGATCGGTATTATCCTGATGGCTGTCCTGAAGAACGGACTGATCCTGATGCATGTATCCGGATACTGGCAGCAGGCGATCATGGGCGCGATCATCGTCGTCACGATTGCGATCGATGCGATTTCGCAGAATCGTGAAGCCGACAGAGCGATCAAGGTCGACGTGGAAGAATAGACAGGAAGGAGAGCAAGATGAATATTTTCAAATTTTTAAGAGAAAAACATCCGAATGAGATGGTCCTGTTTATCATCTGCCTGGTTTTGTTTATCGTCATGTCGATCCTGTCTCCGGACGTATTCCTGACAGGAGCCAATATGAGAAACCTGATGGCGCAGATGCCGGAATTCGGATTGATGGCCTTTGCCATGATGGCTGCCGTTCTGACCGGCGGCATGAATCTGTCGATCATCACCGGTGCTTCGCTGTCGGCCATTGTTGCCGCAACCGTCCTGTCTTCTGAATGGATGCAGGCGCACAACGGTGCGGGGACACTGATCGGTGTCCTGATCGTAATTGGTTTTTCCATCCTGACTGGTGTTCTGAACGGCTGGCTGATCGGCTATATCGGCATTGTGGCCATGCTGGTTACGCTTGGCACCCGTATGATCTTTGAAGGCCTCGGCCTGGTCATTACCAAGGGTAATTCTATCGGCATCCGTCAGGAAAGCTACCTGAGCATTGCGCAGGCCAGACTGGGCCCGATCCCGCTCCCGATGATCATCTATATCGCTGCCATCATTTTTACATATTATCTGCTGGAGCGCAGCAAATGGGGCCATCAGGTTTACATGATCGGCGACAATGTAGTGGCAACCCGTTTTTCCGGGATCAATACTAAAAAGACGATCATGCTGGTCTATGTCTTCTCCGGTCTGATGTACGGGATTTCCAGTGTGCTGATCACCTCCCGTGTCTGCTCGGCCAAGACGGACTATGGTACGTCCTATCTGATGAATGCGGTTACCGCCGTCGTCATGGGCGGCACCAGCATCAACGGCGGCAGCGGGACAGTGGCCGGTACGGTTCTGGCCGTCCTGATCCTGCAGATCCTGTCCAACGGGTTCACGGTGTTCCGTCTCGACCAGAATCTGGTCAATATCTTTACCGGCTGTATCCTGATCCTGGTCCTGGGTATCCGTTATATGACCGGTGTGATCATCGACAGGAAGAAGATCAAAGCACGGCAGGCTGCGGCAGCAGTCAAATAAAAGAATTTAACCGGAATAACCCGGTTGAATAAATTATCTAACCAGAAGGAGGTTGCATAATGAAAAAGTCCAAAGTAATACTCAGTGTTATCCTGGCAGCAGCTATGATCATGACTGTGGCGCCGGCGGTGCATGCAGAGGAAGAAGGTGGGGATTACACTATCCTGTTCATGCCGAAGCTGACCAACATTCCGTATTTCCAGAGCACCAATGAAGGCGCACAGGCTGTTGCTGAAGAGCTGGGAATCACCGTGATCTATGATGGCCCGACAACGGCTGATGCTGCCGCTCAGGTCACCATGCTGGAGAACTACATCGCACAGGGTGTTGACGCGATCGTCGTCGGCCCGAACGATCCGGAAGCCATGACATCTGTTCTTAAGAAAGCCAAAGAAGAAGGCATTCTGGTCCTTGACTGGGATACACAGGCTGATCCGGAAGTAACAGACGGTTCCGTTTACAATGTCGATGACAAAGCGTTCGGCGAGCATCTTGTCGACAAACTGGTCGAGTACATGGGCACGGACGAAGGCGATATCGCCATGATCACCGGCGGACTTTCCGCTGCCAACCTGAATGCCTGGATCGATGCAGGTAAAGCCTACATGGCAGAGAAGTATCCGAACCTGAACGTGGTTACTCTTGAGCCGAGCAATGAGTCTCAGGATGAAGCTTATCAGGATACCAAAGACGTCATGACAGCTTATCCGGATGTTATCGGTATCATCGGTTATTCTTCACCGACCGGCCCAGGATGCGGCAAAGCCATTGCTGACATGGGTCTGCAGGATCAGGTTGCTGTCGTTGCCAACGGTCTGGAAGAGGACTGCCAGGAAGTTCTGAAGAGCGGCGGTCTGAAATGCGCTTCCCTGTGGAGCACACAGAAACTGGGTCGTCTGTCCATCGCTACCGCTTACTATATGCTGACACATGATGGTGCTTTCCCGCAGGACGGCGAGACGATCGAAGGCTGGGATGAGCCGGTCATCTCCGATGGCGAGCACAACATCTATCTGACATTCGGCGGCGAAGACTACGAAGCCAAATAAAGAAACATATGATCCGGGAAGCAGTGTCTGCTGAACGGATACAGGAACGGCGCCTGCTGTCTTTCCACCGAAGAAGCGGGGACAGCAGGCGCCGATTCTACAACATAAGAACTGACATGGAATGAATACAGTTTTCCGTATGAAATGGGAGTGAGAAGATGGAGCATTATATAATCGTTGATCTCGGCGCCAGTAACGGACGCGTCATTGTGGCAAATTATGAGAAGGAAGCTTTTGAATTTGACGTTGTTCATCGTTTTCCGAACGTTCCGGTCATTTCGAACGAAGGCGAACTGTTCTGGGATATCCTCCGGATTTTTACAGATATCAAAGACGGTATCCGTATAGCGGCTAGAAAGTATGACAACCAGATTAAATCGATCGGGATCGATACCTTCGGCTGCGATTTCGGATTTGTGGATGAGAAAGGCCGCCTGATGGGAAATCCCCTGCATTACCGTGATGAAAAACAGTGGAACTATTCCAAAGAAATGCACGAGATTCTCCCGGAGGAAGAACTGTTCCGTCTCTCCCAGGGTCCCTGTACCTGCATCATGGGGATCTACAAACTGTTTGCCCTGAAAAAGGAGGAGGCATTTGAGTACAAATATGGGGCTCATCTGCTGATGATCCCGGATATTCTGAACTATCTTCTGACAGGAAAGATCTCCAATGAATTTACGAATGCGACGATGACACTGATGACCAGTCAGAAGACCCGCAGCTGGGAGCCGGAGATCACGGAAAGACTGGGTCTGCGGAATGATTTCCTGGGAGCCCTGTCCGAACCCGGCACCTTGCTCGGACCCATTAAAAAATCGGTCTGTGAAGAACTGGAGATCGAACCGATCGATGTCATTATCCCTGCAACGCATGATACCGCTTCTGCCGTGGCAGGTATTCCGGTAAAATATCCGGAGAAAAACTGGGGCTTTATCAGTCTGGGAACATGGGCACTGGCCGGTCTTGAGAGAAACGAGCCGTGTCTGGACCCGGCGATCGTCCCGCTGGAGTTTGGAAATGAAGGTGGCACCTACGGAAAAACCATGCTGTTGAAAAACCTGAACGGCATGTGGATCATTCAGCAGTGCCGGAATTATTGGAATAAAGAGAACACAGCCGGCAAGGAGCTTTCCTGGGATGACATCGTGGTACTTGCCAGAGAAGCAAAACCGCAGAAAGCCGTGATCGATATCCAGCGTACCGTATTCAACGGCAATCCGGCTAATATGCCGCTGGAGATTCAGAATTACTGCCGCGAAACCGGCCAGGAAGTGCCGGAGACCGTCGGAGAGATCGCGGCATGCGTATACAAGAGTCTTGCACTGGAAGTACGCGCCAGTTTTGACAGTGTGATGCAGATCCTGGGCGAAAAACTGGAAGTGCTGCAGATTGCCGGCGGCGGTACGCAGAACCATCTGCTCTGCGAGTGGATCTCCAGTTCTTCGAATCTTCCTGCGGTCTGCGGCCCGACAGAGACAACGGCTGTCGGCAACCTGCTGTTCCAGCTGAAAGCGGCCGGAGAAGTGGCTTCTCTGGAAGAAGGACGGCTGATCTCCGCCAAAGCGGAAGATGTCTATGAGGTAAGTCCGAATGCCGGCGAGACCGCGTATTGGGAAGAACAGTATGCTCATTTCATGAAGATCGTACATCCGTAAAGAACAGGGGAGAGACATGGGAGAATTTGATAAGACGATTGAGAAACTGAACGCGTATGAACTACAGGATCGTCTGGATGCGGTTCATGAATTAAAGGAAGCTCTGGATGCAGGGAAGCTGCCGAAGGTGGAGCGTCTGGGAGAATGTGACAACCATATCCATTCTACATTTTCGTTTTCCCCGTACAGTCCGTCCATGATCGCCTGGAAGGCGTATCAGGTGGGACTGGACACCTGCGGGATCGTGGACCATGAATCCGTGGCCGGTATTCTGGAATTCCAGGAAGCCTGCCGTGTCTTCGGTGTAGTGCCCACAGCCGGTTTTGAAGTGCGTATGCACTGGGACAACACACCTCTGGCCGGGAAGAAGTTCAACAATCCGGACCAGCTGTCTGTCGGCTATTTCCCGGTACACGGCGTACCGGTGCATTCCATCGAAAAGGTCGACGCATTCCTGGTACCGATCCGGAAAGCCAGGGAGGCGCGCAACCGCCAGATGACAGCACGCATTGACAGTGAAGTGGCGGCTTACGGCATGAGCCTGGATTTTGACAGAGACGTTATTCCGGTATCCCGCTGGGAGCAGAAGGGCAATATCACGGAACGGCACATACTGTATGCCACAGCGCAGATGTTTATCCGGGAGTGCGGCAAGGGACAGCCGCTGATCGACTTCCTGACAGACAAGATGAAAATACAGATCCCGGATGTCAACCGCGGTTATCTCCTGGATGTGGACAGCCCGATCTATACCTATGATCTGACAAACCTGCTGAAGGGATTCTTCTCGGAAATGATGTATATCGATGCTACGCACGAGGAGACACCGGATGTGCGGGAAGCCGTGCCGTATCTGAACAGTCTCGGCTGCCTGCCGACCTATACCTATCTGGGGGATGTGCGCGGGAATTCTGTGACAGGAGACAAGAAGACCCAGAAATTTGAAGATGACATTCTGGATGAGCTGTTTGCCTGCCTGCACGAATACGGTATGCGCGCGTTCAGTTATGCACCGACCCGCAATGCGCCGGACCAGGTAGAACGTGTGCGCGCTCTGTGCCGTGAATATGATATGCTGGAGGTCCTGGGAGAGGATATCAATCAGCCGCGCCAGGATTTCATCATGAAGCATTCCAGCGACGCGGACAGACAGTTTTTCAACGATTCCACATGGGCGATCATCGGGCATGAGATCCTGGCCGATCAGGATCTCGACCAGAGTATCATTTCCGATGCGTCCCTTGCAAAATATCCGGACCTTGCCGCACGTATTCAGTATTATAAAAAAGTGGCTTTGCAGTCCTGCTGATCCTGCAGGGTGCAAGGCGGATAAGGAGGCGCGATGGCTGTTTCCCAGAATCAGCTGTTCCGTATTCTGAAGGAACACTATATCATGGATCTGAGTCAGAAAGAAATCGCCAGGATGGAAAAGCTTTCTACTGCTACGATCTCACGTCTGATCAAAGATGCCAAAGAACAGGGGTATGTCCGCATTGAACTGAATCTGCCGGATAACTCCATGCCTGATCTGGAAAAGAAGATCCGCAACCGGTACGGGATCCGGCTGGCTTCGGTCAGCCGCGTGGAAGTAGAGGACCAGAATCTGATCATACGGGATGTGGCACAGCCGTTCTCTGATTATCTGAACACGATCATGAAAGCCGGCGATATCATCGGGCTGTCCTGGGGGCGGACGCTGTCGGCGGTGGCACAGAATCTGCGGACGCAGGAAAGCCGGGAAGTCGCTTTTGTCAGTATGAGCGGCGGCGTTTCCATGGACGTCAGTTCTGTGGGGGTAGAACAGACAGTGCGGACCTTTGCCAATGTGTATAATGCACAGGGCTTTTCGTTCCCCCTGCCGGTCTATCTGGCCAATGAAGCGCTGGTGGAAGCCATTATGGAAGACAAGCAGTTTGCGGAACTGTTTGAAATGATCCGACAGGCCAGGATCGCCGTATTCAGTGTCGGCCCCATCAATATGCGGTCGTTGTTGTTTGAAAGCGGCTATCATTCCCATGAGGAAATGCAGGAACTCGCCAGGCGCGGGTTTGTCGGAGATATCTGCGGACGTTTGTTCAAGGCCGACGGCTCTTATGACGAGTCACAGGAAATGAACCGCAGCATCGGTATTACGCTGGAAGAGTTGAAAAAGAAAAACAACAAGCTCTGTATTGTCACGGATCCGGGCCGTGCGGAAGCGCTGCACGGCGCACTGCTGGGAGGATTCATCGACTGCCTGTTCACAGATGAACTGACAGCCAGGGCCCTGCTGAAAATGGGCAAATAACAGGACATACAAAAAAGAACAGAGACACAAGGCGGCGCCGGGATCATCGGGTAGGGGATGGTCCCGGCGCTTTGCTTGACGTATTTTTCGCGGCATGATATAATGCAAAAGATTATAAATAAAAATGAAATGATATCGTAATATTTCAAAATGATAACGACAAAAAAGGGGACAGTATGAACGGAAGAAAGGTATTGGCGGTAAGCATGCTGCTGCTGACGGCAGCGGTTCTGTTAACGGGCTGTTCTGCTTCCGGCGCGTTAGGCAGATTATTGGGGGAGACAGTGGAAACGCAGCCGCAGACCACGGCAGTGTCTGCGGACGAAGGACAGAAGCTGGACAGTAAGATCGTGGATCCGTCTCTGGAGAAACCGGTGTTTCAGGAAGGACTGGTCCGGGAAAAACATGCCCAGGCCGGTGCGGAGGTGACGCTGGAGACAGCGGCAACGGTTAATGACGGTGGTACGGTGACCTATCAGTGGTACAGCAATAATGTAAATTCAAACGGCGGCGGCACTATACTGCCGGGTGCGGTTGAGAGCACCTATAAGCCGGATACATCCAAAGGCGGCACGACGTTTTACTATGTCATGGCGACCAATACCAATAACGATCATGTCAATTTTTCCACCAGTGATGTGTACCAGGTTACAGTCTGGGAGGATATGTACTGGCAGCAGAATGCCGATCTGCGGGCATATCAGTACATTAGCCGTGTAGACGGGAAATATCCGAAGGCCGTTTCCATGGTGATCGACGGAACCGAGTATCACTTTGATGCTGACGGTTTTGCCGTCAATACAGAAGGTGCGTATATCGATGTGCAGACGGGAGAGGTCCTTGTGACAGCCACACCTGTACCGGAAGAAACACCGGCCCCGGAAACAGCGCCGGCCGACGATGCGGCTCAGGCAGAGAGCACGGCTGAAACACAGACGGAGGAAGCACCAGCGGAAGAAGCACCTGCAGAAGAAGCGACTGCGGAAGAAGCACCGGCAGAGGAAGCTCCCGCGGAATAACCGGTTCCGGTAGAGTAACAGGCGGAACCGGTTCCGGAAAACCAGAAAAGAAAACAGACAGAAAGATATTCGGGACACAGACAGAAAGGAAAGTCATGAGCCATACCGTACGGATTGTCGTAGACGCCATGGGCGGAGATTATGCTCCCGCCGAACCGGTCAGGGGAGCCGTAGAAGCTGCCAATCGGGAATCAAGCATAGAAGTGATCTTTACCGGCGATGAAGAGGCTATTCGCAAAGAACTGTCTGCGCTGACCTACCCGGAAGACCGGGTGCGCATCGTCCCCACAACTCAGGTGATCGAAACGGGCGAGCCTCCGGTCAAGGCGATCCAGACCAAAAAGGATTCTTCGCTTGTTGTCGGACTGCAGCTGGTACATAAAGGGGAGGCGGACGCATTCGTTTCCTCCGGCAGCACGGGCGCGGTCCTGGCCGGCGGCCAGGCGATTGTTAAGAAAACTCGTGGGATCCAGCGTGCCCCGCTGGCCCCGCTGATCCCCACTGCTTCCGGGGCTTCGCTGCTGATCGACTGCGGTGCCAGTGTGGATGCCCGTCCGCAGCATCTGGTGCAGTTTGCGGTGATCGGATCTTTATACATGAAAGAAGTCATGGGGCTGAAAGAGCCGAAGGTCGGGCTGGTGAATATCGGCGCGGAAGAAGAAAAGGGTAATGCCCTGTGCAAAGAAACTTATCCGCTGCTCAAAGAATGCAAGGATATCCATTTTATCGGCAATGTGGAAGCCAGGGACATTCCCAGAGGCGTGGCGGATGTTTATGTGACAGAAGCGTTTGTCGGCAACGTGATCCTGAAGATGTTTGAAGGTGTCGGCGGCGTATTTCTTTCGGAGATGAAGCAGGCCATGATGAGTTCTGCCAGATCCAAGATCGGCGGTCTTCTGGTGAAGCCGGCGCTGAAGGAAACACTGAAGAAGTTCGACGCCAGCAATTACGGCGGCGCGCCGCTGCTGGGCCTGCGCGGGCTGGTCGTGAAGACGCACGGCAGTTCCAAAGCGAAGGAATTCACGAATACCCTGCTGCAGTGTCTGCAGTTCCAGCAGCAGGATGTGAACGGAAAAATCCAGGCGTTTCTGGAAAGCAGGACAGAGCCGGCTGATTAATGAACAATCCGGCTGCTCTGTCAGCGTGCAGGGCTGGAAACAGAAAACACAGAACGGGAGAATCACAGGAAATACCTTTCGGGGTGTTTCCTGTTTTGCGTTTTGGAGGACGGCACCGGGATGCTGTTTATACTTGTGTTTCCCAGACGGATAGGCTAAAATAGCATGGTATTTTATAATTACGGAGAATATTGCCATGACAGATGAACAACGGCTGAAAACAGTACAGGAAGCAATAAAATATACGTTTAAGGATCCGGAATTGCTTGCCCGTGCGCTTCGTCACAGTTCCTATGTGAATGAACACAGCATGACCCATCTGGACTGTAATGAACGTCTTGAGTTTCTGGGGGATGCCGTCCTGGAGATCGCGATCAGCTGGATGCTGTACGATACCTATCCGGATCTCCCGGAAGGAGAACTGACGAAAATGCGGGCCGGGCTTGTGTGTGAACCGGCGCTGGCGGATGATGCCCGTAAGCTGGGGATCGGAGACTGGCTGCAGCTGGGAAAAGGTGAAGAGAAAACCGGCGGAAGAGAAAAGGACTCCCTTTTGTCAGACGCGATGGAAGCTTTGATCGGTGCTGTGTTCCTGGACGGCGGATCCCGGGCGGTCAATGCGTTCATCTACAGGTATATTTCTTTTGACATAGAAGGACAGGGGTTCTTCCGCGACCGGAAAACGGAACTGCAGGAGCGCCTGCAGGGCAGCGGCAGGACGGAGATCCGGTATGTTACGGAAGAACTTTCGCATGACGACCAGGAAAATGCCTATCTGTCAAAGGTGTACAGCGAAAAGCATTGTATCGGTCAGGGAACAGGCCGGTCCAAGAAGGCGGCACAGCAGAATGCCGCGCACAATGCCCTGCTTCTGATGAAACAGCAGGAACAGGGGACAGCCGACCGGGAGGGAGTCTGCCGCCCGGAAGAAGAAACAAAATAAACGGATTAAGGAAACATACAGAATGTATCTGAAGAGTATCGACATGCAGGGCTTTAAGTCTTTCGCAGGAAAGACAAAGCTGGAGTTTCATGACGGGATCACCGGCATCGTCGGGCCGAACGGCAGCGGCAAGAGCAACGTAGCCGACGCCGTCCGCTGGGTGCTGGGAGAACAGAGCGCCAAACAGCTGCGCGGCGGTAACATGCAGGATGTGATCTTTGCCGGCACACAGAACCGGAAGCCATTGGGGTATGCCTCGGTGGCTATTACACTGGATAATGCCGACCGGCAGCTGAAATATGATTCGGAAGAAGTGACGGTTACCAGGCGTCTGTACCGCTCCGGCGAAAGCGAATATCTGCTGAACGGCCGGAACTGCCGCCTGCGGGATATCCAGGAATTGTTCTACGATACCGGTATCGGTAAGGAAGGCTATTCCATTATCGGCCAGGGCCAGATCGATAAGATCCTGTCGGGAAAGCCGGAGGACAGAAGAGAGCTTTTTGATGAGGCGGCCGGAATTGTCAAGTTTAAGCGCCGGAAAATGACTTCTCTGAAAAAGCTGGAGCAGGAAGAAAGCAACCTGGTCCGGGTTACGGATATCCTGACTGAGGTAAAACGGCAGATCGGTCCGCTGGAGAAGCAGGCTGAAAAGGCGGAGGCCTATCTGCTGAAGCGGGATGATCTTCGCCGGATGGATATCCAGCTGTTCCTGCAGGAATCCGAGCGTACGGAAGCGCAGCAGAAAGAACTGGCAGAAAAAAAAGGCATCGCTTCGGAACAGCTGGCGGATACGGCCGGCCGGCTGGAAAAGACCAGGCAGGAATACGACGATGTTGAAAGAAAGCTGGAGGAACTGGACGCGCAGATCGGAAGAAACCGGGAAGATCTGCAGAAAGCTGCTCTCCTGAAACAGGAGTCGGAAGGGCAGATCCGTCTGCTGGACGAGCAGATCCGCGCCACCCAGAGCAGCCAGGAACAGTACCGCGAACGCCTGACGCATATCGGGGAAGAAGTAGAACGCCGCAAAGAAGAAGCGGTCAAACAGGAAGAAGAAAAATCAGCCCTGCAAAACAAACTGCAGGAGGCCTTGCAGCAGAAAGAAGAAAAAGAAGCCGCTCTTCTGGCTTTGCAGGAAGAGATGCGCCGGCATGCCCAGGATACGGAAAAGGGGCGTGCGCAAACCATTGCGCTGCTGAATGACCGCTCGGAGATCAAAGAACGCATCCAGCGGTATGATACCATGCGGGAACAGATCGAGATCCGCAAAGCGGAGCTTTCCGCACGCATGCTGGAAAGAAAACGGGACACGGCGCAGGAAGAGGAAAAGGAAAAGGAGCTGGCAGCCGAGCTGGCCCGGATCACGGCGGCGGTTTTGGAAAAACGAAATCAGATCGATGAGCGGGATATGCAGATCGAAGCCCTGCGCATCAATCTGGAAACGGCCCATCAGCAGCTGGATACCTGTCAGACTTCGTATCACCGGGACTCATCCCGGCTGGAATCGCTGCGGAACATAGCCGAGCGGTATGAAGGGTACGGCAACAGCGTAAAGAAGATCATGGAGCAGAAAAAGAACAATCCGGGGATCCACGGCGTTCTGGCTGACCTGATCAAGACGCAGAAGAAATATGAAACGGCGATCGAAACCGCCCTGGGCGGTCATCTGCAGAATATCGTGACCGACAACGAAAGCACGGCCAAGTATCTGATCGAATATCTGAAACGAGGCCACTTCGGACGGGCGACCTTCCTGCCGCTGACGTCCGTTAAAAATACCGATCCCTTCCGGAAAGAGGAAGTGCTGAAGGAGCAGGGCGCCATCGGCCGCGCCGACACCCTGCTTGTGTATGACAAACGGTACGAAGGGATCGTCGGACAGCTTCTGGGCAAAACGGTTGTGGTCGATACGATCGACCATGCGATCGCGATCGGAAGGAAATACGGACAGAGCGTCCGCATGGTCACGCTGGAGGGCGATCTTCTGAGCCCCGGCGGCTCCATGACAGGCGGCGCTTTTAAGTACAACAGCAACCTGCTTGGCAGAAAGCGGCAGATCCAGGAACTGGAAGAAAGCACGCGGACCTTGAAAAAAGAGCTGGAGGAACTCCAGCATGCGATCGAAACCGACCGCGAATCACGAAATAAACTGCGCGAAGAAGCAGCGGCGCTGTCCGACGAGCTGCAGAATCTGATCCTGGAGGAGAATACCGCGCAGCTGAATCTGGAAACAGGAAAAGAGCATGCCGAAGCGCTGCGTACAGAATACAGAAGGCTTACCGAAGAAAGGACCGACATTGAGAATCAGGTATCCGAGATCACAGAGACGACCTCGCTGATCCGGGAAGAACTCAGTCTGTCTGAGGAGAAGGAAAAAGAGCTGGAAGAAAAGGCGGCGTCCCTGCAGGAGGCCGAGGCGGTTCTCCACGAGAGAGAGCAGGAGGCGTTAGCGGAGCAGGATCAGGCCAGGCTCGCATTTTCCGCAGTGCAGCAGCAATGTGCCTTTGCCGATGAAAAACTGAAAACGGCCAGGGAAGAGCTGCAGCGCAGCGAAGAAGAACAGAAAACGCTGGAAGCCGGCCTGCTGGAAGAAGGCAGCGGCATTCAGGAAAAAGAAATACAGATCGAGAGCATCCGGAAAAACATCGCGGTACTGGAAGAGGGCATACAGGAAGGGGAACAGTCTGCGGCTGCCTGGCAGGAGCAGAAGGATGAACTGACCCGCAGCCACCGGGAGTTTTTCTCCCAGCGTGACCAGCTCGCGGAACAGCGCTCCCGGCTGGAGCAGGAACTGTTCCGTCTGCAGGCACAGGAAGAGAAGCTTACCGAGTCTCAGGACCAGATGGTCAATTATCTGTATGAAGAATACCAGATGACACCGGACCAGGCAGCGGAATATACGTTTGGCACCATGCCGTCCCGCGCGCAGCTGCGGAAGGATATCCGTGAACGCAAGGCGGAGATCCGGGCTCTGGGGGATGTCAACGTCAATGCGGTAAGCGAGTATAAAGAGCTGAAAGAACGGCACGATTTCCTGAGTGCGCAGCATGAAGATCTCGTCACGGCGGCCGATACGCTGCACGGGATCATCAAGGAGCTGGACGACGGCATGAGAAGGCAGTTCCGCGAGAAGTTCGGACTGATCCGGGAAGAGTTCGACCGGGTTTTCCAGGAACTGTTCGGCGGGGGAAAAGGAACGCTGGAGCTGGTGGAAGGCGAGGATATCCTGGAATCGGGGATCCAGATCATTTCCCAGCCTCCGGGGAAAAAACTGCAGAATATGATGCAGCTTTCCGGAGGAGAAAAGGCACTGACGGCCATTGCCCTGCTGTTTGCCATCCAGGATCTGAAACCGTCGCCCTTCTGCCTGCTGGATGAGATCGAAGCAGCCCTGGATGATCACAACGTGGGACGCTTCTCGCAGTATCTGCATAAGCTGACGAAGAATACACAGTTCATTATCATCACGCACCGGCGCGGCACCATGACGGCCGCTGACCGTCTGTACGGGATCACGATGCAGGAAAAAGGGATTTCCACCATGGTGTCCGTGGACCTGATCGAGGCACAGCTGGATAAATAAGCCGTATGCCCGCCGGGCGGAACAGACGCCGGAGCGGAATGAAGGAAAGAGGAAAGGAAGAGTTCTATGGCAGATGCCTATAATACAGAAAAGAAACCGGGGTTTTTCGGGAGACTGTTTGCCGGTCTGAGAAAATCGCGGAACAGCCTGCAGGAAAACCTGGACGAGGCTTTCGGCTGCGATACAATCGATGACGAGTTTTATGAATGCCTGGAAGAGGCACTGGTAGCCAGTGACATGGGCATTGAGACGACGGAAACCATCATCGAAAACCTGAAGGATCTGATCGATGATATGGAGATCACGAAGCCGTCGGACTGCAAACGGTATATGTGTGACTGTATTAAGCAGCAGATGCGGACGGGAGAAACCGATTATGCCTTCGAACAGAAGAAATCGGTCGTGCTCGTGATCGGCGTAAACGGTGTGGGCAAGACGACGACGGTCGGCAAGCTGGCGGCCAAAATGCGCAGCCAGGGGAAAAAGGTGGTCATTGCCGCTGCCGATACATTCCGGGCGGCTGCACTGGAGCAGCTGACGGTATGGGCGGACAGGGCCGGCGTCGACCTGATTTCCGGACAGGAGGGAGCGGATCCGTCTTCCGTGGTCTTTGATGCCATCCAGGCGGCCCGGTCCAGAAATGCGGATATGCTGCTGATCGATACGGCCGGCAGACTGCATAACAAGAAAAACCTGATGAACGAACTCGGCAAGATCTACCGCATTATAGGCCGCGAGTATCCGGAAGCGTATCTGGAGACATTGCTGGTCCTGGACGGGACCACCGGGCAGAATGCCCTGATGCAGGCGAAGAGTTTTGCGGAAGTAGCGGATATCTCCGGGCTGATCCTCACCAAGCTGGACGGCACGTCCAAGGGCGGGATCGCGGTGGCGGTACAGTCGGAGCTGGAGATTCCGGTGAAATATATCGGTGTGGGAGAGCAGATCGAGGATCTGCAGAAATTCGATCCGAATGCGTTTGTGGACGCCCTGTTTTCGACTTGAACAATATGGTGAGAAACTATCAGAAAGAGCTGGACGGTATTCTGGAAGAGGTGAAAAAGTCCGGAAAGGTACCGCGGCTGCTGCTGCACAGCTGCTGTGCACCCTGCAGCAGCTATGTGCTGGAATACCTGTCGGCCTATTTCGAAATAGAGGATTTTTTCTATAATCCGAACATTGCGCCGGAAGAAGAATACCGGTTCCGGGCGGAGGAACTCAGCCGCCTGATCCGCGAAATGCCGCTGCAGCATGCAGTGCATTTCCGGGAGGGGCCCTACGAGCCGGATCGTTTTTATACGATGGCGGAAGGTCTGGAGGATATACCGGAAGGCGGCGAAAGATGCGAACGCTGCTTTGCCCTGCGGCTGGAAGAAGCGGCCAGAGCGGCCAGGGAATTTTCCTGTGATTATTTTACAACGACCCTGACGATCAGTCCGCTGAAAAATGCGGAAAACATCAACCGGATCGGGGAAGAGACGGCCGCACGGTACGCACTGCGGTATCTTCCCTCGGATTTTAAAAAGCGGGGCGGCTTTCAGCGTTCCACAGAGCTTTCCCGTAAATATGATCTGTACCGGCAGGATTACTGCGGCTGTATCTTTTCCAGAAGAGACAGGGAGAAGAGAAAACAGGGACAGGAACTGACGGCGACAGGCCGGAAGGAGAAAGGATAGAGAAGTATGGCACAGCTTTGGGGAGGAAGATTCACGAAATCCACGGATCAGATGGTGTATGATTTCAATGCATCGATCCGCTTTGACCGGCGCCTGCTGCCGCAGGATATCCAGGGCAGCCTGGCACATGTGAAGATGCTGGCCGCACAGGGGATCCTGACAAAGGCAGAGGGAAAACAGATCGCCGAAGCGCTGGAACAGATCCTGGCTGATGTCCGGAACGGCTCTCTGGCGATCACAGAGGAATACGAGGATGTGCACAGCTTTGTCGAAGCCGTGCTGACAGAACGGATCGGCGAGGCAGGCAAAAAGCTGCACACGGGCAGAAGCCGCAACGACCAGGTGGCAACCGATATGAAGCTGTATGTCCGGGAAGAGATCGATGCGCTGGACGGCCTGCTGTATACGCTGCTGCAGACCCTGGAGCAGATCATGGAAGCCCATACGCAGACCTACATGCCCGGCTTTACCCATCTGCAGAAAGCCCAGCCGGTCACGGCGGCACACCATTTCGGCGCCTATTTCGAAATGTTCCGCCGCGACAGAGAGCGGCTGGCCGATATCCGGAAAAGAATGAATACCTGTCCGCTGGGGGCCGGCGCACTCGCCGGGACGACCTATCCGCTGGACAGAGACTATACGGCTTCCCTGCTGGGTTTTGACGCACCGGCCGCCAACAGCATGGATGCTGTTTCCGACAGGGATTATCTGGTGGAACTGCTCTCGGCACTGGCGCTGATCCAGATGCACATGAGCCGTTCCTGCGAAGAAATCTGTATCTGGAACTCCGATGATTACCGGTATGTGGAGATCGACGATGCGTTCAGTACGGGAAGCTCCATCATGCCGCAGAAAAAGAATCCCGACATTGCCGAGCTGGTCCGGGGAAAGACGGGCAGAGTGTACGGAGCCCTTATGCAGATGCTCACCGTCATGAAAGGACTGCCGCTCGCCTACAATAAGGATATGCAGGAGGATAAAGAGTTCTCCTTTGATGCCGTGGATACAGTCAGCGGATGCCTGCGCCTGTATACCGGCATGCTCTCGACGATGCGTTTCCGGGAGGAGAATCTGCGCAAAGCGGCGCTGCAGGGCTTTACCAACGCCACAGACGCCGCCGATTATCTGGTGGGGAAGGGTGTGCCGTTCCGGGATGCCCATACCGTGATCGGCAATATGGTGCTCTGCTGCCTGGATAAAGGCTGTGCGCTGTCGGATCTGTCCGTGGCAGAAATGAAGCAGTTCAGTGAAGTCTTTTCCGAAGACATTTACGAAGCGCTGAAGCCGGAGACCTGCGCAGACAGACGGAATACGGCAGGCGGACCCGGCAAAGAAGCCATGCGGCAGATGATAGAGAGAAACCGGAGTTATCTGGGGGATACGATATGTTAGTGTATATTCGCGGTGCGGGCCTGACGGCCAGCGCCATTGCCCGGCGGCTGTTCCACGCAAACTGCCGGATCGTCATGAGTGACCGGGAGCATCCGTATGCCCTGCGCCGGACGGTCTGCTTTTCGGAAGCGCTTCGGACGGGAGAGACAACCATAGAAGGGATCGGTGCTTCCGCGGCAAAGGATCCGGAGGAAGCCGTACATATCCTGCGGGAAAACCGGATCGCCGTGATCGCGGATCCGGAAGGCAATATGCGGGGCACGCTGCCGTTTGATGCCTGTATTGATACCGTTACCTACGGAGACAAAACCGATACGTCGATGGCGGATGCGCCGATCGTGATCGGGATCGGGGAACGGTTTGTACCGGGAAAGAACTGTCATGCCTCCGTCATTGCGTACCGGGCAGGGTACCGGGGACTGGTGCGGTATGAAGGATCCGGGCTGCCCGAAGATCTGCCGGCAGACAGTATCCGTGCCAGGGGCGATACCTTTTGTATCCAGGTGCCGGGAGCCGGGCTTTTTTACCCGGTATGCGAGATCGGCGATGCTGTCTCCCAGGGAGACACACTGGCTGTGGTAGACAGCGAACCGGTCGTTTGCATGCAGGATGGGATGGTGTGCGGTATTCTGGCAGAAGGCACACCGGTGTCTGCCAGCCGGTTCTGCGCGGAAATCTATACAGGGAAAGACAGAAGCCGCCTGCTGCGGACGCCGGAAGAAATGCTGGCCGTGGGCGGGGGTGTGCTGGAGGCCCTGCTGCATTTCCGGGAAATCTACTGATTACAATGCCATAAATTGATGGATAGCTAAAGACAGGAGGCTTGCATATGGAAAAGAATCTGCGCGTTGGTATTCTGGGAGCGACCGGTATGGTCGGCCAGCGTTTTATCACTTTAATGGAAAACCATCCGTGGTTCCATGTCACGGCCGTGGCTGCAAGCAGCCGCAGTGCGGGCAGAAGCTACGAAGAGGCAGTCGGCGGACGCTGGAAAATGGAAACCCCGATGCCGGAATATGTAAAACAGATGCCGGTACTGAATATCGACGAAGTGGAAAAGATCGCCGGCATGGTGGATTTCGTATTCTGCGCGCTGAACATGCCGAAAGAAGAAATCCGGAGCATAGAAGAACGGTACGCCCGGGCAGAGGTCCCGGTTGTTTCCAATAACAGTGCACACCGCTGGACACCGGATGTACCTATGGTCATTCCGGAGATCAACGACAGTCATTTCGATGTGATCCGTTATCAGAAAAAACGGCTCGGTACGTCGCGCGGCTTTATCGCGGTCAAGCCGAACTGCTCGATCCAGAGTTACGCGCCGATCCTGACAGCATGGCTTCCGTTTGAACCGTATGAGGTAGCGGCCACCACCTATCAGGCCATATCCGGAGCCGGTAAAACCTTTGCGGACTGGCCGGAGATGGTCGGAAACGTGATCCCGTATATCGGCGGCGAAGAAGAAAAAAGCGAGCAGGAGCCGCTCCGTCTCTGGGGAAGCGTGCAGAACGGAGAAATCGTAAAATCCGACCGGATGCTCATTACCACGCAGTGCATCCGGATCCCCGTACTGAACGGGCACACCGCGGCGGTCTTTGTGCGGTTCCGCAAGAACCCCACCTTTGAGGAACTGGTTGAAGCAGCGGAGCGCTTTGCCGGCTATCCGCAGGAGCACGCCCTTCCGAGTGCGCCGGGTCAGTTCATCCGCTATATGCGGGAAGAAAACAGGCCGCAGATCACACTGGACGTACAGTATGAAAACGGCATGGGGATCTCCTTCGGGCGGCTGCGGAAAGATACGCTGTTCGACTGGAAATTCGTGGGCATGTCCCATAATACGCTGCGCGGTGCCGCCGGCGGCGCGGTCTTATGTGCCGAAACCCTGGCAGACAAAGGCTTTATCACTGCAGGATAAGATTTTAAAAAGGAAAACTGCATGGCAGAAAAAGCACTATATATTGCGGAAAAACCATCCGTGGCCCGTGAATTTGCCGCAGCGCTGCAGGAACCCATGCAGCGCTGTGACGGCTATCTGGAGTCAGACTCCTCTGTCGTCACCTGGTGCGTCGGCCATCTGGTCACGATGAGTTATCCGGATAAATACGATGAATCTCTGAAAAAATGGTCTTTTGATACACTTCCTTTTCTTCCCGATACCTTTCTGTATGAAGTAATCCCGGATGTAAAAAAACAGTTCGGGATCGTTAAGGGTCTTCTTCGGAGGAAAGATGTCGGCACGATCTATGTCTGTACCGACTCCGGACGCGAGGGAGAATATATCTATCGTCTGGTGGCCATGATGGCCGGTGTTCCCGACGGAAAAAAACAGAAAAGGGTCTGGATCGATTCCCAGACGGAAGACGAGATCCGCCGGGGCATACGCGAAGCCCGGGATCTTTCCGATTATGATGCCTTATCCGATGCGGCCTATCTGCGCGCCAAAGAAGACTATCTGATGGGCATCAATTTTTCCAGGGCGCTGTCCATCCGCTATGCACAGGAGGTGACGGGCTATATCGGCCGGAAATACCAGGCGATCTCGGTCGGCCGCGTGATGACCTGTGTTCTGGGGATGGTCGTAAGGCGGGAGCGGGAAATACGCAGCTTTGTAAAGACACCCTTTTACCGCGTCATGGCGGAACATGTCTGCAGCGGATACCCCTTTGAAGGAGAGTGGCGCGTCGTGCCCGGAAGCCGTTACGAAGGGTCGCCGAAGCTGTATAAGGAAAACGGGTTTAAAGAGCGGAAAGATGCGGAGGAGCTGATCGCAGCGATGCAGCAGGTACCGGGGCAGCAGGCCCGGGTCGAAAAGATCGAAAAAAAGACCCAGAAAAAGAATCCGCCTCTTTTATACAATCTGGCCGAACTGCAGAATGACGGATCCCGCTATCTGAAGATCAGCCCGGATGAGACACTGCAGATCGTGCAGGAATTGTATGAGAAGAAGCTGGTGACCTACCCCCGGACGGATGCCCGTGTCCTGTCTACCGCTATTGCCGGGCAGATCGACCGCAATCTGAAAGGCCTCTGTTCGTATCCGGAAGCGGCGCCTTTTGCCGAAGAGATCCTCGCGGGCAATGCCTGGAAAACCATCGGAAAGACCCGGTATACCGACGACAAGCAGATCACGGATCATTACGCCATTATCCCCACGGGACAGGGGCTGGGGGCGCTCCGGAAACTGGCTCCGGCGTCGCTTCAGATCTATAACATGATCGTCTGCCGGTTCCTGAGCATTTTTTATCCGCCGGCTGTCTATCAGAAGATCAGTCTGGAGACCGTACTGGATCGGGAGCATTTCTTTGCCTCGTTCAGTATCCTGAAGGAAGAAGGTTATCTGAAAGCGGCATACCGTCCCCGGAAGAATACCGGTGCGGGGACAGCGGGGCAGGAGAGTCTGCAGACGGTACCGCCGGAAGAGCAGGCGGATGCGGAGAACGGCACCCCGGTGCCGGAAGGAGCGGCAGATCAGGAAGGCCTGTTAAAAGCAGTCGGCAGCCTGCGGAAAGGCAGCCTGCTGGAGATCGCGCAGTACCGGATCCGGGAAGGAGAGACCAAACCGCCCAAACGCTATACGTCGGGGTCTATGATCCTGGCCATGGAAAATGCGGGACAGCTGATCGAAGACGAAGAACTGCGGGAGCAGATCCGGGGCAGCGGGATCGGTACGTCGGCCACGCGTGCGGAAATACTGAAAAAGCTGGTGAAGATCCAGTATCTGTCCCTGAACAGGAAAACGCAGGTGATCACGCCGACGCAGATGGGCGAAATGGTCAACGATGTGGTCTTTGTTTCGATCCGTTCGCTGCTCAATCCAGAACTTACGGCCAGCTGGGAAAAGGGCCTGACGTATGTGGCGGAAGGAAAGATCGGAACAGAGGAATATATGGATAAGCTCGAGCAGTTCATTGCCAAATACACGAATGCCGTGCGGCAGCAGGATTACCGCAGTGCGCTGCGCGGGCAGTTTGCGCGCACGGCTGCCTGGTACACGAAGAAAGGGCGCAGCCGCGTTTGATATTTTTTTCTCAAACAGGACCGGAAAATGCTTTACGGAAGCGGACAAATATGCGAAAATAGGTGAGAATATATAACGAATATATTTGAAAGGAGAAACACAATGATCTATTCGAAAGAAGTTGAGATGATGTGTCCGGTGCACCAGGGTGTACATCACGGTGCCGCGCCGATCCCTGAAGAGGCAAACTGGGTACAGCCTAAAGAGGTAAAAGATATTTCCGCGTTCACACATGGTGTCGGCTGGTGTGCCCCGCAGCAGGGTGCCTGCAAGCTGACACTGAACGTAAAGAACGGCATTATCCAGGAGGCGCTGGTGGAAACCCTCGGCTGCTCCGGCATGACGCATTCGGCGGCGATGGCTTCCGAGATCCTGCCGGGACTGACGATCCTGGAAGCACTGAATACAGACCTGGTCTGTGACGCGATCAATACAGCCATGCGCGAACTGTTCCTGCAGATCGTGTACGGACGTTCCCAGAGTGCGTTTTCAGAAGACGGTCTGCCGATCGGGGCCGGCCTGGAAGATCTCGGAAAGGGCAACCGCTCCCAGATCGGTACCATGTACGGAACACTGGAGAAAGGCCCCCGTTACATGGAAATGACCGAAGGCTATATTACAGACCTGGCACTGGACGAAGACGATGAGATCATCGGATATAAATATGTGAATTTTGGCAGAATGATGGACTTCATTAAAGCCGGAGACGACGCCAACACTGCATATGAAAAAGCAAAAGGCCAGTACGGCCGTGTGGCTGATGCGGTCCGCTGCATCGATCCCAGAAAAGAGTAAGAGAGGAGGACGCAGAAGATGGCTTTATTTGAATCCTATGAAAGAAGAGAAAAACAGATCCTTGCGAAGCTGGCCGAATACGGCATCGGATCAATAGAGGAAACAGCAGAGATCACCAAAGCAGCCGGACTCGATGTGTATCATCAGGTCGAAGGCATTCAGCCGATCTGCTTTGAAAACGCCAAGTGGGCCTACACGGTAGGCGCCGCCATCGCGATCAAGAAGGGCTGCCGCAAAGCTTCGGAAGCAGCCGCTGCCATCGGAGAAGGCCTGCAGGCTTTCTGCATCCCCGGTTCTGTTGCGGATCGCCGTAAAGTTGGTCTGGGACACGGCAATCTGGGCAAGATGCTCCTCGAAGAGGATACGGAATGCTTCGCTTTCCTGGCAGGACATGAGTCCTTCGCCGCTGCAGAAGGCGCGATCGGTATCGCCGAGAAGGCAAACAGAGTCCGTCAGAAACCGCTCCGTGTCATCCTGAACGGTCTGGGCAAAGATGCCGCGCAGATCATTTCCCGGATCAACGGTTTCACCTATGTTGAGACAAAATATGACTATAAGACCGGCGAGCTGGAGGAGGTCTTCCGGAAATGCTATTCCAAGGATCCCGAAAGCCCGCGCGCCAAGGTCAACTGCTATGGCGCCAATGACGTACAGGAAGGCGTTGCCATCATGTGGAAGGAAAACGTGGACGTTTCCATCACCGGCAACTCGACCAACCCGACCCGTTTCCAGCATCCGGTGGCAGGCACCTATAAAAAAGAACGCATCGATGCCGGAAAGAAATACTTCTCCGTGGCATCCGGCGGCGGCACCGGCCGTACCCTGCATCCGGACAACATGGCTGCCGGTCCTGCTTCCTATGGCATGACCGATACGCTCGGCCGTATGCACAGTGACGCACAGTTTGCCGGATCCTCTTCCGTGCCGGCGCACGTAGAGATGATGGGACTGATCGGCGCTGGCAACAACCCGATGGTCGGCATGACGGTTGCGGTGGCTGTTTCTGTGGAACAGGCTGCCAAAGAAGGAAAATTCTGAAAAGCAGAGTAAGACCATACTATGGCGGTTCCGGTGCCTGGCGCCGGAATCGCCGTATGCTGTCTGCGGCGGAATACATCCGGTTTGCGGAACAGTTTTGAAAGGAATGATATTATGGAACGATATGCGTACTTACAGGGTGCTGTGGCCATCGTGACCGGCGCGTCGACCGGCATCGGACGTGCCATTGCCGTTAAATGCGGCAGTTACGGCATGAAGCTCGTGCTGGGCGGAAGACGGGAAGAAGCGCTGCGTGAAACGGCGGAAATGGCGGAGCGTGCCGGCGGAGAAGCGGTCTGCTGTGCCGGTGATCTGGAGGAAACCGCGTATGGGAAAAGACTGATTTCCTGTGCCCAGGAAACATTCGGAAGGCTGGATGTCCTGGTCAATAACGCGGGGATCGCGCAGAGCGGCGATGTTGCCTCAGTCACGGAAGAGGAATTTGACCGTGTCATCCGAACCAATGTCAAGGCACCTGTCTTTTTATGTCAGGAAGCCCTTCCTCTGCTCCGGGAGTCGGACTGCGCGACCATCATCAATATCTGTTCTGTGGTAGCCCACAAGGGCTATCCGCTGCAGAGCATTTATGCCGCCAGCAAACACGCCCTGCTCGGCTTTTCCAAATCTCTGGCGAACGAAGTGAATCGGGACAATATCCGGGTGCATGTCATCAG
>JAIKYQ010000203.1 GCA_024683035.1 Eubacterium sp.
AATTGCCGATCTGCAGTCTCCGGTAGCTCACCTCACCCATCACAAATGCCGCAGCGGCAATGATTGTATAGATCACGGGTGCAGCCTGCCAGTTCATGAAGAATCTGCCTGCAAAATGGATCAGTCGGTAATTGACAAATCCGGTGTTCATCAGAATCTCGTTCGGCCTGAAACTCCAGATCATCTGCAGCACCGGGAAACGATCCGGAACTGCCGCGAACAGATCCACGATCAGATAGCCCAAAAGTCCACAGGTCACCGCAAGCGCATTTTGTGTGATGACGGACAGTAACATGGTCACCGCCGCGAAAAGTACAGCGGCCAACAGATAGATTCCCAGACAGACTGCCAGCATCTGGCCGATCGTACACGGAAGCATGGACAGCGGCTTCACCAGCTGCAGCATTTCGCCGGTTCCTTCCATGCCGTAAATCAGACTATACGGAATGAGCAATGCCAGTACGACAAGCAATGCTGCCGTCAGGATCCATGTGATTCCGGCAGCAAACTTGATCAGAAACAGTTTTTTCTTTCCGCGCCGGGTGCACAGCAGGATCTGGTTCATTCTATCAGCCGTTTCCCTGGCGTACGCGCCGGAAAGCCCGACCGCGGACAGCAGCAGGATAAAGAAACCAAGAGCCTGAAAAGATTTGAGCAGGTTCGCCGGCCCGTTGTGATCATGATACGGGAACGGCTTTCGCACGTCCGCCTCCATTGTATCCCAAAATGCCATTTCAGCATCCGAAAGTCCCTGCTTCTCCATGCGCTGCAGGATCCTTCGTCTGCGCAGTTCATAGAAGCCGATACTCTGAAAGCGTGAGAAATCAAACTCATCACCGCTTACGGGCCTGATTATCTGTAAAACCGAAGCATACTTTTCATAGCCTTCTTTCAGCTGCAAGATGGCTGATCCATTCACATTTTTTAATGCCGGCTTCAATTCTGCAAAAAGATTTTCGTCAACCATCCTGCCATTCAGCTCTTTTGCTCCTTCCCGGGATGCAGGCTGATCCTGGAAAACAGAGGAGATCGCAAGGAATGCGACGATCAAAGTAACGCCCGTCATGGCAATCATGTTGACCCTCGAGAAGAACAATTTTTTCAGTTCAAACAGATAGATCGTTCTCAGCATGCTTGTTCTCCTTTGATGGTGGAAATATAGAATTTTTCCAGATCTTCTTTCTGTGCATCCCATCTGTCATGCCAGATGAGTTTTCCCTCTTTCATGATCATCAGCCGGTCCGCGATATGTTCCAGATCCGAAACGATATGCGTGGAGAGCAGTACGATCCTGTCCCGCCCCAGTCCTGCGATCAGTTCCCGGAAACGGATCCTCTCCTGCGGGTCCAGGCCTGCGGTCGGCTCATCCATGATCAGAACCCGTGGATCGTTCAGGAGTGCCTGTGCGATCCCCAGTCTCTGCTTCATTCCGCCGGAGTAGGTGCGGACTTTTTTCCGTGCTGCTTCTTTCAGTCCGACAAGCTCAATCAGTTCTTCGGTCTTACGTCTTGCTTCCGTCTTCGGCAAACCTTTTACTGCAGACAGATAAAGGAGGAAATCTCTCCCGGAGAACTCCGGATAATAGCCAAACTCCTGCGGCAGATATCCAAGAGCATCCCGATATTCCTCTGTATCCACATCCATTCCATCAAAAGTCACGGCTCCGCTTGTCGGAATAAGGATTCCGCAGAGCAGACGCATCAGGGTGGTTTTTCCGGCGCCGTTTGCCCCCAGCAGCCCCGTCACCCCTTCCGTAAGGGTAAAAGACATCCTGTCTACGGCGATTTTGTTCCTATATTGTTTTGTGATCCTGTCCGCTGTCAGCTCCATGCCGGTTCCTCCCTCCCGGATATACTTTTCCATATACAGACCGCCAGGCCGCAGATCATCAGTAGAAATACAGCTGCCCAGAGAACGATCAGACGTTCTTCATATAATTGCCGGAAGAACAACGGTACTGATGCAAAAACGACAGATGACAGAATACAGATCAGTACGCTTCCCCATCCCTGATCTGTTCTGTGCCTTCTTTCATAAGCTGATCCCAGCAATGCAGCTGTCAGATACGGCACGATCATATACAGGAACATCCGTATCACAGGATAGGAATAAAAAGGCCTGACCACCAGAATAATCATGACCAGTCCTGCAGTATTGATCATGCCGAGCAGAAAAGCTCTTGCCAGTAAGACGCTTCGCGCAGAAAACCTGGCGGTCTGCTCCAGTTCTGCCATGCTGCATCTTCCGGATCTTCCGGTCTCAAAAAAAATCACTGCCGCAAGAAGCGATGTCAGTGCAAAAGGATAGTTTCCTGCATTGCGGCTGCAGACCCATGCAATCAACAACAGCAAACATCCGGACAGCACCCAGATCCATTTTCCGATATAGCATAACTGTATCGTGAGGAACTCTCTGTGACTGATCACAACAGGCCGCCGTTCAAGTAATCCATTCCCTCTGACACGCAGAAAGAACCCATCTTTTTCTGCCGGTTCCGGCGTGGTCCAGAAATTTCTCATCTGTTCGACCATATCTTTTTTATTCATTCTCCAGCACCTCAAGTTCAAGTCTGATCCTTTTCAGGATGTTTTTCAGTTTTCTGTAAACTGCGAACCGGGATATTTTATACATACCGCTGATCACAGGTACAGGAACCTCATTCACATAGCGCAGGAAAAGCAGTTCCTTCTCTTCCGGGGAGAGTTTTTGCAAAGCATCCCGCAGCGTGATCTGTTCCAGCAGCGGCTGTTCAAAATTATCTGACAGTATAGTATCTCTCTGTTCTTCCAGCGTATATGTAATTGTCTGATCCCTGTAATGCTGACGAAAAAGATTACGGGCAATGGTGTACAGATACTGCAACTGCCGGTCCTCATCGTGATACGTCCTGTTAGTCCGCAAGGTAGTCGGAGTGGTCGGGAATCGGCGTGTCGGCGTCCTTTTTCACCAGCCAGAAGGTGTTCCGGACATTGTCCGTGAACCAGCGCGTATCCGGCCAGTTGTAGTCGATCACGTCGAAGGGGCCCGGAAAGGACCGGCCGAAAGCGAGGGTCGGCACGGTGAAGGTCTGACCGGCATAGGTATGGTCGCCCGCCCCGATCAGTTCGACCCCATAGAGCGGGTTCGCATAGCCTTCATCGGCATAGTCGAAGACATAGATGACATCGCTGTCGACACCGGGCTTGCCCCAGCGGCTCTTGCCGGCCGGGAAGATCCGGTACTTGTCGTTGACGTCGATTGAATTGTTGTACACGTAATTGGCATACAGCCCGTTCTCGCCCGGGGTGTTCACCAGGGTCCCGTAGGTGGCGCCCGACTCGGGGTCGGCACCTTCCAGCCGGAAGCTCAGGGTGTTGTCGTCCTCGTCGGTAGGCATGTAGCCCGTTCCCCAGTGCCACCACTTGTCCATGACAGTGGAACGGACTTCGGCGCCGTCCCAGCCGCCCACGATGATGAAGGCGCAGGCCGGCGCGCTGCCGTCCAAGATGCCGCCGACCGGCGTGAACGTGTACGTACCCTCCAGCGGATCCTTGAACTGGGTGTAGGTGACCGTGTAGGTGCGGGTTTCCCCGTTGTGGGCGGTCACCACGAAGGAAGCCGAGCCGGAGCTGAGGTCCAGCGTGCTGCCGGGCCCGATGCTGGCCGTGGGGCAGAACTCGCTGTC
>JAIKYQ010000215.1 GCA_024683035.1 Eubacterium sp.
ACAGAACGATCCGGGTCTGGCACAAAGCATCCGGCAGACAGTGGCCGCATTTCCGGGCGTACAGGGAGCCTATGACCTGGTCCTGCACAATTACGGACCGGATACCTGGAGCGGATCGATCCATATAGAGGTGCCGGATACATATTCGGCAGATCAGCTGGATCATCTGATCCGGGACATACAGACGGCGGTATACGAACAGCACCGGGTCATTCTGACGGCGATCGGTGTGTATTCCGTGAATACGAAGGATCCGGAGATCATGGAGGCGAAGAGAAAAGTGGAAGAGATCGTGCTGGCCCATCCCTATGTCCGTCAGATGCACGGATTCCACTTGCATAAAAGAGAAAAGTTCATGCGCTTTGACATCGTGATCAGTTTTGACGCGAGAGACCGCAGGGCTGTGTATGAAAAAGTAGTGGCCGATGTGCAGAAAGCATTTCCGGATTATATCCTGCAGGTTGTCATGGATATGGATTATGCGGAAGAGTAGTGTGAAACAGGACGGGATCTGACCGTCAGAAAACAATGAGAAGGAGTTTGTTATGATCAGAAAAAACAACGAATGCAGTATCGAGTACAGAGAACACATGCGGGACGGAGACGGGACTGTTGAGATCACGAATTTCATCAGCTCCCCGGAGGAACTGAACGGTAAGGGCCGGCTGTTTGCCCGCCTGACACTGAAACCGGGCGTCAGCATCGGGTACCATGTACACGAAAACGACAGCGAACTGTTCTATATCATGTCCGGTACGGCAGAGTACAACGACAACGGCACGCTTGTGGAAGTGAAAGCCGGTGACGTAACCGTGTGTCCGGCAGGAACAGGACATGGCATTGCCAACAAGGGAACGGAGACAGTAGAACTGGCAGCGGTGATCGTATACGCATGACGGGGCCGTCGGCAGAGTCAGAACAGTGGAGAGCGGAGGATAAAGTGGACAGTTCGCAGAGGAAGAGTTTCAAGCTGGCAGGTCGCAGGGTTTTTCACAGAAACTATCTGTTTCTGGTGTTTTTATGCCTGATCCTCTCCCTTTTCGGGACAGAGGGCAACTTGTCTGTCATGATCCTGGAAGTAAAAGATTCGGGCGCCCTTGAGAATATCACAGGGCAGGAGCCCACATCCATCCTGGATTCCCAGGGTGTGTTCCAGGACATCGTGAACGGCGATCTGGGAAAAAGCATTCAGACTTCCGATCAGATCCTGCAGAATATCAGGGAAACGGAAAGCGGAAATGAGATCCTGGGCAGGACCAACGGCGTGCTGGCCGGTCTGGTGAATGCGGTGGCTTCAGGAAAACTGTATGTTGATCTGGCCATGCGGCTGCGTTCCCTTACAGAAACCGATGAAGGTGCCGCGCTGCTCTTCATGGTGCTCAATCTGCTGCGGACCGTCCTGATCTGGATCTTTATCCGCAATATATACTGCGGCATTATCAGGAGGCTTTTTCTGGAACTGCGGATCTATGATAAGATCCCCTTTACGGACGCCCTGCATTTCGCAGAAGTACGCCGCTGGTTCAAAGCATCATGGACACTGTTCGTAAAAGAGGTGTTTTATTTCCTGTGGAGTCTGACGATCGTCGGAGCGGTGATCAAATACTATTCTTATTATGCGGTACCGTATATTGTGGCGGAAAACCCGGGGATCGGTACGCTGGAGGCGATCACTCTGTCGCGCCGTATGATGAACGGCCACAAAAAGGAAGCCTTCCTGTTTGACCTGTCCTATATCGGCTGGTATCTGCTGATGCTCGTAACGCTGGGACTGTCGGATCTGTTCTATGGCCTTCCGTACCGGATGGCAGGCCGGTCGGAGTATTACTGTTATCTGCGGTCACTGGCCATCCGGAACCAGATCCCCCTGTCGGAGAAGCTGGACGACCGGTATCTCTATGAAAAGGCAGACAAAATCCTGTTATATGAAACCTATTTTGATGTTGTGGACAGGCAGGCCTATCTGCTGGAGAACAAAGTTGAACTGTCTCCGAAAAGGCAGTTTGTTTCCCGGTGGTTTGGCATATGGATGGGTACACTGAAGAAAAAGAAACAGTATGAAGAACTCGAAGGTGTCAAATACCAGATATACAATGACAAGAACCGCCGGGACGGCCGTGCATACCCCAAACGGCTGAATCCGCGGTATAAGATGTCTGGCATCCGTCTGAAAATGCCCTTTACCTTCCTGCGGTCCTATTCTGTCTGGACTCTGATGCTGCTCTTCCTTCTGTTTTCCTCGGTCGGATGGATCTGGGAAGTGTCCCTGCATCTGATGCAGGGAGAAGGGTTCATCAACCGCGGGATGCTGCACGGCCCCTGGATCCCCATTTACGGCGCCGGCGGGATCATTGCCCTGATGCTGTGTACGCGGTTCCGGAAAAACCCGGTGAAAGAGTTTTTCTTCTCCGTCCTGCTCTGCGGCTGCATCGAATACCTGGGCGCCTATATACTGGAAACACGCTATCATGAAAAGTGGTGGTCCTATGAAGGAAACTTCCTGAACCTGCATGGCAGGATCTGTGCGGAAGGACTTCTGGTCTTCGGCGTGGCCTGTATGCTGGTGGTATATCTGATCGCACCTTTGTTTGACTATTTCCTGTCCATGCTGAAAAACCGTATCCTGTGTATGATCGCTGTTTCGCTGATGGCTGTCTTTGTCGTGGATGCAGCGTATTCTTCGGTAAACCCGAACATGGTCAAAGGGGCGATCGTAGCGCATGATCAGGAAACGGACGCCGTACCTCCGGATGGGCAGAGCAGCAGTGAAACAGAGGCAGAAGAGGATGCAGCATAAGAAAGCCGGGAGACCTGTAAGCAATGACAGCAATTAGTATCGGCGTTCTGGCCGGTTATGGCATCCTGCATTTTGTTTTTGTGATCGCGCTGGATGGCTGTATCCGGCAAATCAGGGGAGAAAACGCCGTCTGGCGGCGGATGCGCTGGGTCTGGATTCTTCCTTATCTGGCCGCGGCCGCAATTCCCGCAGCCGTGGTTTTCATGCCGGAAAGTGTCTGGTCCTTCCGGCTGCAGCGTTTCGGCAATGTATTTCTGGCGTTCGATCTGCACTGTATCGGCTTGTTTTTTCTGTGTTTGCTGGCATACTGGCTCTACCGGTTCATCCGGTACAGACAGTCAGATACCCGGCTGCCGCTGATGTGGATCCTGTTTGCTTTTATCGCGGGGGTTCTGGTGCCGGTCTATGGCATGTATCACGCACAGCAGACGGTCATTACCCGGTATGAGGCAGATCTGCGGACAGAAGGGAAAGAGGAAAAGCGGCTTCGGATCGCGCTGACGGCCGATCTTCATCTGGGTGTGAATTCCCATGCAGAGATGACAGAAAGAATGACGGATCTGCTTAATGAACAGCAGCCTGACCTTGTCGTGGTGGCGGGAGATGTATTCACCAGTTCCTATAACGCACTGCGGGATCCGGGAAAATATACGGAGATCCTGAAAAAGATCGAGGCGCCGATGGGCGTCTATGCCGTATACGGAAATCACGACGTAGAGGAAACTCTTTTCGGCGGGTTTGCTGTCCATCCGGTATCGACGGCTTTCCGTACGGCGCAGATCGAACAGTTTTTTCAAGACTGCGGGTTTACCGTTCTTTGTGATGAGGTGGTTCCGATCGCGGACGGCCGGATCCGCCTGGCCGGGCGGATTGACGGCAACAAGGCCGGAGACGGAACGAAAAACCGTCTTTCTCCGCAGGAATTACTGCAGGATATCCCCCGGGAGGAAATAACGTTTGTGCTGGAACACGAACCGGTCCAGTATCAGGAACTGCAGGAAGCAGGCGCGGATCTGGTTATGAGCGGCCATACGCATGGCGGACAGATCATTCCGGGAAACTACTATGTCCGCCTGATCAACGAAAACGGATACGGGCAGAAAAACCTGTATGGGATGGAAACGTTTGTAACGTCCGGGGTCGGCACATTCGGACCTCCCATGCGGACCGGTACAAACAGTGAGATCGTGATCATTGATGTTCTGTATTCGTAAAAGGGTTTCCGGAATCCGCTGATTGTTAAGGGGTCCGGATGATGCGAAAGCGGATAGCACAGAAAACCGGGATACGGTATAATAGCCGTAGAGTCGGTTTTGTCAGTAGAAGGAAGGAAAGAGAGCAGGTATGTGTGAAATTCCGGTAACGAGCATAGGTCCCGTAGGAATCGGTCAGGCGGAAAACCGGGAGGCCGGGACCGGCTGTACCGTGTTTGTTTCCCGGGAAGGCATGAGGGCCGGACTGGATGTACGGGGAGGAGGGCCGGCATCACGCGAAAGCCAGCTGCTGAATCCGCTGATGGCGGCAAAGGTGATCCACGGGATCGTACTTGCCGGAGGCAGTGCCTACGGACTGGGAGCGGCAAACGGCGTGATGGCCTGTCTGGAAGAGCGCCAGATCGGGTATGATGTTTCCGTTACCAGAGTGCCGCTGGTCGTACAGTCGGATATTTTCGATCTGACGGTAGGAGATGCCTTTGTAAGGCCGGATGCCGCCATGGGATACGAGGCAGCCAGACGGGCCCTGGAGGCACCCAATTACCGGGACGGGAATTACGGGGCCGGCTGCGGTGCAACGGTGGGAAAGATTGCCGGCATGGAGACCTGCATGAAAACCGGGATCGGCAGCTATGCCGTACAGCTGGGGGAACTGAAGGTTGGGGCCGTGGTGGTCCTCAATGCACTGGGGGACATTTTTGACTGGAAATGCGGCCGGCAGATCGCCGGTCTGCGGACAGAGGATAAAAGTGCTTTCCGCAGCACCTCCGATTTCATGAAAGCCAGTATACCTGCCGTAGAAAACCGGTTTACCGGCAATACGACGGTAGCGGTCGTCCTGACGAATGCCTGTTTTGACAAAGCGCCGTTATGCAAGATTGCCGGTATGGCGCAGGACGGGTATGCCCGCAGCATCCGTCCGGTCCACACTTCGGTGGACGGCGACAGCATTTATGCGGTTTCTGTCGGGGAAGTCGGCGCAGATCAGGATCTTGTCGGCATCCTGGCGGCGGAAGTGGTCAGCGAAGCCATCATACGGGCTGTGGAAAAGGCGGAAAGCGCCTACGGATATCCGGCGGCAGCGGATCTGTAACGTGTTTGCATGTAAAAACGGAACAGCTGTGCAGCGGAAAAACAAATGGAGCGAGAAGGACTTTGGACGATTACAGAAATATTGATCTCCATATGCATACGACGATATCGGACGGTACCGATACGCCGCAGGAAATCCTGGAAAGGGTCAGGGAAGCCGGGTTTACCATGTTTTCCGTCACGGATCATGACGCGGTAAAAGGCTGCCGGATCATTCGGGATCTGCGGACAGAAAGAGATCCGCTTTTTATTCCGGGCATTGAGTTTTCCTGTAAAGACGAAGAAGGAAAGTATCATATTCTGGGATACGGATATGATCCGGCGTCAGAAGGCATCAACAAGGTTGTCAACTACGGGCACAGTCTCCGGATGAAAAAACTGCAGGCGCGTCTGGATTTTCTGAAAGATACCTTCCGTGTTGTGTTTCCGGAAGAAGCGCTGAAGGAACTGATGGCCCTGGATAATCCGGGCAAACCGCATATCGGGAATCTGATGGTCCGCTACGGGTACACAAAGACAAAAGAACAGGCCATCAAGGATTACATCAACAAAGTGCATCTGAAAAATGCCTATGTACGTCCGGAACAGGCCATAGAGGGGATCCTGGCTTCCGGCGGCATACCGGTACTGGCCCATCCGGTGTACGGGAGCGGGGATCAGCTTATCCTGGGAGAAGAATTAGAGGAACGGATTGACCGTCTGATGGCTTTCGGACTCAAAGGGGTGGAGGCGTTCTATTCCGGATTTACGGATAAGCTGCGCCGTGCGGTGATCCGGATCGCAGAGGAGCGGAAACTGTATATCACGGCAGGAAGTGATTATCACGGGCAAAACAAGCTGATCGAGCTCGGGGATACAGGGCTTGCAGAAGCCGCTGAACTGCCGGAGGGACTGATCTGTTTTATAGAAGATGTTTTGATGAAGCCGTAAGGAGGTAGCCTATGTTAGTTGAAACGAAAGCAAGGATCGGTGTGTTTTCTATTGCCCTGGGTGCATATCTGCCGCAGTTTCCGTCTCTGGTGCCGGAATTCGAACAGCAGTATGCCGCATTTAAAAAGCGCATTCCGGATACAGTGGAACTGATCGACGGCGGTCTTGTGACCACAAAAGAACAGTCCATGGAGGCAGGAGACAAATTCCGTGCGGCGGATGTAGATCTTGTGATCCTGCAGCTGCTGACCTATGCGACTTCCTATAACATGCTCCCGGCGGTGCGTGATCTGGATGTGCCGGTGGTGCTGGTCAATCTGCAGAAAAAGCTGGCACCGGACTATGAAAACACCGATACGGCCACCTGGCTGGGAGAGCTTTACGCCTGCGGTGCCGTCGGAGAGATGGTAGCCGATCTGGAGCGGGCCGGAAAACGGCATGCCGTCCTGACCGGGGTGGTGGAAGGCGGGGATGCGCATGTGGATGCCGAGATCGAAGACTGGTGCCGGGCAGCACAGGTCCGCCGTCGCTTCCGGGATACCAACCTGGCGCAGATTGGCCGTCCCTATCCGGGTATGATGGATCTGTATATAGACGAGACAAATCTGTATCACCGTATGTGGCTCTATACCAAACAGTTTGACTGGGAAGAAATGTGGGCTATTGCCGATCATATCGAAGACGAAGAAGCGATTCGGGCGAAGGCGCAGGAAATCCTGGATACCTTTGAAATTGAGGGCGGCGGCAGCGTGGAAAAAGTCTGGGATATGGCAAAATACGTGGTCGCGTTTGAACAGTGGGTAAAGGACGAGAAAATTGCCTTTATTGCTTCGCATTACTTCGGATTCGCGCAGGGCAAAGCCGGTGTGCTGGATTCCATGCTGATCCCGGCTTTCTCGATGCTGATCAAACAGGGAGTGGCCTGTGCGGTGGAAGGCGATATCAAGGTTGCCATGGCCATGAGCATTCTGAAGACGATCGCGGGCATGGGGCAGCTTTCGGAAATGTATTCCATTGATTTCAAAGAGGATATCTGTATCATCGGACATTCGGGCAGCGGAGATGCGGATATCTCTGCGAAGAAACCGACGATGAAGATCGTTCCCATTTTCCACGGCAAGACAGGCGGCGGCTATCTTACCCAGTTCTATCCGCATCTGGGCCCGGTGACGTACCTGGGGATCACGCAGGACAGGGACGGACATTTCAAATTCGTCGTGGCGGAAGGGATCAACGAAGAGGGACCGATCTTTACCTTCGGAGATACCAACATGCGCACGCGTTTCACTTGTGGGGCCAGAGAGTTCTGCGACCGCTGGAGTGAAGCCGGACCGACGCATCATATGGCTGCCGCCTCCGGCAGGCATATCGATACGATCCTGAAAGTCGCCCGTATTTTCAACGTACCGGTCGACATTATTACCAGATAAATAAAGATCGCCTGTACGAGGCTGCCGCACGGATCGTTCCGGATGCGGCAGCCTCGTTTCTGCATCCTTTTTGTATTGCGCAGGCAGTCGGGCATGCCTTATAATCTAACTATGGAATTCAAGCTGCATGCAGAGTATAAGCCGACAGGTGATCAGCCGCAGGCCATAGAAAAACTGACCGCCGGGTTTCTCGAAGGAAACCAGTGTCAGACGCTTCTGGGATCGACCGGTTCCGGTAAAACATTCACCATGGCCAATGTGATCGAGCGTCTGCAGAAACCCACGCTGGTCATAGCCCATAACAAGACGCTGGCCGCACAACTGTACTCTGAATTTAAGGAGTTTTTCCCTGAAAACGCGGTGGAGTATTTCGTCTCCTATTACGATTACTATCAGCCGGAGGCGTATGTGCCTTCTTCTGATACATATATCGCCAAAGACTCTTCCCGCAATGAAGAAATCGATAAGCTCCGGCTTTCCGCCACGTCTTCGCTGATCGAGCGGAAAGACGTGATCGTGGTATCCAGTGTTTCCTGCATTTACGGTCTGGGCAGCCCGAAGGATTATGAAGAAATGATCATACCGCTGCGGCCCGGCATGCAGAAGGACCGGGACGAGGTGATCCGCGAGCTGATCGATATCCAGTATGAACGCAATGAGATCGATTTTCACAGGGGCACGTTCCGGGTTCACGGAGATGTGCTGGAGATCGTACCGGCCGAAGAAAGCGAAACAGCGGTTCGTGTGGAGTTCTTCGGGGATGAGATCGACCGGATTTCCGAGATTGATCTGCTGACAGGAAAGAAAAAGGCCGACCTGAATTTTGTGCATATCGATCCGGCATCGCACTACGTGGTGCCGGCAGAGACGATCCGGCGGGCGACCAGGGCGATCGAAGCAGAACTGGAAGAACGCATCCGTTATTTCAAGCAGGAAGACAAACTGCTGGAGGCGCAGCGGATCGAAGAACGCACCAATTTCGATATAGAAATGCTGCGCGAGACGGGGGTCTGTTCCGGGATCGAGAACTATTCCCGGCATATGTCCGGTCTGCAGCCCGGGCAGCCGCCCTATACACTCATGGATTTCTTTCCGGATGATTTCCTGATCATCATCGATGAGTCGCACAAAACGATCCCGCAGATCGGGGCCATGTATGCGGGAGACCGCTCCCGGAAGACGACGCTGGTGGATTACGGATTCCGCCTGCCTTCGGCGCTGGACAACCGGCCGCTTTCCTTCGGAGAGTTTGAGGAACGCATTGACCAGATCCTGTTTGTATCGGCAACGCCCGGCGACTATGAGGCAGAGCATGAACTTCTGCGTGCGGAACAGATCATCCGGCCGACGGGGCTGCTGGATCCGAAGGTGGAAGTGCGGCCGCAGGAAGGACAGATCGACGACCTGATCGGCGAGATCCGCAAAGAGACGGCCGGCGGCCATAAAGTGCTGGTCACGACGCTGACCAAGCGGATGGCGGAAGATCTGACAGATTATATGAAAGAAGCCGGTATCCGTGTGAACTACATGCATTCGGATATCGATGCGCTGGAACGGGCCAGGATCATCCGGGATATGCGGCTGGATGTCTTCGATGTACTGGTCGGGATCAACCTGCTGCGAGAAGGCCTGGATATTCCGGAGATCACGCTGGTGGCCATTCTGGATGCGGATAAAGAAGGTTTTCTCCGGTCAGAGGTCTCGCTGATCCAGACGATCGGCCGGGCGGCGCGCAACGCGGAAGGGCACGTGATCATGTATGCCGATACGGTCACGGATTCCATGCGGAACGCCATGCAGGAAACAGCCCGCCGCCGGGAGCTGCAGGAAGCGTATAATGCCGCGCATCACATTACCCCGAAGACGATTGAAAAAGGGGTGCGGGATCTGATCAGCGTATCGCGCGAAGTGGCTCAGGAGGAAGCACGTTTCGAAAAAGATCCGGAGTCCATGGATCGGAAGGAACTGGAAAAGCTGATCGAGAAGGTAGAGAAGCAGATGAAGGCGGCAGCAGCGGAGCTGAATTTCGAAATGGCGGCCGAGCTGCGTGACCGGATGGTTGAACTGAAAAAGAATCTATTGGAAATCACTGAGGGACAAGAGAGGAGAAGAACGTGAAACAGATTTTATTTGCGGCATCAGAGTGTGTACCCTTTATCAAAACGGGCGGTCTGGCCGACGTGGTCGGTTCCCTGCCGAAATGTTATCAGAAAGAGTATTTTGACTGCCGGGTCATTCTTCCGAAGTATAAAGTGATTCCGGAAAAATACACTTCGCAGATGCAGTATGTCACCAATTTTTACATGGATCTGAACTGGCGGCAGCAGTACGTGGGGATCTTCCGTATGGAATGGGAAGGCGTGACGTATTACTTCATCGATAATGAAGAGCATTTTTCGGGGGATCAGATCTATGCCGGCATGCCCTGGGATCTGGAAAAGTTCGCGTTTTTCTCAAAAGCTGTTCTTTCCGTCCTTCCGATCATCAATTTCCATCCGGATATCATTCATTGCCATGACTGGCAGACAGGCCTTGTGCCGGTGTATCTGCACGAACGTTTCCAGGGCAACGAATTCTTCCACGGGATCAAAAGTGTCATGACGATCCACAACCTGAAATTCCAGGGGATCTGGGATAAGGACACGATCAAGAGCATAACCGGGCTTTCGGATTATTATTTCACCTCTGACAAACTGGAGTTCAACAAGGACGCCAATTATCTGAAAGGCGGCCTGGTGTTTGCAGACGCCATCACGACGGTCAGCAAAACCTATGCAGAGGAGATCAAAATGCCGTTCTACGGCGAAGGACTGGACGGACTGATGCGTGCCCGGACCCATGATCTGCGCGGGATCGTGAACGGGATCGATTACGATGAGTACAATCCGGAAACCGATCCTCTGATCCCGCATCATTTCAACAGCAAGAACTGGCGTAAAGAAAAGGTGAAGAACAAACTGGCCCTGCAGAAGGAACTGGGGCTGGAGGAGGATCCGAAGGTCATGATGATCGGTGTTGTTTCCCGCCTGACAGACCAGAAGGGATTTGACCTGATCGCCTATATGATGGAGGAGCTGTGTCAGGATACCATCCAGCTGGTTGTCCTGGGGACCGGTGATCCTAAGTACGAAAACATGTTCCGGCATTTTGCCTGGAAATATGATAAGAAGGTCAGTGCCAGCATCTTCTATGCCAATGACCTGTCGCACAAGATCTACGGCTCCTGCGATGCGTTCCTGATGCCGTCGCTGTTTGAGCCCTGCGGTCTTTCCCAGCTGATGAGCCTGCGCTACGGAACCGTCCCGATCGTCCGGGAGACCGGAGGACTGCGGGATACCGTGCAGCCGTTCAATGAATATGAGAATACCGGGACAGGCTTTTCGTTTGCCAATTACAATGCGCATGAGATGCTGGGCACGATCCGGTATGCGGAACGGGTGTACTATGATAAGAAACGCCAGTGGAACAAGATCGTCGACCGTGCCATGGAGCAGGATTTCTCCTGGGGCGCTTCGGCACTGCAGTATCAGGAGCTGTATGACTGGCTGATCGGGTATTGAAATCTATAGGTTCTTTTGCGAAGTGAGGCAGCCGACGGCCGCATACTTTTACCGCTTGCCTGAAACACTCCGCTGAGCTGGCAGCTAACTTCGACCAGGCGTCCGGGATGTTCATGAACGATTCATTCTCATCCCGTACGCTTGGTCTGCGTAAGCCGCGGATCTCAGCTGCGTTCCATTCAGAATGCGCGCTTGTAAAAGTATGCGGCCGCCGGCTGCTGTCCGCGTTTTGAAAGCCAGCATTCCGACGGAATACAGGTCCCCATAAGCCGATTGTCGGCGA
Source organism: Eubacterium sp. (assembly GCA_024683035.1). Classification (GTDB taxonomy): domain Bacteria; phylum Bacillota; class Clostridia; order Lachnospirales; family Lachnospiraceae; genus Bilifractor. The sequence goes on from JAIKYQ010000215.1 coordinate 11,307, forward strand.
TGGGGTTCTGTATTCGCGAAGAATGCGTCCGTTTGAAAAGATGGCAATGGTGGCTTTCAGTGTGAAATAACGATTGACAGCGCTGTCCTGCGGTGGTATTTTCAGTGCATATCAGAAGCGGCGTTCGCCGTGGATTTTCCCTGATTAACGGCAGTTTGAATTCAAAAGAAACGACAGAAGAAACGGTTGACAAGTACGTGTGTATGCATTATAGTATACATGCAAGGCGAACACATGTTCGTATTACGGAAAGGAAAAATGATATGGCAAACGAAGATAAACAGAAGGCACTGGAAGCGGCACTGGGCCAGATCGAGAAACAGTTCGGCAAGGGAACCGTGATGAAGCTCGGAGAGCAGGCGGAGATCCTGAATGTGGAGGCTATCTCCACCGGTTCGCTCAGCCTGGATCTGGCGCTCGGCGTCGGCGGCATCCCGCGCGGAAGGATCGTGGAAATATATGGTCCCGAATCTTCGGGAAAAACCACTGTGGCGCTGCACATGGTGGCGGAAGTGCAGCGGCAGGGCGGCATTGCCGGTTTTATCGATGCCGAACACGCGCTGGATCCGGTCTATGCAGCGAATATCGGCGTGGATATTGATAATCTGTACATTTCCCAGCCGGACAGCGGCGAGCAGGCTCTGGAGATCACGGAGACCATGGTCCGCTCCGGTGCGGTAGATATCATTATCGTGGACTCGGTGGCAGCACTGGTTCCGAAGGCGGAGATCGACGGCGATATGGGCGACTCCCATGTCGGTCTGCATGCCCGTATGATGTCGCAGGCATGCCGGAAGCTGACGGCGGCCATCAGCAAGACCAACTGTACGGTGATCTTCATCAACCAGCTGCGTGAGAAAGTCGGGATCATGTTCGGAAATCCGGAAACGACGACCGGCGGCCGTGCCCTGAAATTCTATGCCTCGGTCCGTCTGGATGTCCGGCGCGTGGAGTCTCTGAAGCAGGGGGGCGAGGTTGTCGGCAACCATACGCGTGTCAAAGTGGTCAAGAACAAAGTGGCTCCGCCTTTCAAAGAAGCACATTTCGATATCATGTTCGGCAAGGGCATATCGGTAGAAGGCGATGTGCTGGATCTGGCTGCAGAAAAGGGGATCATCCAGAAGAGCGGCGCCTGGTATGCCTATGAAGGTGAAAAGATCGGGCAGGGCCGGGAAAATGCCAAGCTGTATCTGGCCGAACATCCGGAGGTCCTGGCTGAGCTGGATGCCAAAGTGCGGATCGCTCACGGACTGGCTCCGAAGAACGGCGGGCCGGAAGCCGGAGAAGAGCACGGAGGGATCCTGTGAACAGGCAGGAATACACAAACGAACAGGAAAACAAAAAAGCTGTATCCGCGGCGATGCAGCTTTTGCTTTGCCGTCAGCGAACAGAAAAAGAACTCCGGCACAGACTGCAGGAAAAAGGTTTCAGCGAGGAGGCGGAAGAAGAAGCCATCGCCTATGTCCGTTCGTTTGGTTACCTGAACGACCGGAACTATGCGGAAGTCTATCTGCACAGCCAGCAGCAGAAGAAGAGCTGTTCCCTGATCCGCAGAGAACTCCTGGAAAAAGGCGTCGCGGCGGAATGGATCGACGAGGCGTTTGCCGGAGAGGAAGCCGGAGAGGGAGAGGTCATATATGATCTCCTCTGCAAACGGGCCGGGGATCCGCACGTGCTGGAAGAAAAGGAACGGAACCGGCAGCTCCGCTATCTGGCAGGCAAGGGTTTTGCCGTGTCTGAAATCTGGAAACAGATGCGCAGGTATGAGGAAAAAACCCTGTAAATGATCGGGAATCGGACAAGAATGGTTATTGCAAAGTTCGGCATGTTGCCTTATAATAACTATTTGTAATTATGCACTATGACAATTAAATAAGGAGGTACACCTGTAATGAACCCGATATTACTGGATGTGATCATTGCGGTCATTGCTGTGGTTGTAACTCTGCTTATTGCGGTTCCGATTGCGGGAAAAAATGCGGTAGCCAAAAAAATGAAGCAGGATGCCGAGAAAGTGGGCACAGCGGAAGAAAAGGCAAGAAGCATCATTGACGAGGCAATAAAAACTGCTGAGACCAAAAAGCGGGAAGCCATGCTGGAAGCGAAAGAGGAGACTCTGAAGCTTAAAAATGAGCATGAAAAAGAGCATCGTGAAAGACGTGCCGAACTGCAGAAGTATGAGAGACGTGTCCTTTCCAAAGAAGAGGCTGTAGACAAGAAGGCCGATGCGCTGGAAAGACGCGAAAACAACCTGACAGCGAAAGAAAATGAAGTCAAGAAACGTGAAAAACAGGCAGAAGAATTACATGAAAGGCGCGTACAGGAGCTGGAAAAAGTTTCCGGCATGACCTCCGAAGAAGCGAAACAATTCCTATTACAATCTGTTGAAGACGAAGTAAAGATCGATGCGGCGAGGCTGTACAAGGAGTACGAGTCACGCGCCAGAGAAGAAGCAGACAAGAAAGCACAGGAATACGTGGTCACAGCCATACAGAAATGTGCGGTGGACCATGTGGGTGAGTCAACCATCTCGGTAGTAGAGCTTCCCAGTGACGATATGAAAGGCCGGATCATCGGTCGTGAAGGCCGGAATATCCGTGCGCTGGAGCAGGCTACGGGCGTGGATCTGATCATCGACGACACACCGGAAGCGGTCGTGCTTTCTTCCTTCGATCCGATCCGCCGGGAAGTGGCCCGGATCTCACTGGAAAAGCTGATCATCGATGGGCGTATCCATCCGGCACGTATTGAAGAAACGGTTGAAAAAGCACGGAAGGAAGTGGACAGCAAGATCAAGGAAGCCGGTGAAGCGGCTCTGATCGATGTCGGTGTCCATGGGATCCATCCGGAACTTGTCAAACTGCTGGGCCGTATGATCTACCGGACCAGTTACGGCCAGAATGCTCTGAAGCATTCGATCGAGGTAGCCCAGCTTGCCGGTCTGCTGGCCGGAGAAGTCGGCGTGGATATACGCATGGCGAAACGGGCCGGACTGCTGCATGATATCGGCAAATCGATCGACCACGAGGTGGAAGGATCTCATATTCAGATCGGCGCAGATCTTTGCCGGAAGTATAAGGAACCCGGAATCGTAGTCAATGCAGTGGAAGCGCATCACGGCGATGTGGAAGCGCAGACACTGATCGCCTGCATCGTGCAGGCGGCGGATGCCATCTCCGCTGCCAGACCGGGCGCCAGAAGAGAAACACTGGAAACCTATACCAACAGATTAAGGGATTTAGAGGAAATTACGAACTCCTTCCAGGGAGTAGACAAATCATTCGCTATTCAAGCCGGACGTGAAGTACGGGTCATGGTTGTTCCGGAAAAGGTATCGGATGCAGAAATGGTTCTCATGGCAAGAGACATATCCAAGAGGATCGAAGAAACCCTGCAGTATCCGGGACAGATCAAAGTTAATGTAATTCGGGAAAGCCGCGTAACTGATTACGCGAAGTAAAAGAAAGCCGATGCACGGTAAAACGTGTATCGGCTTTCTTGTTTGCGCGGGCCTGACCGGACAGCAGTGTTCTTAATCGGACAGCTGTCTTTCTAATCGGACAGCAGTGCTTTCATAAGTGTATCATAGATTTCCGGGCTGTTTTTCCGCCAGTTTTCAGCCATAGTCAGGGCGGCGGACTCGGTCGGAACCGTGATCTGAAGGTCCATCAGCAGCGCCTCTTTTTCCTGGACGCGGCAGTGTACCAGATAATCCTGCGCAGCGGTCTTCTGATAATCGGCCGTGATCCGGGAAGTGTTCCGGATGTCCCGGGCATGCTCTTTCAGGTAAACTGTGATCTCTTCCCGTATGGCCGGGGAAATATCGTTGTAGAAGTACTCGATGGTGGATCTTCCTTTATCGGTCAGGGCATAGCAGGTCATATTGTGATGCAGGGCCTGCGAGGAGATCAGACCGGTTTCCAGCATATCCGAAAGAACCTCCTGCAGATGAAAATAGGAAGTGTAGTTATGGCTCAGAAAGATGTCGGATAACTGCGCGTTGGTCAGAGGACCGGATGTTTTTTCCAGAGCATAGAGTACGATCAGTTTATATAATGTAAACGGCGAGTCAGTCACAGGCAGGGCTCCTTCCACTCCCGGTTTTCGGCGTTATATGGCGTAATATGCCCGCGTTTTGCGGGCGGATGTTACAGCGGATTCAGTATACCATAAAAACAGGATACGGAAAACAAGTAAAGAAATACTTGCAATTCCCAGTAGACTGCCCTACAATATGGAACGAATATTTATTTATTTTTATGCATAAAAAGGAGAGAGATATGAAAAAGAGAATCGCTATGATGATGGCGGCTGCGCTCATGACTCTGACAGTCTTCGGCGGCATGACCGTGGCGGCAGAAGAAGCTGGTGTTACGACGGTAGAAGAAGGCGAACTGCACATGGCAACCAACGCTGCATTCCCGCCTTATGAAATGACGGACGATGCCGGCGGTTTTGAAGGTATTGACGTGGAAATCGCTACGGCGATCGCCGAAAAGCTCGGCCTGGAGCTGGTAGTCGATGATATGGATTTCTCATCTGTTATCGCTGCCGTGCAGTCCGGCAAAGCGGATATCGCGATGGCCGGTCTGACCGTGAACGAAGAGCGGAAAAAGAACATTGACTTCACCGATTCCTATGCTACCGGCGTACAGGTGATCATTGTTCCGGAAGGTTCGGAAATCCAGAGCGTGGATGATCTGAGCAGCGATATCCTGATCGGATGCCAGGAAGCGACGACCGGTTATATCTATTGCTCGGATGACTACGGTGAGGATGCCGTGGTTGCCTATACCAACGGTGCCACAGCCATCCAGGCGCTGCTGGCCGGCAAGGTAGACTGCATCGTTATTGACAGTGAGCCGGCAAAACAGTTTGTAGCGGCCAATGAAGGACTGAGCATTCTGGATACCGAATATGTTACCGAAGACTATGCCATCGGTATTTCCAAAGAGAACAACGCTCTTCTGGACGCTGTCAACGGCGCGCTCAATGAGCTGATCGAAGACGGTACCGTGCAGACCATCATTGAAAAGTACATCAACGCGGAATAATCGTTTCCGGTGTATAGCTGCCCGGTCGGATCCGTAATCCGGCCGGCAGTTTTCATATATGCGAATAGTAGAGTTACAGGAGAGAGAATGTGTCTGGGTTGATCGATCAGTTTTATCAAAGTTTTATTGAAGCAGACCGGTGGAAACGCTATCTGGAAGGACTGGGCGTTTCCTTTACGGTTACGCTGGGGGCTCTGGCGCTGGGTATCATACTGGGTATCCTGGTAGCCATCGTCCGGACGCTTCATGATCAGCAGCGTGCCGGTCAGGAGAAGGCCGGTCTGGGAATCCTGAATAAGATCTGCGAGATCTATATTACGATCATCCGGGGTACCCCGATGATGGTCCAGCTTCTGATCATGGGATTTGTCATTTTCAGTGCCAGCCGCAACCTGGTGGGTGTGGCGATCCTTTCGCTGGGCATCAACTCCGGTGCCTATACGGCCGAAACGATCCGAAGCGGCATCATGTCGATCGATCCTGGCCAGATGGAAGCCGGACGTTCGCTGGGCATGACCTATGCAACGGTCATGAAGGATATTATCATTCCGCAGGCGATCAAGAATATCCTGCCTGCGCTGGGAAACGAACTGATCACGCTTTTTAAGGACACGTCGCTTGTGACGGTGATCGGGCTGACAGACCTGACAAAAGTCGCAATCCAGATCCAGGCAAAGACCTATCAGGCCTTTATGCCGTTCATCGGGATCGCGATCATGTATCTGGTGGTGGTCCTGATCCTTACGAAGCTGCTTGGAATACTGGAGAGGAGGCTGCGCAGAAGTGAAAGACGATAAAGAACTGATCCGGATCGAGCATCTGTCAAAAAGCTTCGGCGAAAACCTCGTGCTGCGGGACATTTCCGTCAGTATCAGCGAAGGAGAAAAGGTCGTCATCATCGGTCCTTCCGGATCGGGGAAATCTACTTTTCTGCGTTGTATGAACCTGCTCGAGATCCCGACGGAGGGAAAGATCTGGTTCGAGGGTGAAGAGATCACCTCGCCGGATGTGGATATCAATAAGATCCGGTGCCGGATGGGGATGGTATTCCAGCATTTCAACCTGTTCCCGAACATGACCGTGCGCCGCAATATCACGATCGCACCGGTCCGTACCGGGCTCATGAAGCAGGAGGAGGCAGATGAAACGGCAACCAGGCTGCTGACCCGTGTCGGCCTTCTGGACAAAGCCGATGCATATCCAGCTTCTCTTTCCGGCGGGCAGAAACAGCGCATCGCCATTGTGCGTGCCCTGGCCATGAATCCCAAAATGATGCTGTTTGACGAACCCACCAGTGCGCTGGATCCGGAAATGGTCGGAGAGGTTCTGGAGGTTATGAAAGAACTGGCCGAAGACGGCATGACCATGGCGGTGGTCACGCACGAGATGGGGTTTGCGCGGGAAGTGGGCACCCGGGTCCTGTTTGTGGACGAGGGCCTGATCAAGGAAGAAAACACGCCGGAGGAATTCTTCTCTCATCCGCAGGATAAACGGCTGCAGGATTTCCTGTCGAAAGTGCTGTAGACGGTCAGCAGGAATACTGTTTCTTAGCGAAATTGTCCTGATCAGGAATTTATAATAGTGGAAATCCGTATAAGAATATGGTATGATTTGCTCTCGGAATGAAGTGA
>JAIKYQ010000223.1 GCA_024683035.1 Eubacterium sp.
GACGGATCAGATTGCAAGCTTTGTGCCTACCCCGCTGCTCGGGCCGAATGCAGAGTCGCTGGGAACACGTTTTCCGGATATGAGTTATATCTATGATCCTGCCCTGCAGGAATTGTTCCGGAAAACGGCAGCAGAGGAAGGGATCCGTCTGCAGGAAGGGATCTATTTGCAGACGACAGGGCCGCAGTATGAATCGCCTGCCGAGATCCGCATGTACCGTACGCTGGGCGCAGATGCCGTGGGTATGAGTACCTGTGTGGAAGCGATCGCAGCCGTTCATGCCGGTATGCGCGTCTGCGGTGTATCCTGTGTGTCCAACCTGGCCGCCGGCATTTCCGCTGCACCGCTTTCTCATGAGGAAGTACAGACGGCAACGAAGCGGACAGGACCGGTTTTCCGAAAATTGGTCCAAAAGACGATCCAGAGGATGTAGTATGCCCTATATTGCATTCGAGCATATCACAAAAAAGTATCAGACCGGCGAAACAGCCGTGCTGGCGCTCCGGGATGCTTCTTTTTCGGTGGAAAAAGGAGAACTGGCCGTTATACTGGGTGCCTCCGGCGCCGGCAAAACAACAGCGCTGAATATCCTCGGAGGGATGGATACGGCCACCTCCGGCAGGATATTTGTGGATGGCAGAGAGATCACTTCCCTTCGAGGAAAAGACCTGATCCGCTATCGGCGCGCGGATATCGGGTTTGTCTTTCAATTCTATAATCTGATCCCCAATCTGACGGCATTGGAAAATGTGGAGATAGCGGCGCAGCTTTGCGGGAACGCATTGGATGCGAAGACTGTGCTGGAAGAAGTCGGCCTTGGCGGACGCCTGGATCATTTTCCCGCACAGCTTTCCGGCGGAGAGCAGCAGAGGGTATCCATTGCACGGGCATTGGCAAAGAATCCGAAACTGCTGCTCTGCGACGAGCCCACGGGCGCACTGGATTACCAGACGGGCAAGCAGATCCTGCAGCTGCTGCAGGATACCAGCCGCCGCGGCGGCATGACAGTCCTGGTCATCACACATAATACAGCCCTGGCCCCGATGGCAGACCGAGTGATCCGGTTCCGGAGCGGAGAAGTGACCGGTATGGAGCAGAATGCCGAACCTGTGCCGATCGCAGAGATCGAATGGTGATCAGCATCCATGAAACCATACGGAAAAGATATTTTCAGAACCATACGAAAAAGCATGCGGCGATTCCTGGCGATCGTGATCATCACGATCCTGGGGGTTGCGATGTTTTCCGGCCTGGAAGCGGCCTGTGAAGATCTGCGGCGATCCGGAGATCGTTTTTTTGATTCGCAGAAACTGTTTGATCTCCGGATCATGTCTACACTGGGCCTGACGGAAGACGATGTGACGGCGGTTTCAGGCGTGCCGGGCGTAGCGCTGGCAGAAGGCGGCTGGATGGAAACAGTCGATGTGCAGGCGGGAGATTCGACGGTATCCGTAACGTTTCAGGAATTGCAGGAATCGTTCAACTGTCCGTATCTTCTGGACGGACGGCTGCCGGAAAAACCGGATGAAATAGCTGTCACGCAGAAGTTTCTGGATGACAACGGCGTAAAGCTGGGGGACCGGCTCACCGTCCGTGAAGAAAAAGAAGACAAAGAGGGAGAGATCGTTTTTGAAGAGCCGGGCTCAGCGCTGCAGCACACTGCCTTTCGGATCGTCGGCGCTGTGACGGACCCTATGGAAGTCAACAATACGGCTTCCGGAACAGTCTCTTTCCGGAGTGCTTCCACTAATACGGATTCGGTTTTTGTTCTGCCGGAAGCGTTTGATACCGATCTGTATGCGGTCATCTGGATCCGGCTTGCCGATGCAGAAACGGCCTTTTGTTATGATGACAGCTACAAGGATCTTGCGGATCGTGTAAAAAAACAGATTGAGTCGGAAATCATGGAAGACCGGGAACGGGCCCGTTATGACGAAGTTACGGGCGATGCCCGGGAAAAAATTGAAGAGGCAGAAGAAGAAGCGCAGGAAGAACTGGCCGATGCCCGTGCGGAGCTGGAGGACGGGGAAAAAACACTGCTGAAAGAACTGGCCGACGCGGAGGCGGAACTGAAGGATGGTGAAAAGCAGCTTTCAGACGGCAAAAAAGAGCTGGAAGAAGGCGAGACCGAGCTGAATGCACAGGAACAGCTGGCGGAGTCGCAGCTGGCGGCAGCCTGGCAGCAGCTCAATACACAGAGACAGCAGCTCGATCAGGCCGATGCCGAACTGCAGCAGAAAGAAGCGGAAGCGTGGCCGCAGATCGAAGAAGGAGAGCAAAAGCTGGCCGCCGGCCGTGAAGAACTGGAACAGAAAAAAACGGAAACCCAGGAACAGTTTGCGGCAGCCCGGGCGGAGATTTCCGCAGGGAAAGAGCAGCTGGAGAGCGGGATCGCGCAGGCGGACTCCGGGATACAGCAGCTGGAAGAAGGGCTGGCCGGCATCGCTGTTGCGGCAGAGCCGCTGGAAACTGCCCGGCAGCAGGCGGAGGAGGCGCTGGCAGGCCTGCAGACTGCGCAGGCAGCGGCAGAGGAAGCGCTGGCCGGGCTGCAGAGTGCCGTGGCAGCGGCAGAAGCAGCAGTTACTGATCTGCAGAATAAAGGAGCTCCGGCAGAAGAGATCGAGGCGGCACAGCAGAATCTGGCAGCTTTACGGCAGCAGGCGGAAGCGGCCGGGCAGCAGGCAGCGGCTGCCGGACAGCAGACCGCAGAAGTGCAGACGCAGCTGCAGCAGATAGCAGAGCAGCAGGGAACACTGGCACAGCAGAAGGC
>JAIKYQ010000049.1 GCA_024683035.1 Eubacterium sp.
CCGTTGTGCAGCGGATTGAATTCGGCAATGATCGCGATCGTTTTCATAATACCGATTCTAGCAGATGAATAATGGATTTCAACCGTTATTTTTTTAACTTCTCTTGCGGTGAAATACCGTACGTACTATACTAAACACAGTATGTGCCCTGAAAAAAATATGCATAGCAGGAGGAATAAAATATGAAAGTACTGGTTATCAACTGCGGCAGTTCTTCCCTGAAATACCAGGTCATCGACTCCGATACCGAGCAGGTTCTGGCAAAGGGTCTCTGCGAACGGATCGGCATCGACGGCAGACTGGTCTATCAGAAAGCCGGCGAAGAGAAGGAAACGACCGAAGCGGCCATGCCTACGCACAAAGAAGCCATCGGGCTTGTGCTGGATGCCCTGCAGAATCCGAAGACAGGCGTGATCTCCGATCTGTCCGAGATCGATGCAGTCGGACACCGTGTGGTCCATGGCGGCGAGAAATTCTCCGGTTCCGCACTGGTCGACGATGCGATGATCAAGGCCGTGGAAGAATGCTCTGACCTGGCTCCGCTGCACAATCCGGCAAACCTCATCGGCATCAATGTCTGCCGTGAGCTGATGCCCAACGTGCCGATGGTCGGCTGCTTTGATACCGCGTTCCATCAGACCATGCCCGAGAAGGCATTTCTGTATGCGATCCCGGTGGAGTACTATGAGAAATATCATATCCGCAAATACGGTTTCCACGGAACCTCCCACAGCTTTGTTTCCAAAGAAATGGCCAAATTCCTCGGCATGGATCTGGACAACAGCAAAGAGATCATCTGCCATCTGGGCAACGGCGCTTCCATCAGCGCAGTCGTAAACGGCAAGTGTGTGGACACCAGCATGGGCCTGACCCCGCTGGCCGGCCTGGCGATGGGCACACGCTCCGGCGACCTGGATCCGTCGATCGTGGAATTCCTGGGGAACAAACTGGAGATCGGCGCGGCGAAAGTCATCAACATTCTGAACAAGAAATCCGGTGTCTTCGGTGTTTCCCGCGGCCTGTCCAGTGACTTCCGTGACCTGGGCGAAGCGGCGGAATCCGGCAACCATGATGCCGAAGTGGCTCTGGAGATCTTCCGGTACCGTGTTGCCAAGACGATCGGTGCCTATGCGGCAGCCATGAACGGCGTCGATGCGATCGCATTTACCGCCGGCATCGGTGAAAACGACGCCGCCACACGTGCCGGCATCGTGGAATATCTCGGCTATCTCGGGATCGAACTCGATCCGGAGAAGAACAAACTCCGCGGCGAAAACGTGAAGATTTCCACGGACGATTCCAAAGTCGCTGTCTGCGTCATTCCGACGAATGAAGAGCTGGCGATCTGCCGTGATACGGTAGCCGTCATCCAGGCGCAGAAATAAACGTTTTTGAATCAGAATCCGTAAAGATTTTCCTTGACAGGATACGCAGAGGACATGTATAATCTTCTGGTCTGAGTAAATGTACAGGAATAGATAAGGGAGGTGTGAATCATGTCCATCTGTCCAAAAAATAAAAGCTCGAAATCACATCGTGACAAACGTCGTGCAAACTGGAAGATGAGCGTGCCGAATCTGGTGAAGTGCAGCAAATGCGGAGCGTTGACAATGCCGCATCGTGTCTGCAAGGCTTGTGGTACTTACAACAAGCGCCAGGTCATCAATATGGAAGAGGCCTGAGCAATCCGGAATATTGCATGTGAGAAGCGGGGATCGGCTGTAAAGCCGGTCCTCTTTCTTTTTATGCACAAAAGTAATATATTGCACAAAATGCAAGAAATATTGTCAATAATTCGCTTCTGTTTTGGCAGATTCGTTGACATTTGATAGAGGGTACAGTAAAATATTTCATGAATTTATTTTTTTTTAAGAGTGTGAAAACGGTTACATTCTGACAGCTGTCACAACATAAAGGAGTTCGTTTTGGAAGCGTTATTTCTGGGTATTGATACGGGCACACAGGGAGTTCGGGTAGCTGTTTGCGATGCAAAGGGAAAGATCTGTTCCTCCTGCGAAAAGAAATGGGATACTTCCTATCCGCATCTGGGCTGGGTAGAACAGAGCCCGATGCACTGGTGGGAGAGTATTCTCGAAGCGATGGAGGAATGCTGCCGGGGACTGACGGCGGAACAGAAGCAGTCCATCATCTCCGGCGCGGTCTGCGCCACTTCATCTACTACGATCCCCGTGAAGGACGACGGTACACCACTGATGCCGGCCATCATGTGGATGGATGCCCGCAGCAAAGAAGAAATGAAGGCGATCAACGCGACCGGGCATCCCATGCTGCAGCATTGCGGCGGAGCGGTTTCCTGCGAGTGGCTGGTTCCCAAAACGCTCTGGATCAAGAGACATGATCCGGAAGTATACGCACAGACCGATCAT
>JAIKYQ010000078.1 GCA_024683035.1 Eubacterium sp.
TCCACCGGCATCACCAGTGTAAAGTGCCTGCATGTGGACAGCCGCGGCCGGCTGTGGATCGGCACAAACGACAGCGGCGTCGCGCTCCTGGAAGACGGCATGCTGCAATTCTGGAACACAGAAGACGGCCTGGGGTCTGACTCCGTCCGCGCCATTGTGGAAGACAGCAGCGGGGTTCTCTACTTTGCGACCACGCATGGCCTGTCCGTCTTCGAACCGGACGGAACCCTGTATTCTCTGGATGATCCGATCACGCAGGAGGTCTTCATACGCGGCCTCTGGATGACCGAAGACGATCTTCTGTACGGCCTGACCAATGCCGGCGATATTTTTACCGTGCAGTATGGCCGGCTGACTGCTTTTTACCGTCACGAAGATTTCAAAAACGACAGCGTCAATTCTCTTTTTCCGGATCCAAATAATCCCGGCTACGTTTACATTGAAACGGATGACTCGGTCGTGGCCTACGGCCGTCTCGCCGAGCATTTTGAAGTAGAGGAACGGTTCGATATTTCCCCGCTCACCTCTGTCAACTGCTTTGCGTATCTGAACGGCAACCTCTGGATCGGCGCCCGGAACGGGATCGGCATTAAAACGGAGGACGGCTTCCACTCTCTGGAAAAGCTCCCCCTTCACAACGCGGTCGAACATGTCATCACCGACTACGACGGAAATCTCTGGTTCACGTCTTCGCGCCAGGGTATCATGAAGATCGTACCCAACCGGTTTACCGATCTGTTCTCCCGTTATGACTTATCGGAAAGAGTCGTCAATACCACCTGCCTGTATCAGGACCAGCTGTTCGTCGGTACCGACTCCGGCCTGATCGTCCTGGATGAGGAAGGCGTGGTTCCCTCTGTTCCCCTGACGAGTGCGAAAACGGCCAGCGGCAATGCCCTGGCAGCTACGGATCTGCTGGACCTGCTGGAGGATGTCCGGATCCGCTCGATCATCCGCGACAGTCAGGACCGGCTCTGGATCTCTACCTGGCGGACGCAGGGACTGCTCTGCTACGACCACGGGAACCTGCGGAAATATACCACCAAAGACGGGCTGTTGTCGGATTATGTGCGCGTGGTGTATGAAACAGACGAAGACCGGTTCCTGGTGGCTGTTTCCGGCGGCGTCCATGTGATTGAAAACGGCCGCATTACCGCCACGTACGGACAGAATGAAGGGCTGGACAACCCGGAGATCCTCACGGTCTGCGAGAGTCCGAACGGGGATATCCTCTGCGGCTCGGACGGCGACGGTATCTATATCATCGGAGAGAACGGCGTACAGCACAGAGGAACCGAAGAAGGCCTGAAGTCCGGGGTCGTGATGCGCATCAAGCCGGACCCGAAGCGGCATCTTTTCTGGATCGTCACCGGCAATTCGTTGGCCTATATGGACGAGGACTACCAGGTGAAGACGCTGGATCAGTTCCCGTTCACGAACAATTTTGACCTGTATGAAAACAAGAAAGACGAGCTCTGGGTCCTGAGCAGCAACGGGCTGTATACCCTTCCGACGGAAGAACTGCTCTCCGGCGGTCCCATTACACCTGTGCATTACAGCGTAGAGAACGGGCTTCCCTGCATTGCCACCGCCAATTCCTACAGCGCCCTGAGCGAAGACGGACTCCTTTACATCGCCGGCAACACCGGGGTGGCCCGTGTGAATATCGATGCCGCCTACCAGTCTGTCAGCGAACTGAAAGCGGCCATTCCGTTTATCGATGCGGACAACGACCAGATCTACCCGGATGAAAACGGCAATTTCCGTGTTCCCGCCCATGTCAAAAAGATCGTCATCCAGGCCTTTGTATACACCTACTCTCTGATGACGCCGCACATCTCCTACCGTCTGGACGGATTTGACGAAGAAGACGTGCCCGTGGACCGCGACGACCTGGATTCGATCAGCTATACAAACCTGGCCGGCGGAACTTATCATTTCCACCTGCAGCTGGAGGATCCGCTGACGCATGTTTCCAAAGAGATCTCTGTGGAGATTGTGAAGGAAAGGGCCTTTTACGAGCATGCCTGGTTCTATGTGGCCCTCATTCTGGCCACGATCGCTCTTCTGCACCTTATCATCCGCCGGTATATCCAGGGGAAAATGAAGGCACTCGAAGAGAAAAACCGGGAAGAGGCGGAACGGGCGCGCATCACCACGGAGCTGCATATGGCCAACCGGATCCAGACCAGTATGCTGCCCGGCACCTTCCCTGCCTTCCCCGACCGGCACGAATTCGATATTTACGCGTCCATGACGCCGGCCAAGGAAGTGGGCGGAGATTTCTATGACTTCTTCCTGATCGACGACGACCACCTCTGCGTAGTGATGGCGGACGTCAGCGGCAAGGGGATCCCGGCTGCCCTCTTTATGATGATCTCCAAGGTTATTGTGCAGAGCTGCGCCATGCTCGGGAAATCCCCTGAAGAAATCCTGGAAAAGACCAATACGGGACTCTCTTCCGGAAATACAACGGAGATGTTCGTCACGGTCTGGCTCGGCATCCTGGAAATCTCCACCGGAAAGCTGACAGCCGCCAACGCCGGCCATGAATACCCGGTCCTGCGGCAGGGCGGCGGTCCGTTTGCCCTCTATAAAGACAAACACGGCTTCGTCATCGGCGGCATGCCGGATATGAAATATAAAGAATATGAGATCCAGCTGCAGCCCGGCGACAAACTGTTCCTGTATACCGACGGCGTTACAGAGGCCGCCGATTCCGCCCTGGAGCTGTTCGGGACGGACCGGCTGACCGACGCACTGAACACCGATCCGAACGCATCCCCGGAAACGATCCTGGCGAATGTCCGGAAAGCCGTGGATGACTTCGTTAAAGAAGCAGAACAGTTTGATGATCTGACGATGCTCTGTCTGGAGTATAAGGGGACAACCTAAGTCTCCTCTACTATAGTTCCACCCATGGCCAGGCTGTTTCCATCCTCCGGAAGCAGCCTGGTTTCTTTATGTTTTCTCCCTGCTTTGAACGGAAATCAATCCGGCCGGTAACATTTATGCTGTTTTAAGCTGCCATCCGGTCAGAACTCTATGCTGTTTTAAGCTGCCATCTGGTCAGAACTTTGTGTTGATTTAAAGTTGGTTTTAGTTTCCGCGCCTATGATGGGCACTGAAAGAAGGGAGGAGACGTCATATGGCTGCGACCTGCATCTTCAAAAGAATAGAAAAGAAATACCTGCTCTCCGAAAAACAATACGACGCGCTGCTTTGCCGGATCGGTTCCCATCTGATACCGGACGCATACGGCCGGAGCACGGTGCTGAGCCTTTATCTGGACACACCGGATCACCGCCTTATACGAAATTCCATCGAGGCAGTGGATTATAAAGAAAAACTCCGCCTCCGCAGCTACGGGACGGCGGAAGCTTCGTCCACGGTGTTCCTGGAACTCAAGAAAAAGTTTGACGGCGTGGTATACAAACGACGGGCCGCCATGACCCTTGCGGAAGCCGTGCGGTATCTGGAGCAGGGAAGCAAACCTTTCGAAAGTCAGATCATGTCTGAGATCGACTGGGCTATGCGCCTGTACGGAGGGCTGAAGCCCGCGATGATGATCGCCTGTGAGCGGGAGGCCTGGTTTGACGAAGCGCATCCTGATCTCCGCCTGACCTTCGACCGGAATATCCGCTGCCGCGAAAACGAACTGCGCCTGGACCGCGGCTCTGCCGGGATCGTGCTGCTGCCGGAGCAGACACTGCTCCTGGAGATCAAAACGGCCGGCGCGATGCCCCTGTGGCTGGCAGAGGCGCTGGACGCGGAAGGCATCCTTCCGGGCCGCTTTTCCAAATATGGCACCGCCTACACCCGCACCCTGCAGGAAAAGAAACATCCTGTTGTCACAATACAAGGAGGAATAAAACATGTCGTCAATCTTTAGTTCAGCCCTGGCCGGCGGCTTCTCAATCGGCTCCTATATGCTCTGCCTGCTCTTTGCCGGGCTGTGCGGCACCGTCGCGGCACTTGCCCTGAGCCGTGAAAGCACAGCCAGCCGCAGTTTCCTGATCTCGCTGGTCGTACTGCCGATCATCGTCACGACCGTGATCCTGATGGTCAACGGCAATGTGGGGACCGGCGTCGCTGTGGCAGGTGCCTTTTCCCTGGTCCGTTTCCGTTCGGCCGCCGGAAAGGCGCGGGACATTTCCGCGATCTTCCTGGTCATGACGGCAGGCCTGGCCTGCGCAGCCGGCTATCTGGCTGTCGCCCTGCTGTTCACGATCATCGCTTCCGCGGTGATGCTGCTGCTCTCCCGCATACCCCTGAGCTGCGACCGCTTCGCCGCCCTGCATATCACCGTGCCGGAGTCGCTCCACTTTA
>JAIKYQ010000079.1 GCA_024683035.1 Eubacterium sp.
GCGAAAAAGATATCACTCCGGCAATCCTCCGATGCAAGTACCGAGACAGCCGTTTCTCCCTCTTCGCCTGCCGCACAGGTGATCTCGCGCACAGCCGGAATACAGTGCAGGATCTCCTGTACCTTTTCTTCGGGTCCGGGCACGGACAGATGCAGGTGCATGCCTCCGGAGGTAAGCGCTGCCAGCCGCTCCGGCGTATCCCTCGCGATCAGCTTTCCGCCGGCAATGATGATCACCTCGTCGCACAGCTCACTGACTTCCGTCAGGATATGGCTGGACAGCAGCACCGTATGCTTTTTCCCAAGCTCCCGGATCAGTTCCCGGATCTCTATGATCTGCAGGGGATCCAGTCCCACGGTCGGTTCATCCAGAATGATCGTCTCCGGATAGCCGACCAGTGCCTGTGCAATGCCGACCCGCTGGCGGTATCCCTTGGAAAGCTGCCGGATCAGCCGGTTCTTCACGCCTTCGGTTCCGGTCCGGCAGAGTACATCCTCGATCGCAGACGCGCGTTCCGCTGCCGGAATATGCTTGATCTCGCATACAAACCGCAGATATTCCGCCGGCGTCATATCCATATAAAGCGGCGGGATCTCCGGGAGATACCCGATATGCCGCTTGGCTTCTTTCTGTTCTTCGTAAATATCGTGCCCCTGGATCAGGACCGTACCTTCCGTCGGCGCCAGACAGCCGGTGATCATGTTCATAGTGGTCGATTTCCCGGCCCCGTTCGGGCCGAGAAAGCCGTAGATCTTTCCGGTTTCTATAGAAAAACTCAGGCCGTCTACAGCCACATGACCGTCATATTCTTTTCTGAGTTCTCTGACTTCTACCTCTGTCACAAACGGCACCTCTGTATGATCGTTACTTTATATTTCCGGAGCGTAACCTGCCGTGCAGCACGAGTGCGCTCTGCGGTTTCAGATGCAGACCGAGCATACCATAATAGACCGTATGGTTTTCCGGATTCTCAGAAAAACCTTTTGCGGTACTCTTAAAGATCTGTTTCAGATGCACGGTCTCTTTCTGCCGGGATATGCCGGTCGGCCAGACCGGTGCTTCCAGGTCACAGGCTTCCTTCCGGTTGTTGATAAAGACCAGGACCTGTTCTTTTTCATTGAACCGTGCATAGCCCAGAACATGCTGCGCCTGATACAGCAGGATCGTGGATCCCGTGCGCAGCACCGGACAGGCTTTATGCATGGCGATCGCGGCTTTATAGAACGCCTGCAGTTTTTTGTCTTCCTGTCCCCAGGGGAACGGACGCCGGTCGTCCGGATCCGTGAATCCGCACAGTCCGGCTTCGTCTCCGTAGTACACGGTCGGCGCTCCGGGCCAGGTCATCTGGAGAATGACGGCCTCCCGCAGCACCGCTTTGTCGACTCCCTTGTCCGCTGCCGCAGCGCCTAGTTTTTCCACGCGGCCCGCGACCCGGTTGGTACGTGTCAGAAAACGGGAATGGTCGTGATTGTCCAGTTCGTTCATGGCCGTCAAAAGCGACGGCAGCGGATACACGGCCATATGCACGGACATGGCATAGCGGAACGCTTCCGCGTTGCCGTACAGTTCATCATTCACGGAGTCGCTGTGTTTTTCCATTCCGGTGAAAAACCAGGATACAGGCTCCATGAACGCATCATAATTCATGACGGTATCCCACTCATCGCCGCGAAGCCAGGCTTCCGGATCCCCGTAATGCTCTGCCAGAATGAGCGCATCCGGGTTGGCCTTTTTGACTTCCCTGCGGAAGGTCTTCCAGAAACTGTGATTGAACTCCTGCGAGTGTCCCAGATCTGCCGCAACATCCAGCCTCCAACCGTCCGCATTATACGGGGGTGAGACCCATTTGCGCCCGATCCGCAGGATCTCTTCTTCCAGCTTCAGGGACGATTCGTAGTTGAGCTTCGGCAGTGTCTTGAATCCCCACCAGCCGTCATACCGGTCGTTGTACGGCCAGCGGCTGTCCTCTTCGAAATCAAAAAACTCTCTGTACGGACTGTCCTCGGACACATACGCACCTTTGGCATACCGCGGCCGGTGTTCATAGATACGCTGTGCGTCCATCCATTTATGAAACGACCCGCAGTGGTTAAACACACCGTCCAGGATCACGCGGATCCCGCGGATATGCGCTTCTTCCACCAGACGGATAAACAGTTCGTTCGATGCTTCCAGATTCTGTTTTTCCGTTACACGCTGTATATACCGGGACGCATGCGTATTATCTTTATCATCCGGAGACAGCAGCAGACCGCCGTCTTTTACGATCCTGCCGAAATGCGGATCGATGTAATCGTAGTCCTGCGCATCGTACTTGTGATTGGACGGAGAAACGAACAGCGGATTGAAATAAATGACCTCAACCCCCAGCTCCTGCAGATAATCCAGCTTTTCCAGTACGCCCTGCAGATCGCCGCCGTAAAAATGCGCGACATCCTGCTTTGTATAATCCGGAAGGCGGTCCCAGTGTTCCGCTCTTTGGGCATGAAGGTTGTTATACTGATACTCATCTGTCAGCACGTCGTTGGAAGGATCTCCGTTCCGGAAGCGGTCTGTAAAGATCTGATACATGACAGCGCCTCTGGCCCATTCCGGCGTATGAAATCCCGGAAAGATCGTAAACATGTGAAGATGGTCCGGTTCCCAGCTCGCGCCGCATTTGGCGTAATAGCAGGTGGAATCCCCCTGCTGTACGGCAAACAGATAGGCATAAGGCTCCGCCCCGACTCGGATCTGTACACAGTAGTAATCAAATCCGTCCCGGGTGCTGTCCTTGTGCATTTCGATCCATTGTTCCTCATGGCAGAGGAATACCTTATCGGCATTTTCTTCTGCCGTACGGAAGCGGATCATGACACTGTCATCAGGATCCGCTTCCATAGGTATCCGGAACATTTCGGTTTCATCGGAAAACAGAGCTTCAAGCTCCAGCATATTCTGCCTCTTTCGTAAACAGCGCCTCAAATTCTGCTCTGTTCAGTTTTTCTTTTTCAATCAGCTGTTTCGCACATTCGTCAAGCACAAACCGATGCTCCTCGATCAGGCTTTTTGCCTTGTCATGGCATTCGTCGATGATCATCCTGACTTCTTCATCGATCTGCGACGCGATCTTTTCGCTGAAGTTCTTGGTGTGTCCCAGATCCCGCCCGATAAAGATTTCGTCCGAGCTTTCTTCGTAATTGACAAGTCCCAGGTTCTTGGACATGCCGTATTTCATGACCATATCTCTCGCCAGCGCCGTAGCCTGACGGATATCCTGGGATGCGCCTGTCGTGATATCATCAAATACCATCTCTTCCGCTACGCGTCCGCCCAGATCCACAATGATCTGCTGCCGCATCTTTCCGCGGGTCATGAACATATTGTCTGTTTCCGGCTGAGGCATGGTGTACCCGGCGGCTCCCGGCCCGGTCGGGATAATGGAAACCGTATAGACCGGATCCATATCCGGCAGTACATGGAAAAGAATGGCATGTCCTGCTTCATGATAAGCCGTGATCAGTTTTTCCTTGTCCGAGATCAGGCGGCTCTTCTTTTCTGTCCCGATACCGACCTTGATAAAAGCAGCCTTGATATCTTCCTGGATGGTGTAGGCCCGCCCGTTTTTGGCAGCACGGATCGCCGCTTCATTCAGCAGGTTTTCCAGATCGGCGCCCGTAAATCCGGCCGTCGTCTGCGCGATCTGTTTCAGATCCACATCGTCTGCCAGCGGCTTGTTGCGCGCATGCACTTTCAGGATCTCTTCGCGGCCGCGGACATCCGGACGACTGACCGCGACCTTGCGGTCAAAACGTCCCGGACGCAGAATAGCCGGATCCAGAATATCCACACGGTTCGTCGCCGCCATGACGATGATGCCCTCGTTAACGCCGAAGCCATCCATCTCGACCAGCAGCTGGTTCAGCGTCTGTTCGCGTTCGTCATGGCCGCCGCCCATGCCGGTACCGCGGCGCCGGCCGACGGCATCGATCTCATCGATAAATACGATACAGGGCGCATTTTTCTTGGCATCTGCGAACAGGTCCCGGACACGGCTGGCGCCGACGCCGACAAACATTTCCACGAAATCCGATCCGGAGATCGAAAAGAACGGTACGCCTGCTTCTCCGGCCACCGCTTTTGCCAGCAGTGTTTTACCGGTTCCGGGAGGGCCAACCAGAATGACACCCTTGGGGATCCTGGCGCCGACCTTGGTGAATTTTGCCGGATTTTTCAGGAAATCCACGATCTCTTCCAGATCTTCTTTTTCTTCCTTCATGCCGGCGACATCGGCAAATCGGATCTTACTGTCCTTATCCGTTGTCATGGTGGCCCGGCTCTTGCCGAAATCCATCATGCGCTGGTTGCTGCCGCCCGGTCCGCCGCCCATCTGGCGGCTCAGATAAAACGTGATAAAGATGACGAAAACCGCCGTCAGCAGGATCGGCCAGAGATAGGTCATCATGGAACCGGACTGCGGAATATTATAGATCGTATATTCTACGCCTTTTTCTTCCAGCTGTTCCTCCAGAGCCCGCACGTCGCTGACATAGACCCGGTAAGACTGTTCTTCTCCTTTCAGCGTAAAATCAACGGAACCGGTCGGCGTTTCTTCGTTCTGAGAAATCTCGGCTTTTGTGACTCTTCCGCTTTCCAGGTATTCCTGGAATTTACTGTTGGATACTGCATCCCGCCGTGTTCCGTTTATACCGGGCAGGATCCCGAATACAAACACCATGACCGCCAGGATCACAATATAGATGAAACTGCTTCTTCTTCCCTGAAACATAAAACTTTGCTTTACTCCTCGTACAACTGATCATTGATTACGCAAGTACTTCGTCCGGATGCAGGGCCTGCACGGACCCGGTACTTTTGCCGCTTTAATCCTCAAAAGACAGGATACCGACAAACGGCAGGTTGCGGTACCGCTGGTCGTAATCCAGCCCATATCCGACGACAAAGCAGTCCGGAATGACAAATCCGGAATAGGCCACTTCGATCCCTTCTACAACACGGCCGGAAGGTTTGTCCAGCAGGGTGCACAACTGCAGGCTTTTCGGGTTTCTCTGCTGCAGCATGCCCAGCAGATGGCTGAGCGTACGCCCCGTATCCACAATATCTTCTACCACCAGCACATCTTTTCCTTCGATGCTCTCGTCCAGGTCCTTTACGATCTTGACGATCCCGCTGGAAGTGGTGCCGCTGCCGTAACTGGAGACCGACATGAAATCCATCGTGAGCGGGACCGTAATGCACTTGGCCAGATCACACATAAACATGACGCCGCCTTTCAGGGCACAGATCACATGGATCTGTTTTCCCTCGTAATCCCGGCTGATCTGCTGCCCCATTTCGGCAATTCTCTCCCTTACCTGTTCTTCACTGAAAAGTACACGGACATGTTCGCTCATTCCCTGTTCCTCCTGTCAGCTCACGGTATGCCGCAGCCATATAGTCTGTTTTCCTGCCCCGGTTTCTAAAAATCCGTCCGCGCCGCGGAAATCTCCAAAATCCGCCGCGTGCCGGCTGTTACTTTGCTGTCTTCGCTGATACGGTATCCGATGATCCAGTATACATCACTGCCGGATGCCAGGACCGGAACCATATCGCGCAGCCGCCCCGGGACCTTTTCGTCGATCAGATATTCCTTCAGCTTCCGGCTTCCGCCGTCCGCATGCACCACCAGACGGTCCCCGGCCCTGCGGCTCCGTATGCAAAGATTTCCGTTTATTTTATCATAATCCAGCCATTTCGTATACTTCTTTTGCGGGATCGCGCCGAACGCCGCCGTGAAATTCCCTAAAAACGGGCTTTCCGGAGCATCCAGGATCCGGCAGACAAACTGCCAGGCGCCCCAGGTACAGGTTCCGTCTCCGGCGACCGGCACCGGCGCCGGTATCTGCTCCCTGCTTTCTTCTGCTTTTCTCCAAATGCAAATCCCGCCGTAATCTCTGGCTGCACCCAGGCCATACGGCAGATCCAGCCGCCGGCCTGTCTGCATGCGGAACAACTGCTGCAGGCTGCGGACCTGTTCCCTGCCCAGATCCTTTCTCATGCCGCAAAGCTGCTCCAGTACATCCAGAAGGATATAACCCTGCAGAACGGCCGGTTCCCCCAGAAGCGAATCCATGATATGGATCTGTACCCTATCCCGGCCTGCCTCTTCTTTTCGGATATATTTCCCGCTTCTCTGTGCTGCCTCTGTCTTCAGAAAAGAATCGGCCTCTTCCAGATCGGACGCAGCCTCTGTCAGATGCCTCACTGCCTGTACATTCACATGTTCCTGCAGATACGGGATCACCGTATGCCGGATGGCATTGCGGGTATAAGACTCATCCGCATTGGTCGCGTCCGTGCACCATGTCTGCCCTTCTTCTTCCAACCATTGTTCAATCTCTTCCCTTGTCGTTCCCAGAAGCGGCCGGACGATATGCGTACCCGGGATGAATGCCTGTACGGGACAGATGGAGGCGAGGCCTGCCAGAGATGTCCCGCGTACGGCATGGAACAGAAAAGTTTCCGCCCGGTCGTTGGCGTGGTGGGCCAGTGCCAGCTTGTGCGCCCCATGTTTTTTCAGGCAGTCGGCATAAGCTTCCTGCCGGGCCATACGCCCGGCTTCTTCTGTGCCGATGCCCTTCTCTGCAGCCATCTCTGCCACCGGATACCGATAAACATCCAGCGGAATCTGCCGCCGTTCGCAAAGAGCCCTGACAAACGCTTCATCCTCATCCGCCTCTTCCCGGCGCAGCTGATGGTTCACATGTACGGCATACAGCCGCATCTCCGGTTCTTCACCGGGCACCTGTCTTTCTTCCTGCCCGCTTGCGTCACGTCCTGTATGCCGGCAGCGGAAAAACTCCTGCAGAAGCAACAGCAGACAGACCGAGTCCGCACCGCCGGACAGGCCGATCACAACCGTATCCCCCGGATCGATCATACGGTATCGCTCTGTGTATTCTCTGACATTTTTAACCAGTGTTCCGGGCATGTGATTTCAATCCCCTCATCTTCCTGCCGCGTACAGCTCTTCCGCTCTTCTGGACAGCTCTTCTGCCTCCAGAAAATATCCGTAGTAAGAAAAAGACGGCGCGCATTTTTCACAGACAAACGCATAGTATCCGTCCCGCGGGACCGAGGGCGTGTCCAGCAGGGCGCTGGCCGCATCCAGCAGGTCTTCAATCTCTTTTTCTGCTGCTTCCGGCCCTTTTTCTGCTTCCAGTGCATCCGCCCTATTCAGACAGGTAATAGCCTGCTCCAGCTCTCCGTTCGGCACCAGGCGCATCTGCTCCATCGCCTGATCATACAAAGCAAATGCCTGCTCAAAGTAAATTTCTGCCTCTGCTTCATTTCCCGCCTGCTCCCTGCTTTTTTTGCCCAGCGATACGCAGTTCAAAGCCATGTTGTTATACAGGCCGCCCAGCAGCTGCGGATCCGTCTGTGCCTGTGTTTCATACACACTGCGTGCCTTTTCAAAAAGCCCGGCCGCCCGTGCATAGTCTCC
>JAIKYQ010000090.1 GCA_024683035.1 Eubacterium sp.
CTGGTATTTATACCCCAGAGTAGGGCCGAGAAATACCATTACCGTCAGAAAGGTTATAACGACGGAAACAGCCGCAGTGTATTTCAGGATCCAGACCCAGTATGGCAGTCCCGTTTCACAAAGCGTCAGAAGCACACAGAACGCTGCAAACGCGCTAAAAAGATTCGAAAGATTCGTAAAGAACTTAAGATTCTTTATTCCCGTCTTCACACTCCACCTGCCGTCTTTTCGGAAGCAGAGCGCATAACAGAACAGCGTTCCTACAAGAATGATCAAATTGATGATCCGATCCAATGCCATGAGACATCTCCTGCCATGGTTTCTTTCGTCCACTCCTGAAGCAGGAGCAAACGGTGACTGTATCATAGCATAATTCCCCATCCACAGGCAACTGATTTCCATCGAATAAGAAAAGACTCTCTTCATTTCCCGAAATCTGCCTTTGACGCATGGATGATAATCCGTTATACTGGGAGTATCACAGAATGACATCCGAAATCCGTATTATGTTGACCTTATTCGGGAGGCTGTTTCATGCATCCGCTGTTTACAAAAGAAAGCAGGGATATTCCTGCTGTACCATGGAACCGCTATCCGCGGCCGCAGATGGTACGAAAAGACTGGCTTTGTCTGAACGGGGTCTGGGATCTGCAGATCGGCGGTCGTCCCTCCGTACCTGTCCGTGTCCCCTTTTGTCCCGAGAGCCTTCTTTCCCGAGTGAAAACACCACCCCGGATCGGTGAGACGCTTTCCTATAGGCGATCCTTTACGCTCCCGGAAGGCTGGAATGGGCAAAAGATCCTGCTGCACTGCGGCGCTGTCAGCCGCTATGCCCGTGTTCTGCTGAACGGCAGAGAACTCGGTACTCACGAAAACAGCTATCTTCCTTTTACTGTTGATGTTTCTCCGGCTCTCACAGAGGGCGAAAACCTGTTGGAGATCATCGCCGTCAACGATCTTTCCCACAAGTATCCCTGGGGCAAACAAAGCGAAAAGCGGGGCGGCATGTGGTATACACCAGTTTCCGGTATCTGGCAGACGGTATGGCTGGAACCGGTTCCCGAAGAGCATATTCAATCCCTGTCCATAACAGCAACAGCCTCTCAGGTCAGTATCCGCGTACACGGCATACAGGATGGAGTCGTTCTGTTCTCCGGTAAATCCTATCCTCTCAAAGATGGTTCCGTCATCATCCGTGTTCCCGATCCTGTGCTATGGTCGCCGGAATGCCCGCATCTGTATCCGTTTACGGTCGTCTGTGGGTCCGACACCGTCACTTCCTATTTTGCTCTTCGCACGCTCACGACGGAGCTGCGCGGCGGCATTCCCCGGCTCTGTCTGAACGGAAAGCCTTTCTTTTTCCATGGACTGCTGGACCAGGGCTACTGGAGCGACGGGCTCTACACACCGGCCAGTCCGGAGTGTTATGAAAAAGATATTCTTACTATGAAGTCGCTGGGCTTCAACACGCTCCGCAAACACATCAAAATCGAGCCGGAACAGTTTTACTACGACTGCGACCGGCTGGGGATGATCGTTTTTCAGGACATGGTCAACTGCGGGGACTACTCCTTCTTCCATGATACCATTCTGCCTACCATCCACTTTCTAAGCCGGGATGACACGGGCCTGCATCCCGACCCGGACACACGCCTGCATTTTCTGAAGGCAATGGACGAGACCGTTTCCCTTCTCGGCAATCATCCCTGCATCTGCCTCTGGACGATTTTCAACGAGGGCTGGGGCCAGTTCTGCGCCGATGACGCTTATAATCGGCTGAAGGAACTGGATCCGACGCGTTTTATCGACAGCACATCCGGGTGGTTTCATCAGAAAAAAAGCGATGTGGACAGTCTCCACATCTATTTCGCAAAGCTCCGGCTTGGCAGGCAGGATCTCCCTCAGCTTCTTTCCGAGTTCGGCGGCTATTCCTTTAAGCTGTTCACGCACAGCGCAAACCTGAAAAAGACCTATGGATACCGCAAATTTGAAAACCGCGAGCAGTATGTGGAAGCGCTGAAATCCCTGTACTGGGAGCAGGTGCTGCC
>JAIKYQ010000091.1 GCA_024683035.1 Eubacterium sp.
GCCGCTGCTGACCTCTATGATCTGTACGGCTTTGGTCTCTGCTTCATACAGAACCAGCTTCTGCCGGTTTTTATACATACAGGAAACATGCGTCGGTGTTTTGAAGTAGCGCATGATCCGGCTGCCCGGCGGTGACAGGAAAGTACAAAGAGGCCGCAGCCAGGGCAGTCTGAATTTCTCTTTATATGCTCTGGTATTGTCTAAAAGAGTACGGATCAGCGGCAGATCGAACCCTTCCAGCCTTGCACAGAGCTGGATCGGCAGCTGAGAGATCCCCTGCGATACCACGGAAGCAGACTGTTCCAATGCATCGCGGATCAATAGGAGCTGGGTCTGCTCTTCTTTCGGGATCTGCACAGTGGGAAGCGTGAGCAGGGAATAGTCTTCCAGGAGGGCAGACATGCCGGTGTGATACACTCTGCGTTCCAGATAGTTGTATGTTAACAGCAGGGATCTCAGATAGGCGCTCATACCGGCATGGGCCGCCTGATATGCCTGTTCTGAAAGCTTGCGCACATCCGCAAAGTTCCTCTTTCTGAAATACTCTGCCAGTTCCCGGTGCCATGCGGCATCCGGACGTCCGCCGTTTTCAGGCCGGGTATACCGTCCTTTTGCGGCAAGCAGAAAACTCTCATAGAAGAAATCGTGCCGTTTGTCTCTTTTGGCCAGGAAAGGACGCATCTGGCGCAGGATCAGGCTGATGCTGTCTTTTGCATCTTCGAGCGTGGCAGCATAGTGCTTGTCTACCAGAAGATCCGCCAGTTCGTCTGCCTGCAGCCCGTTTTTGGAATGAGAAAGCCAGCCAAATACATTGACAGCCAGATCTTTTGCAGGAACGGGGGAATAACCGGGGTCGGTCTCGATCCTTCGGAGAAGTCCGTCGAAAGCCTCTGAAGCGGTATGTCCGAACTGCGTAGTGATGAGCTCATGCAGTCCTTCAAAGGATCCGAAAACCTTCAGTTCCGAAAGCAGGATCTTCAGATACAGCGGGTTGGACGCTCCTTCCAGAGAGATGATCGATTCAATCTCACGCTCATCCAGTTCTTTCAGGTACTGGGAAAGATACTGTTTTACGATGGCAGCCCGGGAGGCGCGGTCGTTAAATCCCTTCAAGGTATGTGTGCGCATGCTGCCGTCGTCTGTGATCTTTTTGTAAAGGGCGTCTCCGTCGGGATCCCCCAACTTAAAGCTGATGATCAGCTTCACGTTCTCCGGCAGTGTCTCCGGAATCCAGGTAAGATCCGAAAGTCCGCTGTCCAGCTGGTTTACGGCATCGATGATCAGGGCCAGGGGTTTGTCTTTTACAGCAGACGCCAGCAGGGAATAGAAGTTGTCGCGGACCTTCTGCGCCGTAGCAGGAACATTTCTGAGGGAAAACCTGTCCCGGAGCTCCTGTGCGATGAGGGGCAGCAGATTATTCAGAGAAACGCTGTTTTCACTGGTACCGATGAAGCGGCTGAGAACTTCGACCCTGCCTTCCTGCGTCAAATTCTCCGAAAGCCGGGCCAGGTAAGAGGTTTTGCCCATACCTGCCTGTGCACACAGCGCCATGGGGCGCTGGTCGTCATCCGCAAGATAGGCTCTCACCGGGTCAAAGTCGCCTTCCCGTTCGATGAAACCCTCCAGGGCAGTCTGGCGGAAAATGGCCTGTTCGTCCAGTTCCTTCTGCAGCCGGGTCCGCGTTTCGGGAGTTTCTCTTCCGGGATAGAGTTCCGTGATCGCGGCTTTGAGTTCTTCCAGGATCACGTCCGAAAGCGCTTTGCCTTCCGCGGCAAATCCGGTAAGCCTTCCGTCCGCTAGGGAGGCATCCCTGCCGGGTCCCAGAAGCTCCGGCGTGCGGGCATTTCTGTCCCAGTGTGCGGTATACGTATGAAGCGGTCTTCCGGTATTCCGGATCGTTTCCTGAAAGGCGAGCAGTTTCTGGTCTGCATCAGACGGATCCGGTTCTCCTTCATTGCTGTATATGTTCCGGACAGCCTGATCCGTGATATCGGACAGGTAGGCTCCGTCTCGTTTATAGAAAAAAGCCTTTTCCCTGTTCTGGATATCCAGAACGGTTCCGTTCAGCATCGGGTCGATCAGGGCATGGATGATCTCCATTTCCGTCACAGAGCTTCCGAGGTACTGCTTCAGTTTCGGAAAATCGGCAAATGTAGTATCCGCGATATCCTCTTCACCCGGGACCCAGCCCCGGCGCTGTCCGAGAAAGCACAGAAAAAGAGGACGGCACCGGTCGATCCCGGACAGGCATACATCCACGACACGTTTGTTCTCCTGTGAATCCTTTTCCGTAACACCCCATCTCAGGTCAATATCCATCAGGCGCAGACGGCGTGTGCTGCACCACTCGGAAAGCTCCGGGAAAACCCGTTTTACGAGGTAATCCCGCTCCGCATGCATATCATTAAACGTCGAGCTGATAAAAATATAGACGTTTTCCCACGGAGTGCTGCTCATCATTCATCCTCCCTGTTTTTGTACAGCTCCGGCAGATCGTAATGCACGTGATAACGAAGAGGATGGATCAGCCGGAACACGGAACGCCTGAGATTTGTGCCCAGGTCCACGCGCCGGATCATGGTGAAACCGCGGAACGGCGGTAAATAAGAGATCAGATCGTTAATGTCGGCAAAGTTGGCGCATTCTGTATACAATGTCGCCAGATACCGGTACATCCGTTTCCGATTCAGCGGCGTGACCTTGAACGGGCGCACGCTGCCGAACGTATACAGATATGGTTTGACGCCGAAGTTATAATTCAGATCCTGACAGCAGAGACAGGCAATGGCGGATCCCAAAGACCAGCCCAGGATCTCTGTGAACGCTTCCGGGTGTGCTTCGTGCAGCCTGGACCATTCCTCACGCACCTGCCTTTTGACGGCGAGATACATATTTCCCCAGCCGTGGTGCACCCGGATCTGCAGCGGTTCACCCTCGAATTCGATGGCGTCGTAGTAACGGCCCGCAAACTCAAACACGTTCGCGATCCAGTCGATGACGCCCTGACTGCGCTGGAAATGGATCTGGATCACATCGCGGGCCGGCTCATAATGGATCTCGTAATTAACCTCATGTGCGATCCCGAACAGCTTTCCGATCTTTGTCGTATTGTATTTCACCGCGATATACTGCACCGGATAGGTAACCCGCCCGGTGTGCGTAAAATCTTCGCTTGTGTTGATAAAATACTCCTCGAAGGGAAGCCGCTGGTACTTCATATCTATTTCTTTCAGCTCTGAAGAATTGTTTCTTTTGGCTTTACAGATTTGGCCGGATCTGTTTGGGCTTGAAACCGCCTTCTTCCAGTGCCTGCACGATTTCGTTTTTGTGTGCGGTCCCATAGGTTTCCATGGTGATCTTCAGTTCCACGGCAGCCTGCCGGTTTGTGCTGTAGAACTGATTGTGATCCAGCCGGATGACGTTGCCCTTCTTTTCGGCGATGATCGAGGAGACGCGGACCAGTTCGCCCGGACGGTCAGGCAGCAGGACGGAAACAGAACAGATCCGGTCCCGTGCGATCAGTCCGTTCTGTACGACGGAGGACATGGTGATGATATCCATGTTTCCGCCGCTCAGGATGGAAACGATCTTCTTGTCCTTTACGTCCAGATGTTTCAGGGCGGCCACCGTCAGCAGGCCGGAGTTTTCCACGATCATCTTATGGTTTTCCACCATATCCAGGAAAGCGACTACCAGCTCGTCGTCGTCCACGGTGATAATGCCGTCCAGGTTGTCGCGGATATAGGGGAACACCTTGTCCCCGGGCGTCTGCACGGCTGTGCCGTCCGCGATCGTGTTGACAGGCGAAACCGTCGTCACCTGCCCCGCTTCCAGAGACGCCTTCATGCAGGCAGCGCCCGACGGCTCCACGCCGATCACCCGGATATCCTTCCGCAGCATCTTGGCCAGGACCGATACGCCGCAGGCCAGTCCGCCGCCGCCGATCGGCACCAGGATGATATCCGCAAACGGCTGGTCCTGCAGGATCTCCATGGCGATCGTGCCCTGCCCGGTCGCCACGCGCAGGTCATTGAAGGGATGGATGAAGGTATAGCCGTGTTCCTCGGCCAGTTCATATGCCTTCTGGCAGGCTTCGTCATATACATTGCCGTACAGCACCACTTCCGCCCCGTAGCCTCTGGTCCGTTCCACTTTGATCAGGGGTGTGGTCGTGGGCATCACAATGACCGCCTTCGCGCCGCAGCACTGTGCCGCATAGGCGACACCCTGCGCATGATTGCCGGCTGACGCCGTGATCAGGCCCCGGGCCCGCTCTTCTTCCGTGAGGGTGCCGATGGTATAATAAGCGCCCCGGAGCTTGTACGCCCCGGTCAGCTGCATGTTTTCCGGTTTAAAGTACACCTTGTTTCCGGTGAGGTCACTGAAATACTTACTGTAGATCAGCTTGGTCTCCTGTGTCACTTTGCGGACCGCTTCCGATGCTTCCTCAAAGGCCGCCAGTGTCAGCATTTCTTTTTCCGTGCGCATGATATCCCTTTCCTTTTCCATGATATTCTGGCTTATTATAACATACAAAAAGCCATGGGGACAGGACACTTGTCATCCCATGACTTTTTGTATTCCTTACAGGATCCGATTCACTCTCTGTTCATCAGTTCGCCCAGCGTTACTTCTGCCCAGCTGTAATTGTTCAGGTAGCTGCCGCGGAACGGGGATTCCGTCACCTCCCGTCCGCTCAGATATTCGTACAGGTCGCATTCCACCTCTTCCGGCACGATCCTGCGTTTTCCGCTCACGGATTCCATGATCCCGGCTATGTCGTATTCTTCCAGCAGATTCTTCAGACGCAGCGCCACTTTCCGGTATCTGGCCAGCACAACGGGACTGGCCGGTTCGTCTTCCCAGAGTACCCCGATCGCTTCTTCGGATGAAACAAATCCGCCTTTCCGGTCCACCAGCAGGGCCAGCAGCTCCTTGGGCTTTTCGTTTTTGAACACGATCGGCTTTCCGTCCACGAATACATCAAAATAGCCGAAGGTCCGGATCCTGACGCGGGACGGCTGCTTCTGGCCGCCGGCCTCCTGTTCTTTGTCCGTGTTGTACAGCATGACATATTTGGGTTTGCTGGGATTCTTTTCCAGGCTGGAGCAGACCGCACGGATCGTCCGCTTTCTGCCGGTGCGTACGTCCCGGTAGACGAATTCCGCTTCTCCTTTGTCAAAGAGCTCTTCAAACCGTTCATACTCCAGACCGGTCCGGGATACGAATTCCCGGATCGTATGACTTTTGTTCAGCATCTCCGACCAGTCCTCCCCGGAATAGCCGAAGAATTCGTACGCATTGTCACTGGCGTACAGAGGCCGTACATACTCTCCCAGAATCTCAAAGGCTGCCCCGCCTTCCGTGAAATGCTGTACGATCCGCTGCATGCCTTCGTTTTGTTCCTTTAAAGAGGCGTTTTCATCCTGCAGCACACTGACCTGTTTTCGCTGTTCTGCATTCTCCGTCTTCAGGGCGCTGACTTTTTCGCTCTCTTCGGCTTCATTTTCCAGATGCCGGTTCGTTACGTCCACGCAGATACTCTGGAATTCTTCCCCGCCGTCCCGGTTCCTGCACCGGCTGATCCAGCCGAACAGCCGGCCCGGCCGGCCATCCGCGAACAGCACATCCACTTCCCCGGAATACGGGCTTCCGCTCCTTGCGACGGACTGCAGCGCTCTGGCGGCTCTGTCCCTGCTTTCTTCCCCGATCATGGAAAAGACACTTTCTTCCAGCGCCTTCAGATACACGCCGGCGGAGTCCGGATCGGACGGGATCCGCAGCATGTCTTTCA
Organism: Eubacterium sp.; assembly: GCA_024683035.1. Taxonomy (GTDB): domain Bacteria; phylum Bacillota; class Clostridia; order Lachnospirales; family Lachnospiraceae; genus Bilifractor. Next base: position 5,795 of record JAIKYQ010000091.1, read on the forward strand.
TGACGTCATTCATGTAGGTCACACCGTGACCGTCTTCCGCGGCATAGCGCAGCATGCCGCACGGGATCGTGCTGTTTGTAAACTGCAGGTTGTCGTTTTCTTTTTTCAGTTCCGTAAAATCCGTCAGCATGGAGAAGCCGTACATGTTCCCGTCCTTCCCTTTCCGGGACGTCATGGAATCCGCCACATACAGCATTTCCCCCGTCTTTTTCATGATCCTGTATTCGATGCGGCCCGTTTTTTCGGAACGGGAAAGATCTTCCAGAAACGAAGCATACCGGACAGAGTCGGCAGGATGGACCAGCGGCCTGTACAGATCCGCCGAATCACTGAGCAGCTCCTCCGGCAGACAGCCGAGAAAAGCACAGAGATTGCTGCTGACAAATGTCAGATGCACAGGCGAAGTCAGCGCATACTCGTGGTACCCGCTGATACATTCATCCAGGATCTTTTTCTCATTTCCTGCCATCGTTCACACTTTCTGAACTGCCGCCCTGTCTGTTTCCGTCAGCCCCCGATGTTCCTGAAACGGGCGTACCGGTTCTGCAGCAGTTCCGGCTCATTCTGCAGATCATTCAGCTCCTCCAGAAACCGCCGCCGCAGATCTGCATAAAAGGCATCTGTTCCCAGTTCTGCCTCCGGGATAATCTCTTCCACGATCCCCAGCTTCACGGCATCCTGTGCCGTCAGTTTCAGGCTTTCCGCCGCTTCTTGTGCCCGTGAGGCTTCTTTCCACAAAATACTGGCGCATCCTTCCGGCGAGATCACGGAGTAAATGGAGTTTTCGAGCATCCAGACTCTGTCCGCCACGCACAGCGCCAGCGCGCCGCCGCTGCCTCCCTCTCCGATGATCACGGAAATGACCGGCACACAGAGGGTGCTCATCTCCATCAGGTTTTCGGCGATCGCCTGTCCCTGGCCGCGCTCTTCCGCATCCGCACCGCAGTACGCACCGGATGTATCCACAAAACAGATGACCGGCCTGCCGAATTTTTCCGCCTGCTTCATCAGGCGCAGTGCCTTCCGGTATCCTTCCGGGGACGGTGCTCCGGAATTGCGGTAGCTTCGTTCCCTGAGCGTATGGCCTTTTTCCACGGCGATCACCGTAACGGGAAGATCCTGCAGGCGGGCGATCCCTCCGATCACGGCAGGATCGTCCCCAAAACGCCGGTCGCCATGCAGTTCTATAAATCCGCGGAATACATTCCGGATATAATCCCATCCCGTGGGACGCTTATTGCTGCGTGCCAGTTTTACTTTATCATATGCTGCAGCGTTCATCATACTATATCACCTCACATTGTGAAGATAAAGGACATACGAGATAAATTTTTTCTGCTTTTTCCGCGGCACGATACAGTCCAGAAATCCGTGTTTCTGCAGAAATTCCGCTTTCTGGAACCCTTTCTGAAGGGGCTTTCTGGTCGTCTGCTCGATCACCCTTGCCCCCGCAAAACCGATCGTTGCTCCGGGTTCCGCTGCGATGATATCCGCCTCCATGGCGAAGCTGGCGGTGACACCTCCCGTCGTGGGATCTGTCAGAATCGCCAGATACAGCAGGCCGGCATCACTGTGCCGCTTGACAGCAGCACTGGTTTTTGCCATCTGCATCAGGGAAAGCAGGCCTTCCTGCATACGGGCCCCGCCGGAAACAGTATACCCGATCACCGGATACCGGTATTTCACCGCATATTCAAACAGAGCCGTGATCTTTTCGCCGACCTCGGTTCCCATGCTGCCCATCATGAAATACGGTTCCATGGCAAATATGCAGACCCGTATTCCCTGTATGGACGCTGTGCCGCAGACTACTGCCTCTTCTTCCCCGCTGATCTCTTTCACCG
>JAIKYQ010000111.1 GCA_024683035.1 Eubacterium sp.
ACCTTTTCCAGCTGACTGTCGGCGCGGCTCTCATCAGTCTCAAAGATATCATCGTAGCTGCTCAAGCTGATGTTTGCGCCTTTTCTCGGCATTGTGCATCACCTCCTTCGTGAGCGTCTGATAGGCTTCGGCCACCTTTCCCTTCGGATCATGGGCGAAGATGCTTTTTCCTTCGGCAGAGATCTCGGCAGCCCGGACCGATCGTGGGATGTCGGTGCCGTACACCTTGATCTTTCCGCCGTAGGTATCCCGGATCAGCTGGGAGATATCCTTCGCGTCATTGGTCCTGGCATCCACCATGGTTAAGAGGATCCCTTCGATCCTGAGCTTCGGGTTGATCTGCCGGCGAACCTTGCTGATGGTATTCAGGAGCTGCTCCAGACCTTTTGCGGACAGGTAATTGGCCTGTACCGGGATGATGGCCTGATCCGCAGCCGCCAAGGCATTCACTGTCAGCATTCCCAGAGACGGCATACAGTCAAGGAGAATGAAGTCATAGTCCTTCTTTACCGTATCCAGGTACTGCTTCAGGATGGTTTCCCGGCTCATGGCAGTGACCAGTGAGACCTCCGTTCCGGCGAGAGCGATGTTTGCGGGTACCAGGTCCACGCCTTCCGGGTGATGAAGGATCCCTTCTCCCGGTGCGATCGGCTGGCCCTGAATGATCTTTGCCATCAGGTCAGAGAGGCTAACTGGCAGATCGTCGGGACGATTGTGCCCCAACGCGACCGTCAGGCTGGCCTGCGGATCCGTGTCCACCAGAAGGACCTTCTTACCGGCCATCGCGAGCCCGACGCCAAGATTCTCACAGGTGGTGGTCTTGCCCGTGCCGCCTTTCTGGTTAGTTACTGCCGTAATCACGGCCTTATTCGACAATAGTGATCACCTCCTTCTCATGGGTTTCCGTACAAGTCATGGTTTACTTTGGCTGAATAATAGGAACTGATGGTCCCGGGAGCATTGTAGAGTGCTGCCAGCAGGTACTGCTTAATGTTGCGGACATCGGTGGTGTTCTCCTTGAGGCAGTCCAGAACATACTGGATATGACTGGAATCCAGCTTCATGAAACGGCTCTTCACCACGTCTCTGGGCCTGTCGTCACTGGCAATGCGGATATATTCCCTTTTCGTGCAGACGGTATCGACCAGCAGATCCAGTATTTCCTGCAGGGTCTCCCGGTCGTAGGGATACTGCTGAAACAGGTAATCAAACTCCAGAGCATCTCTGAAATAGCTCTCATAGGACCGGCGTTCCGCCATCCCATCCGCATCCCTTCCCGGATAGATAGGATTCTCTGTATAACTCAGATCAGTATCATTATTATCTTTATATCTTCCCCGTGATTTTAACGATTCTTGATTCGTTGTTTTCACGACTCCAGAATCGTGATTTTCACGAGTCTTGAATCGTGATTCCGGAGGTTGTCCACCTAAGTTATCCACAGAAGAGATGAAGTTCTTCACATAGATCAGGTTCGGCTTTCCCTGTCCCTGCCGCTTCCTCTCAATCAGGCCACATTTTTCTTCCAGTTCGTTCATCAGCTTAGTGGCCTTGTTGTCGGCACAGTTCATGGTTTCCATGATCTCTTCCAGGGTGCAGATGATGAAGACCCGACCCTGTTCATCAAACCAGCCGTTCTTCGCTGAGAGATCCATTCGCTTAAGAAGGATCCCGTAAAGGACCTTTGCCTCGGAAGACAGGCCTTTGAATTCCTCCTTGCTGAAGAGAACTGCAGGGATCCGGATGAAGTTGAACTGGTCGGACTGCGGGCCATAGAAATAGTCATACACGCATACCACCACCTCCTGCCACGATCTTTTCGCTCTTCAGGGGCCTTCTCCTGAACGCGGTGTTTCGGTCCTTTCCATAGGGACAGGTCGCATACAGGCACTTCCGGTACCGGAACTCCGGCTGGAAATACGGGCAGCACCGGCATTTCGGCGGCTCCTTGTTCCGGTCGACCTTCGGCGGCGTGGCCAGGAGCTTCTTACAGCGATTCAGCTTCGCTTCATTCTCATGCATTTGCCGGCACCTCCTTACTCCCGAGGACTTTCTTCATGCAGAAGCTGACGCAGGGACCGTAGCAGCAGCCCTCACAGGGGCTTTTCTTCTTTGGGGACTCTGCCAGGTAGTAGCAGTTCTCCTTGCCGAGAGTACAGCCGACCTTCCGGTTCTTCCAGAAATAGCACTGGCGGCAGCTTGCCGGCCGATCCTTATGGTAACGGACACCGTCGATCAGGATTGTTTTATTGTGATTCATGGGGATCCTCCTTATCCATAGATGTGATTCGCCCCGGCGATCCCGGAGACGACAAAACGCCACCGATGAAGGTGTTTCATTTCATCAGTGGCGATATGTAAGTGGATATGGAGTTGTCTAAAGATGGCGGTAGAAAAGCCATCTAATATGATGTGTTAGCCAGGGACCTTTGTCTGGCTAATGGGTTTTAGCAGCGATTTTCTGAAATAAATATGCAGAGCGG
>JAIKYQ010000124.1 GCA_024683035.1 Eubacterium sp.
GTGTAGAAAACGGATATCTGATCAGTGCCGGGAATGAATTCCAGGTGGAATATGCCGGACGCATGCTTTCCCTGAATCGTCTGAAACTGAGCAAGCGGGACGGAAAGGGCGTAAAAACGAAGAAGTAAAAGGGTTTTTGTGAAAATGTATAAAAACACGAAAAACACTTTGTGAAAAACGTAAAATTTAAAAAATATGACAAGAAGTGATTGACGTCAGACTATAATAATTTTATTATTTAAATGGTTTTATAAAACAATTTAATAAAACTGTGTTTTTAAAGTATTTGCTCTGCGGAGCACACAAAAAGGAGGAATCCAGATGAAGAAAAAAGTTTTTGCAGCTTTCGCACTTTGCGCAGCTCTGATCGCAGCTATGGCTGTACCGGTAGCGGCAGAAGGAGAGTCCGTTGGTGTTTCTATGCCGACCAAAGATCTTCAGAGATGGAATCAGGACGGTGAGAACATGCAGAAAATGCTGACAGAAGCCGGCTATGAAGTCGACCTTCAGTTCGCTTCCAACGATCCTGCCACACAGCTCAACCAGATCAAGACCATGATCGGCAACGGCTGCAGCGTTCTTGTTATCTCCGCGATCGAAGGCGACTCCCTTGGTGAAGCGCTGGATATGGCTGCTGAAAATGACATCCCGGTCATTGCCTATGACCGTCTGCTGATGAGCTCGGATGCTGTTTCCTACTATGCAACATTCGACAACTACATGGTCGGTACCGTGCAGGGCACCTATATCAAAGACGCTCTGGATCTCGACAATGCAGAAGGCCCGTTCAACCTGGAGATCACAGCTGGTGACCCGGGTGACAACAACGCCACATATTTCTATAACGGCGCTATCGACGTTCTGAAACCGTACATTGACGAAGGCAAACTCGTTGTCCAGTCCGGTCAGATCGATTTCCAGGATGTTGCCACTCCGCAGTGGAAGACAGAAACTGCTCAGTCCAGAGCGGAAAATATTCTTTCCAGCTACTATGCAGACGGCACCAATGTTGACGTATGGCTTTGCTCCAACGACTCCACCGCTCTTGGTGTTGAGACAGCCCTTGCAGCGAACTATGACGGAGAATATCCGATCATCACCGGTCAGGACTGCGATATCGAGAACACGAAGAACATGATCGCCGGCAAACAGTCCATGTCTGTTTTCAAGGATACCCGTACTCTGGCAGCGCAGGTTGTCAAGATGGTTACCCAGATCCTGAACGGCGAAGAAGTTGATGTCAACGATACCGAGACCTATGACAATGGCGTGATCGTTGTTCCGTCCTACCTCTGCGAGCCGGTATTCGCCGATGCGAACAACTACAAAGAGCTGCTGATCGACTCCGGTTATTACACAGAAGATCAGCTTCAGTAATAAAACGGGATCGTATATTGATTAGCTGAACGTTTTTGCAGGCGGGCTTCAACGCCCGCCTGCTTTCATGAAAGGGAATCCTTAGGACTGAGGAGGGAAGCATTTTGGCAAAAATACTGCTCGAAATGAAGAATATCATAAAAGAATTCCCCAATGTCAGGGCTCTTGACAACGTCAATCTTCAGGTGGAAGAGGGCGAGATCCACGCACTGGTCGGTGAAAACGGCGCCGGGAAATCCACACTGATGAATGTCCTGAGCGGGATCTATCCGTACGGGACATATGAAGGGGACATTCTTTACGACGGAGAAGTCTGTAAGTTTAACACGATCAAAGATTCTGAGGGCAAAGGGATCGTCATCATTCACCAGGAACTGGCGCTGGTTCCCGAAATGTCGATCGGCGAAAACATGTACCTCGGAAACGAGAGAGGAAGAAAAACCGCGATTGACTGGAACACGACTTACGCGGAGGCAGATAAATATCTGAAGATGGTCGGTCTGTCCGAGTCATCAAAAGTATTGGTTAAAGAGATCGGTACCGGTAAACAGCAGTTGGTCGAGATTGCGAAAGCGCTTGCGAAGCATGCGAAGCTGCTGATCCTGGACGAGCCGACCTCTTCTCTGAATGAAGAAGACTCCAAGGCTCTTCTGGACCTGATGCTTGGCTTCAAGGAACAGGGTCTGACCCAGATCATCATTACCCACAAGCTGAACGAAGTTTCTTATGTGGCGGACAAGATCACGGTCATCCGGGACGGTTCCACGATCGAAACGATCGACAACGCGGGACACGATATTGATGAAGACCGTATCATCCGCGGCATGGTCGGCCGTGAACTGACGAATCGCTTCCCGAAGAGAGAGGGCGTGAAGATCGGAGAGGTCAATCTGGAAGTGGAACACTGGACGGTACTTCATCCGCTCTATCTGGAACGCAAAGTCGTCGATGACGTCTCCATCAATGTCCGCAAAGGAGAAGTCGTCGGTATTTACGGTCTGATGGGGGCCGGCCGGACCGAACTGGCCATGAGTATTTTCGGACAGTCCTACGGTGTCCTGACGAACGGTGTCCTGAAGATCGACGGCAAAGAGGTCAAGCTGAAAAAAGGCCCGACAGACGCGATCAAACATAAGATCGCATATGTAACGGAAGACCGGAAAGGGAACGGCCTGATCCTTTCCCAGTCCATTATGGTCAATACCTCCCTGGCGAATCTGGACAGTCTTGCAAAGAACATGATCATAGACAAAGATCGTGAGTACCAGGTCGCCGTAGAATACAAGGAAAAGCTGAAGACAAAAACACCATCTGTGAGAGATAATGTCTCGACGCTGTCCGGCGGCAATCAGCAGAAAGTCCTTCTTTCGAAATGGATGTTTGCCGAACCGGATGTGCTGATCCTGGATGAGCCCACGAGAGGTATCGACGTCGGGGCGAAGTATGAGATCTACTGTATCATCAACGATCTGGCCGCATCCGGAAAATCCGTGATCATGATCTCTTCGGAGCTTCCCGAGGTTCTGGCGATGAGTGACCGCATCTACATCATGAACGCCGCAAAGATAGTCGGTGAGATGAAAGCTTCTGAGGCGACACAGGAGAACATTATGGCGGCGATCCTGCGGTCAGGAAGGGGGGATTGATTATGCAGACAAGTGCAGCTGTCAAATTCCTTAAACGAAATACCATGGTCATTGCCCTTGTTCTAGTGATCATCATTTTCTCAATCGCGACTGGGGGAAAGATCCTGCTGCCGCAGAATATCAACAACCTGATTTCACAGAACGGATATGTGTTCGTACTGGCATCCGGTATGCTGCTCTGTATCCTGACGGGCGGTAATATCGACCTTTCGGTCGGTTCCGTCGTCTGCTTTACCATGGGTGTCGGAGCTCTTCTGATGAAGGCAGGGGCACCGACAGTACTGGCTGTTCTGGCCATGCTGGGAGTCGGTCTTGCCATCGGATTGTTCCAGGGCTTCTGGATCGCTAAGATTTCGGTTCCGCCGTTTATCGCGACGCTGGCCGGCATGTATGCGTTCCGCGGCCTGGCCAATGTCATTCTCCGCGGATATTCCGTCGGTGTCGACAATGATATGTTCCTCCGGATCTTCGGAGGAGGTGCGGACTGCTACATTCCTGATTTCCTTCATGGAGAAAAGCTGAATTTTACCTGCCTGATCGTCGGGATCATACTCGTGGCGGTTTTCCTGATCCTTTCGTTCCGGGGGATTGCCACCAGAAAGAAACTGGGTATCAGCGCTGCCCATCCGGGGGCGGAACTGGCCAAGATCCTGGTCATCGGAGCACTGATCATGTGGATCACCTTTAAGCTGGCACAGTATAAAGGGATTCCTTCCGTGCTTATCTGGATCGCACTGGTGCTGCTCATTTACGGATATATCACGGCCAATACGGCACAGGGCAGATACTTCTATGCGGTCGGCGGCAATGAAAAGGCAGCCAGACTCTCAGGTGTCAACACGCAGCTTGTCTATCTGCTTGCCTACGCCAACATTGGTCTTCTGGCCGGATTTGCCGGGACTCTTACGCTTGCGAGAGCCGGCCACGCAGAACCCACTTATGGAATGGGGTATGAGATGGATGCGATCGCAGCCTGCTTCATCGGCGGTGCTTCTGCATACGGCGGTGTCGGCAAGATCACGGGCGTCATCATCGGTGCAGCCCTCATGGGCGTAATCAACCAGGGCATGAGCATTATGGGCATTTCGGCAAACTATCAGAGTGCCGTCAAGGGGGCCGTGCTTCTTGTGGCCGTACTCGTCGATGTTCTGTCCAAGAGAGAAAACGTGTAAGGGGGATGGATGACGATGAAAAATAAAGCTTCTCAGATTTTGAAAAACAATACGATGCTGATCGTTCTCGTTGTAGTCTATCTCTTCTTTACAGCGCGGACGGGCGGTGCGATGTTTTCACCGTTCAACTTTAACGAACTGATCACTCAGAACGCCTATGTCTTTATCCTGGCCAGCGGCATGCTGATGTGCATGCTGACCGGCGGCAACATCGACCTTGCCTGTGGTGCTCTGGTCTGCTTTATCGGCGCACTGGGTGCCTATTTCATGATGATACGCGGCATGGGTGTCGGCGTATCGATCTTCCTGATGCTTCTGGTCGGGGTTGTGTACGGCTGCGTACTCGGCTATCTGATCGCCTATATCAAGATCCCGCCGTGGATCGCGACACTGGCCGGTTTCCTGGCATTCCGCGGACTCGGCACCAACATCCTCAGCAGCAACAGTACGACCGGTTCGATCAGTGTCAAACAGATGGAAGGTTTCCTGGCCATCTTTGCCGGAAAGCTGTTTAAGACCAAGATGGGTGAACTGAATATACCGTGTATCGTCGTCTTTGTGATCGCGGCGATCCTGGTTGTCCTTCTCAATGTGTCCAGCAGGGCCAACAAATTGAAGAAGGGATATGAGGTGGAATCCACGCAGAGCGTCCTTATAAAGACCATCCTTGAGGCAGCCGTGATCCTTCTGTTCGGCTATAAGCTGGCCATGGCCGGCGGTATTCCGACAGTCCTTGTCTGGGTCGTAGCCGTCGTGCTCTTCTACAGTTTCATAACGGAAAAGACCACGATCGGCCGTCACTTCTATGTGGTCGGCGGCAACCGGGAGGCAGCACGTCTTTCCGGCGTCAACACCAGGCGGATCATGTTTGTAGCCTATCTGAACATGGCGATCGTGACGGTCATCACAACCTGGGTTGTTCTGGCCCGTGTACAGGCGGCAAACTCCACGGCCGGCACGAACTTCGAAATGGACGCAATCTCGGCCTGTGTCGTCGGCGGTGTATCCGCATACGGCGGAGCCGGCAGAATCTTCGGTATGGTCATCGGTGCAACGCTGATCGGTGTGATCAACCTGGGCATGAGCCTGCTGAGCCTTGATGCGAACTATCAGAAAGTTGTCAAAGGCGTCGTGCTTCTCGCCGCTGTGGCATTTGATATTCTTTCCAAGAACCGGGGAAAATAAGATCGGTTGATCCATTGTGATTCTGTTTCCATACTATAGAGGATGACTCATGGGTGAAGGAAATGTGACAATTACAGAGAGACGCCGGCAGACGAGAAACAAGATGTACCGGTATATTTACGACTCCCGTACACCCGTCAGCAAACAGCAGCTGGCCAAAGATATGGGTTACAGCCTGCCGACAGTGCAGCAGAATATTGCGGAGCTGCTGTCGGCGGGGCTGATCCGGCCCGGTGAGATCCAGAAACAGACCGGGGGAAGGCCGGCTGTCGGCTATACGGTGGAAGAAGGGATCCGGTATTCGATCGGGATCAGTGTTTCATCGACAAATCTCCGGATACTGGCAACGAATATCCTGCAGGATGAGCTTGCATATAAAAAGGTACGGATCCCTGTGTTCGAGGAAAACCGGGTCGGCAGGCAGATTGCGGACGAACTGGAAATATTCCTTGAAGAACAGAAGATCCCGTCCGAGAAGATCCTGGGCGTCGGACTGACGTTTCCTGGTGTCGTAGACCGGGAAAAGGATACGATCGTTCTGTCACCGACCATGCGGATGAAGAATATTTCGCTCAGTGACGTGAGAGAACTGATCCCTTATCCGGTTTTCATCGAGAACGACAGTACCAGCGGCGGAAATGCGGAATGGTTCGGTCTTTCACCGGAAGAGCGTACAGAGAATTTCGTATATCTTTTTCTGGAAAACGGGATCGGAGGCGCTGTGTTTATTAACGGCCATCCGTATCTCGGAAGCGAAGGACGAAGCGGGGAATTCGGGCATATGTGCCTGCAGCCGGAAGGAAGGCTGTGTTACTGCGGAGAAAAGGGATGCCTGGAGGCCTATTGCAGCGCGTACCGCTTTACAAGAGACCTTGGCATTTCTGCAGAAGAATTCTTTGCCGGACTTGAGGAAGGAAATGCCGCATACAAGGCACTGTGGGAGGAAATACTGGACTATCTTGCCATTGCGGTCAACAATCTCCGGATGGCTTTTGACTGCAATGTGATACTCGGAGGGTTTGTCTCCGGATACATTGAACCGTATCTGCCGGTCCTCCGTGAAAAGGCGGCAGCCCTGAGTCCGTTTGATACGGACGGAAGCTATATCCGGCTCGGACGTTATCCGATCAAGGCCGGTATGATGGGGGTTGCATGGCACTTTACGAAACAGTTTATTGATGAAATCTAATAACGAGGCATGTATGCCTGACGTTCGTCCGGAGCCGTATTGTCAACAGACAGACGGCTCCGGGCGTTTTTGTTCTGAAAAAGCATACAAAAAAGCCGGAAATCAGACTCGAACTGACGACCCCTTCATTACGAGTGAAGTGCTCTACCAACTGAGCTATTCCGGCTTGTTTTGCAACAACAAGGATATTACTGTATTTACATGGAAAAGTCAAGGTTTTCCGGATAAGAATCCTGTATAAGATTGTTGTGGAAACGAAAGGGCCAGTCAGAAGAAGGGATACATCCTGACGGTATAGTTGTGCTATAGTTAAGACAGTGCAAGGCTTTACTCGGAGACAGGGATGGGATATACGGACGACGACAAACGTATAAAGAAAAGTGAGAATTCCCGGAAAAGGCATTCGAATGCGGGAAGAGGTGTTCTCATCGTTCTTGTGCTGGTTGTCATGGCCGCAGCGGTTTATGTGCTGCCTCGTTTCATGCAGCCGGGGCTACACAGCGGCGAATTGCAGTCGGAGATGTTCCCTGCAGAAGAAGCGTCCCGGAGTACGTGCCTGGCCGATCCGGGATCTATTCCGGAATTTGACGGTGAAGATTATGTGGTGCTGAATGGAAACATTCCCAATTTTACGGAATATGATCGGACACATATACAGGGAGAGAACTATGCACCGCTGGATTCATTCGGCCGCTGCGGACCGGCAGCTGCCATGCTGGAGCAGTTCATGATGCCGCTGGAGGAAAGAGGCGATATAGCCAGTGTGAAACCTTCGGGATGGCAGGTTGCCAGATATCCGGACCGGATCGAAGATGCCTTTTTGTATAACCGTTGTCATTTGATCGCCTACGCGATGACCGGGCAGAACGACAATGAACGAAACCTTATTACCGGGACCGATTATATGAACAAGACGAGCATGCTGTTCTTCGAAAAACAGGTTCTCTGGTTTCTGAACCGTTCTGAGGATCGTGTCCTGTACAGGGTCACACCGTTTTTCAAAGGCAGGGAGCTGGTGGCGCGCGGTGTGGAAATGGAGGCCTGGTCGGTGGATGACGGCGGGGAAAGCGTCTGCTTTCATGTGTTTGTCTATAACTATCAGCCGGGGATCGACATCGACTATGCGACAGGAAGAAGCCGGGAAGCTGCATGGCAGGGAGATGCCGGAAACCGCACTACTTGGAAAAGAAGCAAATCTGTGATAGAATAAATTCCGGCTTTTTGACATGGTACTATGCCGGTCTGATAAGAAGTGGAGGAAAGGCTTCGCGCATGAAAAAAAGAACCGGGGAAATTCTGGCTGTTCTGGACCAGCTGTATGGTACGGATATCACCTGCTTTCTGCATGCGGAAGATGCCGGGCAGCTGCTGATCGCCACTATACTGAGTGCGCAGTGTACCGATGCCAGAGTGAATCTGGTGACAAAGGAACTGTTCGTCAAGTATCCGGATATGCAGGCTTTTGCCAATGCGGATCTGCGGGAGCTGGAACAGGATATCCGTTCTACGGGCTTTTATCATAACAAGGCAAAAAACATCATCGCCTGTGCGCGGATGCTCTGTGAAAAGTATGATGGACAGGTTCCGCAGACGATAGAGGAACTGACGGCATTGCCGGGAGTCGGCAGAAAAACGGCCAATGTGGTGCGGGGCAATATCTTTCATGAGCCGAGCATCGTGGTCGATACCCATGTCAAGCGAATTGCCGGAAGACTTGGGTTTACAAAAGAGACAGACCCGGTTAAAGTGGAATTTGACCTGATGAAGGAGATCCCGAAGGATCACTGGATTCTTATTAATCTGCAGCTGATCACATTCGGACGGGAAATCTGCAAAGCGAGATCACCGCTGTGTGTCTCCTGTCCGTTGGTCGGTTACTGCAGAGAGGAAAAGATAAGAAGGGAAAAACATGCGTAATCAAAAGCGCAGAAAACTGATCGCCGTTATTGCCATCATACTGATCGTACTGATGGTGCTGAGTCTGGCGCTGGCCGTTGTCAGGGCAGAGGACGCGGTTTCCGATTCGGAAGGGATGGACACCGCCATCACAGTACAGAAGGAGACCAGAGATAAAAACGCCGTTTATATCGAGAATATCGACGTGACCAATATGTCCCAGACTCAGGCAGAAATAGCTCTCAGAGACCATATGGAAAAACTGAGTCAGGATACCATCGTGCTGACGGCAGGCGGCAGAAGTGCGGAAACGACAGCCGGCGCACTGGGATTGGATTACTCTAATAAAGGCGTAGTGGATGAAGCACTTTCCATCGGCAAGAAGGGCAATGTGCTCAAGCGTTTTCTGGCCGACCGGGAGATCAGTACGGAAGGTCCGATCGTACTGGATCTGAATCTTACGGTTGACCGTGCCAAAGTAACGGAGGTTATCCGTGAAAAGAAGGACGAGATCAACAGTGCACCGAAACCGAACAGCCTGTTGCTGAATGAGGACGGGAAGACATTTACGCTGACCAAAACGGAAGACGGCGTGCAGATCAATGAAGCTGAGTCTGTCAGCAAAGTGGTTTCCTATATGGAAAAGGACTGGCATGGCGGAAAAGGCGGAGTTACACTGGATGCCCAGCTTACCGGTGCCGAGAATACGGAAGAGGCGTTAAAGCAGGTCACAAACGTACTGGGAGAAGGGACGACCCAGTTTGATACGAGCAATGAAGGGCGGCAGACAAACATCACACTGGCCACCTCCCATATCAACGGAACGGTCCTGTATCCCGGCGAAGAGTTTTCTTCTGTTTATACGATCGGCCCTACCACGGAAGAGTACGGTTTTATGCCGGGCGCATCCTATGCGGAAAACCGGATCGTCGAAACCTATGGCGGCGGGGTCTGCCAGGTGACGTCCACGCTGTACCGTGCTGTGCTGGAATCGGAGCTGGAAGTAACCGAAAGGCATAATCATACCATGCTGATCCATTATGCGGAGCCTGGCATGGACGCGACCATGTCGGATGAAGCGCTCGATTTCCGTTTCCTGAACAGCACAGATGCCCCGATCTACATTGAGGGGTTTGTAGAAGACGGCAGTGTGACATTCCGGATTTACGGCCATGAGACCAGAGATCCCAAACGGTCGATCTCATTTGAAAGCCGCGAGATTTCGCGGAGCGATTATGATACGGTCTATCTGGTGGATGAGAATGAGGATTTTGGAACCCTGCAGGAGATCACCGGAGAAGACGGCGTACAGGCAGAACTCTGGAAGATCATTTCCATCAAAGGAGAAGCAGATTCGGAAGAAAAGGTCAATACCAGTATGTACAGCCCGATGAACCATGCCTATATCGCAGGAGTCCGGGGAGCCAGCGCGGATACGGTGGCCGCGATCTACAGTGCCGCGACCCAGCAGTCTGTGGGGCTGCTCTTAGACGCGATCGGCACCGGCACCATGGCACAGACGATCGAAGTGCCGGATGACTGAGGCGCATACGGACAGGCATTAAATCAATAATAAAGAGCGAAAAGGGACTCCGGGAAACCGGAGTTCCTCTGACTGTAGACAAAGTCGTGTTTAAGCCGCAAGGATGAGCACGGCTTTATGATTTAGGCGGTTCGGATGCCATATTCAGAGAAAAAATGAATTCGGTCCCGACGCCTTCCGTACTGATGGCGGTAATGTTTTG
>JAIKYQ010000149.1 GCA_024683035.1 Eubacterium sp.
CCCTTGCCGGCGACGTGGATCTGAACAATATCGCAAAGCGGATGCCGTACGCTACCGGCGCGGATCTGGAAAACGTGATGAACGAAGCGGCGATACTGGCTGCCAGGTCCAGGAAAAAGAAGATCGACCAGCAGCTGCTGGTCGATGCAATTGCCCGGGTCCAGATGGGTCCGGAAAAGAAAAGCCATAAGGTCAGCGACAAGGACAAGCGCATGGTGGCTATCCACGAAGGCGGACATGCTATTGTGGGGCATATGCTTGAAGGCTGCGATGAGGTTCACCTGATCACCATCGTTCCCCGCGGACAGGCTGCCGGCCACACGCTGGCTCTGCCGGCAGAGGAGCACGACAATATCAGCCGGAGCGAACTGCTTGATCAGCTGGCCATGATGCTGGGTGGACATGCAGCGGAAGAGGTTGCACTGGGTGAGATCTATACAGGATCCTCCAGCGATCTGAAGCGCGCGACCGAAATCTGCCGGAAGATGGTAACCCAGTTCGGCATGAGCGACGAGATCGGCACGATCTATCTGGGAAGCGATCAGGAAGTATTTGTCGGTATGGAATTCGGCCAGACCCGTGAATACAGCGAAGAGGTCGCCGCACGCATAGACCGCGAAGTCAGCAAGATTCTGGAAAGAAGCTACGAGCTGGCGAAAAAGATCCTCAGAGACAACCGGGAACGGTTGGAACAGCTGGCGGATGCTCTTGTCGCACAGGATACCCTCAACCGTGCTGAGTTCCTGGCCTTGATGGAAACCGGCAAAGTGCCGGAAGGGCTTGGAGCCGACAAGCCCCGCACCACGCAGGAGGTTCTGACGGAGAGCGAGAAGGACCGCGCGGAAGAAAACACGCAGGAACCGTTCGCGGATGAACCGGCAGAAACAGAGGAGAATGCAGGAACGGCAGAAGAGACAGCACCGGAAGAAAAGACTGAGAACAGCGATCAGGAATACCTGAACGACTGAAAAAAATTCAAATGAAAAGGAAAGGAGGAAGCAGTCCATGACGGACGGACAAAAAAGAATCCGGCGAAGCGAAAGAACGTCAGAAATGACTGAACGGGCTGACAACAGGCAGCAGGAAATCCGGATGGATGCTTCCTCCATCCGCGGTTATATTCCGCAAAGGCAGGATAACCCGGCAAAGGCTGCGCAGGGCGGTCAGCCAGAGCACGCAGCATACGGAAATGCCGAGCCGCAGGGGCAGATGACGCAGGAACAGTATGAGCAATACCTGCTCGGGCAGCAGTACGCGCAGCAAATGTATGAACAGCATATCGCCCAAAGGGCTGCCGCTCAGCAGCAGTATGCCATGCAGCAATATGCGGAACAGCAGTCCAGTGAAAAGAAACGGATTTCTGAACAGACCGCCTTTAACGGCGGCCTTCGCGGTTATGCGAACCCTGCGGAGAAAAAACCGGAAAAAGGTAAAAAGGCCGGGAAGCACAGAGCCGTAAAAATCACAGCGATCGTACTGGCAGTTTCAGTGCTGATCACCGGCGGCGCATATGCCGTCAGAAGCTATTTCAGAACGAAACAGATCAATGACGCCGTTACGCCGTATGACAATCTGTTTTGCCCGGGAGTATATGTGGACGGTATTGCCCTGGGAGGAATGACAAAAGAACAGGCATCCAACAGCATTATGTCCCGGATACAGGAACGGATCAACACCTGGAAGGTGCAGCTGATATACGAAGGGAATGTTCTGGGTGAGATCAATGCAGATATGCTCGGGACAACCGTGGATATTACCCCCGTGCTGGACGAAGCTTTTCAACAGGGCCATACAGGTGACAACGAGCAAAGATACGAAGCAATGAAAGCGCTGGCCGCACAGCCGTATGAGGCTTATACGGCTGCCCCGAGCGGCGATACATCCAGGATAGACAGCCTGCTGGCAGACCTGAAGGAAAAAATCGATACTCCGGCACAAAATGCCAGAATGTACCAGTTTGATCCTGCCCGGCCCCAGAATCCCTTTCTCTATGAAGATGAGAAGAACGGCAGGGTGCTGAACACAGAAACCATAAGGGAAACGCTATATAAAATGGCAGCCGCGATGCAGGGCGGAACGGTGACCCTTGTACCGGATCAGATCGCGCCGAACGTGACCAAAATGGATTTAAAAAGCAGCTATATGCTCCGCTCTTCCGAATATACCAGAATAGCCACATCCTCCGAGGAGTACAGGAACAGGAATATCGCCAAAGCACTGGAGAAAATCAACGGGACAGTATTGCGCCCCGGAGAAAAGTTCAGCTTCAACGGAATCGTAGGAGAACGGACTGAGAAGAACGGCTTTCTGCCGGCGATAGAATATGCCTACGGGGAGCACGTGATGGGGATCGGCGGAGGCGTATGCCAGGCCAGCACAACCGTGTACCAGGCAGCAGTGTGCGCCGGATTGGAAATCCTGGAAAGAACGCCCCACTCGGACAAGGTCAACTATACGGATTACGGAAAGGACGCAACCGTATACTGGAATGACCGTAAAAAGATCGATCTTGTTTTTCGCAACAATACATCGAAGGATCTTTTTATCGTCTGTGCCGTGGAACAGGATCCGGGCAACAACCGGAGAAAAATCGCCCGGGTCAGCATCTGGGGCGAGGATATGGGAGACGTGCGGTACGCAATCGATAATTCGGAGCAGGAGGTACTGCCGGCTCCGACGGAACCGGAGCGCATCGCGGACAAGAAGGGCGAGTACGTTACTTACGTCGGGCAGGAAAAAACCGTATCCCAGGCGCAGGACGGATGCAAGGTATGGACATACCGGACAAAATATGTGCAGAACGAGATGGTGGAACGTATCCCGCTGAACAGGGGCAACCCGGACGTGTATGAAGCCAGACCTACCCGTATCTACTATGGGATCAGTTCCAGAGAGAATAACTGAAAGAAAAGGGACAGGGTCAGCCCTGTCTGCTTTCATACACGCAGAAAGGAGGGCTGCACAGCATGACGGAGCCGACAGGAACACCGCGGCGGCAGATGCGGGAAA
>JAIKYQ010000070.1 GCA_024683035.1 Eubacterium sp.
TTGACCGGATCCGGCGTATATCTTGTCTTCGCGTATTCCCGGACGCTCGTCACGGGAACATATCCCTTGCGGGTAATGCGGTGCAGGGCTTCGGAAAGGATCTCAGGAAGATCCGTCGTGCGTCCTGATTCCGGCAGGAACTCCAGGCAAAGCAGCATGGCCAGTTCCGTGTCTCCCTTATCCAGCACTTCTCTTGCCCGGATCGCTGTGGTGCCGGCATATTCCTCACGGGCAGCGTCCCGCTCCTTTTGTGCCTGGTTCCTGGCTTCTTCCGCCCGGGCATACTGCTGCTGCAGTTCACGGTTCTGATCTGAAATAACGCGCATACGGGAGACAGCATAGCCGAGGAATATGGCTGCACCGGTGAGAACGACCGCCGCCAGCACCAGTGCGATCCGCATTCTGGCCCGCCGCCTGCGGTCCCTCAATTCATCAAAAGAGACTCCCAGGAACGGAGCCAGAAGTCTGAGTTTTTCCACCGAAAGAAGACGCAGGCTTTCCCGCCGGGTGGATGCCGTGATATTGCCTGCGAGAGGTTCATGCTCGATGACGGTCCCGTCAGGCCGTTCCTCATACATAAGCGCATGCGGGAAGCTTTCCTCCGGCAAGCCCTCAACGAGCATGGTCAGGATATGGTTGTAGTATCCCCGTTCGGTAAATTCGCTGATCCGTTCCTGCACTTCCTCACAGGAAGGGGTATCCGGCGTGCAGAGGATGACCAGCCAGGGCTCTGTCAGATCAGCCAGGCTTTTTATACCGGTCTTTTTTACGACGGAGGCGGGGATGCGGTAAGAATCAAGCTCTTTTTTAAGCCTTTCGGAAAGTGATCCGAGTTCCGGCGTTTCAGGATATACGATTTCGATAGAGTACAGTTTCAGCATTGCATTTTATGGCAGATCGATCTGTCATGCCGGTCTTTCATTGTAAGCGCAGGGTCACAGTATCTGTTTATAATATATCATAGAGCAGCACGGAATACTAATGGGATATCAGGAAGCGGAACGGCAATACCCGTTAATACAGGATATTTTTATCTGCGGTAAATGAGTTGAAAGCACTTGCAAACCATGTTATCCAAATTTTTGAAGATACTGGTGAAAAAGGAGATGGAAGAGGGAAACATGGACCGGAGTAATCGTGCAAAACCGTTGGATCGTTATCTGTCCCCTCTCGACGTCTGGGGCATGGCTTTCGGATGCATGGTCGGCTGGGGTGTATTTGCCATGCCGGGAACCACCTTCCTGCCTGTGGCAGGTCCTGCCGGAACAGTCATCGCCATGCTGGTCGGCATGGTCATTATGCTGATTATTGGCGTCAATTTTTCCTATCTGATGGGACGGAGTTCCATGACGGGAGGCGTATACACCTATACGAAAGAAGCTTTCGGACGGGATCATGCCTTCTTAAGCTCCTGGTTCCTGTGCCTTTCTTATCTGACCATAGTCTTTCTGAACGGTACGGCGCTGTTTTTCGTTGTCCGGATCCTTTTCAGCGGGGCAGCACAGAGCGGACCGCATTATACGATCGCAGGAAACCATATCTATATCGGGGAAGCTGTTGTGTCAGTGCTGGTACTTGCCGGGATCGGAGCTCTTTATGTCACAGCGAAACCCGCTTTGCAGAGGATCCTCACGATACTTGCGGTCGTGCTGATGGCGGGTACCGTTATCACAGCGTTTTTTCTGTCTTCCCGCGGCACTTTCCAATGATGCTTTGACATCTTATGGCTTCAGGGGCTTAAACCGCGGCTATGCTGTCTTCAGTCTGGTCATTCTGGCGCCCTGGGCTTTTGTCGGTTTTGAAGTCACTTCCTTTGATACAGCCCATTTTCGTTTCCAGGAAAATAAAACCGGGAAGATCATAGCGCTTTCTATCGTTGCAGCAACATTTGCCTATATAGCAATGGCACTGGTGAGCGTATCTTCCATGCCTGACGGGTTTTCTTCCTGGCAGGACTATATAGGACATTTGAACAGTCTCAGCGGCGTGGCTTCTGTCCCCACATTTTACGCGGCGGAAGCGAAGATGGGCACGGCCGGGCTCGCCGTTATGACTGTTACTGCGGTCGCAGCGATCCTGACCGGTATCATAGGAGGCTACAGAGCAGCTACGCGCGTCCTTTCCACAATGGCGGAAGACCGCATCCTCTCGGAAAAATTCTCTGAAACAACTTACAGTATTATGTTTATCATGGTGCTATCGATCATCCTGTCACTGCTGGGACGCAATACCCTGAACTGGTTCGTCGA
Source organism: Eubacterium sp. (assembly GCA_024683035.1). Classification (GTDB taxonomy): domain Bacteria; phylum Bacillota; class Clostridia; order Lachnospirales; family Lachnospiraceae; genus Bilifractor. The sequence continues at coordinate 2,250 of JAIKYQ010000070.1, forward strand.
TCTGACATCTTTCGGAGCAATTGTCGGTTACGGCTATACCTCGGCAGCCGCGTATAAGATCGCAAGGACAGAAGGGAACAAACCTGTGCAGTTTACCGGTGTGATCGGTGCGGCTATTTCAGTTTTGTTCGCGATCGTGCAGCTTGTTCCCAGGCTTTCCGCCATGGAAGCCATGGGCAGCGAGGCGTTCCTGTTATTATCACTCTGGTGCCTGCTTGGCTTTGTTTTTTACTGGCGTACCGTAGTGCGCAGTACGCTTACGGAATACAGCGGCATGTCCACTTCCGGAGTGGTCCTTTTCTCGATACTCGTTTACGCAGCTCTCATGTGGATGGCAAAGCGGCTCATGGCTGCCGGAACAGAAGAAGAGATGAAAGCGTCTCTTGTCATAGGAGGCATCGTCCTGCTTCTCATCATATTTACGGGGCTGGCAGTCATGCTGTATGTGCAGAACGTGGTGCGTGAGAAGCATGAGGCTGTCGAAAGAGAAAAGATCCATGCGGTTGAGAGCAGTCTTGCCAAGAGTCAGTTCCTTTTCAATATGTCCCACGATATCCGCACACCTATGAATGCGATCATCGGGTATACCAATCTGGCGCGGGGAGAAACGGATCTTGCACCGGTCAGGGGATATCTTGATAAGATCGATAATTCCAGCCAGCATCTGCTTTCCCTGATCAATGACATTCTGGAAATGAGCCGTATCGAAAGCGGCAAGGTGGAACTGGAGTTTACGCCGGTGGATCTTTATTCGGTGTTCAACGGTATGAAGGAACTGTTCTCTGAACAGATGAAGCAGAAAAGGATCCTTTATTCCGTCCACACAGGACAGGTGCGGCACAGATATGTGTGGTGCGACCGGAAAAATCTGAACCGGGTCCTGCTGAATATACTCAGCAACGCTTATAAATTTACGCCGGAGGATGGTACGGTCACTTTGTCTCTGTGGGAGGCCGGAGACGGGGAATACGGATAC
>JAIKYQ010000180.1 GCA_024683035.1 Eubacterium sp.
GGCGTCATGAAAGAAGACTGGTCCCTGGCAGCTCATTACCTGGCAGAGGTGTATGAGCAGCATGAGGATCCGGATGCTTTCATCGCCGGCATCAAAGACGGTTCCATCAAACTGATCGAGGATGAGAAGTTCAACCAGCTGATGGATACGTTCGATGTGCTGAAAAACAACAACTATGCAAAAGCTTCCGCCATTTCCGCAGAGCGTGAAGTGACAGAGCAGAAGCTGGCCGAAGGCGAACTGGCTTTCATGTTCGGCGGCAACTGGGATTGGTCTGTGCTCAATGCGTATGACTACACCGAGAACATGGGCATGATGCCGGTTCCGAATGATTCCGAAGACGGCTCCAACGAGAAGCTGGTTGGTGGCGGTTCCAAATACTTCTTCATTGACTCTTCTGAGAATATCACAGATCAGGAGCGTCAGGCAGCCAAAGATTTTCTGAACTGGCTGGTCTACGATGACGAAGGACAGGAATTCCTGGTAACAGAATGCGCCCTGGTTCCCGCTTATTCCAACATTGAGAAGGAAGTTGTGGATCCGCTCGGCAAGTCCGTCAAGAGCTTCTCCGACGGCGGCGCTCTGATCCCGAACTACAATTATCTGCCTGATGATCACTATGCACAGTGCGGTGCGATCTTCCAGCAGTATCTGGCAGACCAGCTGGATCGTGAAGGTCTTGCCGATAAGATCACAGCTTACTGGTCAACGGCGGAAGTCGGCGAACACTAAGCAAGAAATCTCAGCCGGAGGTCGTTTTATACGGCCTCCGGTTCAGTGAGAGGAAAGGTATATGAAGCAAAACACAGTATCCTATAAAATCAAGCAGTATTTAATGTTTGCAGGTCCCGGTACTGTCCTCTTCCTGGCGGTTGTGATCATACCGTTTATCTATGGTCTGTATCTGACACTGACCAGCTGGGACGGCGTCAGCCTGACCAAACCATTTGTCGGATTTGAGAATTTTGCAAATGCGTTTAAGGATACGGCTTACTGGGCCGCCATGGGGCGGACGATCGTTTATTCCGCCATTGCGGTCGTGCTGATCAATATTGTCGCGTTTGCACTTGCGTATCTTGTGACAAAGGGTATCAAGGGACAGAATTTCTTCCGGGCCGGTTTCTTCGTACCGAACCTGATCGGCGGTATCGTTCTCGGTTATATCTGGAAGTTCGTATTCAACCGTGCCTTTGTTGCCATCGGCAGCGCCATTTCAGGCGGTACGGCACCGTCACTTCTGTCGACTCCGCACGGAGCGATGTTCTGTTTGATCCTGGTATCGGTCTGGCAGTATGCCGGGTACATGATGCTGATCTATGTGGCCGGCTTCATGAGCGTCTCGGCAGACGTCAAAGAGGCAGCGATGATCGACGGCTGCAACGCGAAGCAGGCCATGTGGTATGTGACGGTTCCGCTGATGCGCTCGTCTTTCGTTCAGTGTATTTTCCTGAGCATTACCCGCTGCTTCGTTGTGTACGATGTCAACCTGTCTTTGACAAAGGGCGAACCGTTCAATTCGTCGGTTATGGCAGCCATGCACGTCTATAACCAGGCATTTACCTATAAGAACTACGGCCTTGGTCAGGCAGAAGCGCTGATCCTCTTCGTGGTCTGTGCGATCGTCGGCGTAACACAAGTCGTGATCGGTAAACGAGGGGAGGTGGAAGCATAATGACGGATAATGAAAGAGCGGCAAGAAAGAAAAAAGCTTCGAATATCGCCATGTGGATCGTTCTGCTGATCGTGTTCCTGGCATTCATTGCTCCGTTTATTCTTGTTGTGATCAATGTCTTTAAGACAAAAGCGGATATTACATCCAATCCGCTGGCTCTGATCGGTGAGCATGGATTCACGCTCGCCAACTTCCCGGAAGCCATGGCTAAAATGAACTTCTGGAGAGTGTTCGGGAACTCGCTGGTCATCACGGTATGCGCTACAGTCCTGACGATCCTGATCGCTTCCATGATGTCCTATGTGATCGTCCGGAACGGCAAGTGGAAATTCTGCGCGCTGATGTTCTCACTGATGATCGCTTCTATGGTCATCCCGTTCCAGGTCCTGATGGTACCGCTGGTATCTGTATACGGCGGTATCCTGGGAGTGCTGAATCACAGGCTGACGCTGATCCTGATGCATGTGGGCTTCTCGGTCTCCATGGCCATGTTCATGTTCCATGGATCGATCCGTACGAATATCCCGCTGGAACTGGAAGAAGCGGCGACGATCGACGGCTGCACAAAATGGCAGACCTACTGGAAGATCGTATTCCCGCTGCTGAAGCCGACAGTTGCGACAGTAGCCATCATCAACGCGATGGCGTACTGGAACGACTATCTGCTGCCGAGCCTGGTGCTGACAAAGAAAGAACTGTATACGATCCCGATCGCCACACAGGCTTTCTACGGCACATACTCGACCGATATCGGCCTTGTCATGGCAGCGCTGCTGCTGGCAATGCTGCCGATCCTGATCCTCTATGTCTTCCTGCAGCGTTACATCGTGGAAGGTGTTACGGCAGGGGCTGTCAAAGGATAACGACTCAGAAGAGCAGGTATTATGTTCAAGAAACTATTTGATATGGATAATCCGGTCATGCAGGCTCTGTCGACAGCGGCAGACCTGCTTGTCCTGAATCTGCTGACGCTGTTATGCTGTCTGCCGGTCGTTACGGCCGGCGCAGCATGGACGGCGCTGCATGATGTGGTATATAAGATCGTACAGCAGGAAGAAACATACCCGTACCGCATGTTTTTTCCGGCGTTTAAGGCAAATCTGAAAAAGGGGATCCCGCTGGGACTGATCTTCCTCGGTGCGGCATGTGTGATCATCATGAATTATCTGGCGGCTTCTGTGACACTGCCTCCCTTCCGTTTTGTCTCGGCGGCAGTCGGCCTGCTGGTTCTGGCTATTGGAAATTATGCGTTTGCCCTGACGGCACGCTTTGAAAATACACTGAAGGAAACATTGAAGAATGCGGCGAAACTGGCCGTCGGCTGTTTTCCCCGCACGCTGGGGATGGTCGTGTTCGAGGTAGCCGTGTATGTAGGCGGCATCCACTTTTTTGCCATCGGCGTTCCTCTGCTGTTTCTGTTCGGGTTTTCTGTTCCCGTTTATGTATGCGCCCTGTTATACAGGCCTGTATTTGAACATCTTGAGGAGAACGGCGGCACATGAGTATCCGGATCGATTCGGAAAACGGGACATTGACATTACATACTGCACACACGGCCTATCAGATGCAGATCGGACGCGGCGGGCATCTGCTGCATGTCTATTACGGGCCGGATGCGGAGGGAACGTTCGCACGCTCGATCGTTCCGGCGGATCACGGGTTTTCCATGAATCCCTATGAGATCCGCGAAGGCAGAAATTATTCCGTAGACCAGCTTCCGCTGGAATATCCGGGAAGCAACATCGGAGATTTCCGGACGACAGCCGTCGATCTGATCGCGGATAACGGGATCTGCGGATGTGACCTGCGCTTCAAAAGCTGCGCAGTTGAAAAAAAAGCCTATACGCTGCAGGGACTGCCTGCTGCCAGAGATCCGGAGACGGAGGCGGAGACCCTGCATGTGGTCCTGGGCGATGAGGCGACCGGCCTGGAAGCGGAGCTTCTGTACGGAGTGTTCTTTGAAAAAGATGTGATCACACGCGCGGTACGGCTGAAGAATACCGGAGATCATGCCCTGACGCTGCTGGCAGCCGCGTCGATGTGCCTGGATCTGCCGGAACGGTACACAGAGCGGATCCATTTCCATGGGCGGCATACCATGGAAATGCAGACGGAACGCTGTGTGCTGGCACACGGGATCCAGACGATCTCATCCGGGCGCGGCATGTCCAGCCATCATCACAATCCTTTTACGATCCTCTGTGAAGAGAAAACGACCGAAGAACAGGGATGGTGCATCGGTGTGATGCCGGTCTATTCCGGCAATCACCGTACAGATATTGAGGTGGATCAGAAAGAATCGGTCCGCGTCGTTACAGGGATCAACCGGGACATGTTCACGTGGCGGCTGGAGCCGGGAGAAATATTTGAAACGCCGCAGGTCCTGCTGACATTTTGCAGCAGCGGTCTGGAAGGTCTTTCCCGGCAGCTGCATCGGTTTTTCCGCAAGCATATCCTCCGGTGGCCGGAGGCATGGAAGACACCCCCTGTGCTGCTGAACAGCTGGGAAGCCGTCTATATGGATTTTGATGCAAAACGGATCTGTGCACTGGCGAAACAGGGCGCACGACTTTCCTCAGATCTGTTTGTCCTTGACGACGGATGGTTTGCCGGACGAAGCAGCGATACAAAAGCACTGGGCGACTGGACGGCGGATAAAACAAAATTTCCGCACGGGCTTGTGACAGTGGAGGAAGACGTCCGGAAACAGGGGGTGTCTTTCGGAATCTGGATCGAACCGGAAATGGTCAGCGAGGATTCGGAACTGTTCCGAAAGCATCCGGATTATGCGCTGCGGGTGCCGGGAAGGAAACCGGTCATGGGACGCGACCAGCTGGTACTGGACCTGAGCCGGCAGGAGATCGTAGACGGACTGTACAATCAGATCGCACGGCTTCTGGAAGACGGCGGGATCCGCTATGTGAAGTGGGACGCGAACCGGAACGTGGCGGATCTGTACAGTGCGGCGCTTCCGCCGGAAAGACAGAGAGAGCTATCTCACCGGTATGTGCTCGGCCTGTACAGTCTGATGGAACGGCTGACAGCAGCGTTTCCGCAGGTGCTGTTTGAAGGATGTGCCGGCGGAGGCGGTCGGTTCGATGCGGGGATCCTGTACTACTTCCCGCAGATCTGGGGAAGCGACGACACGGATGCGGTCGCGAGGCTTTCCATACAGCGCGGCTATTCCTTCGGTTATCCGCCGGAATGTGTGGGTTCGCACATCTCGGACGTTCCGAACGAACAGACCGGGCGCACGGTACCGCTTTCTCTGAGGGCTTTGACGGCCATGAGCGGCACCTTCGGACTGGAACTGGATCCGGCCCGGCTGTCAGAACAGGAGAATGAAGAACTGCAGCGGTACATCGGCATATTCCGCCGGTATGCAGGACTGATCCGGACAGGCATATACAGCCGGCTGCGGCCAGAGCGCGAACGGGATTCGCTGTTTGCCTGGGAGATCCGGGCGGAGGATGTCTCCGAAGTACTGGTATTCGCAGCGGACACCGATCCGCAGGCAAACGCCAAGGCGGTAACGTTGTATCTGAGAGGATTACAGGAACAGGCAGTATACCGGCTGACCTGTGTGGAACCGGAAACGGTATGGAACGGGAGCAGGCCGCTTTCGGGCCAGCTGTTTACCGGATCGGAACTGATGCAGGGCGCTTTTTCCATAAGACCGTTTTCCGGAACGGCACCTGCTGCCTTATTTTATTTAAAACGGACAGAATGCGCATGAAGACGACAGTAACAACACGTTTTAAAGAGTGCTTCGACGAACTGAAGTGGCTGTATATGGAACTCTACAACGGGGATGAGCAGGCGTTTTCCTATTTTGTTGACGTACTGATGAAAAGCAGCCGGCAGAGAAAACGGGCGCTGAAAGAAAGAGATAAGATGCGTCTGGAAGATCCGGGCTGGTATCGTTCCAATGAGCTGCTCGGCATGATGATGTATGTCGACAAATTTGCAGGCACGCTGCAGGGTGTGCAGAAAAAACTGCCGTATCTGCTGGAATGCGGTGTGAATTACCTGCATCTGATGCCGCTGCTTGCTACGGTTGCAGAACGCAGTGACGGTGGGTACGCTGTGGCGGATTTCCGGCGTGTACAGGACGGACTCGGAACGATGGACGACCTGGAAAAGCTGGCGGATCTCTGTCACAGGAACGGTATTTCCCTCTGCCTTGATTTTGTCATGAATCACACGAGTGAAGATCATGCCTGGGCCAAAGCAGCCAGGGCGGGAGATCCCGCAGCGAGAAGCCGCTATTTCTTCTATGACAACTGGGATATTCCCGCACAGATCGAAAAAACGGTGCCGGATGTATTTCCGTCTACGGCTCCCGGCAATTTCACCTGGCTGGATGACTGTCAGAAAGTGGTCATGACGATGTTCTATCCCTATCAGTGGGATCTGAACTACGCCAATCCCATGGTGCTGAACGATATGACAGAGAACCTGCTGTTTCTGGCCAACCGCGGCATCGATGTCCTGCGCCTGGACGCGATCCCGTATATCTGGAAGAAAATCGGCACGGACAACCGGAATCTGCCGCAGGTGCATACGATCGCGCGGATCCTGCATCTGGCCTGTTATGTGGTGTGCCCCAGTGTCCTGCTTCTCGGAGAAGTGGTCATGGAGCCGAAGAAGGTCGCTGCATATTTCGGTACGCCGGAAAAACCGGAGTGCCAGCTGCTGTATAATGTGACGACGATGTGCACGACCTGGCATGCACTGGCCACACAGGATGCGCGTCTGCTGCGCAGCCAGATGGATCAGACATTCAGCATGCCCAAAACGGCTGTATTCCAGAATTATCTCCGCTGCCACGATGATATCGGGTGGGGCCTGGATTATCCGTATCTGAAGCAGTTCAGAATGGAAGAAGTACCGCACAAGCGGTATCTGAACGACTGGTTTACCGGCAGGTGGCCGGGGAGTTATGCCCGCGGAGAACTGTATAATGAAGACCTGCGTATCGGAGATGCGCGCCTTTGCGGCACAACCGCTTCGCTGTGCGGATTTGAAACGGCGGACAGTCCGGAGACCGAAGAAGCGGCCATGACCCGCGTAATGATGCTGCATGCCTTTATGATGACACAGAGCGGGATCCCGGTCCTCTACAGCGGAGATGAGATCGGACAGTTGAATTATTATCCTTATCATGAGGATCTGAATATGAAGGATGACAGCCGGTATCTGCACCGGGGGCCGTTCGACTGGACGGCCGCTGAGAGGCGGAATGATCCGGATACCCGAGAGGGCCGGCTGTTCCAGGCATTGCGCAATATCGAAAAGATCCGTGCGGCAGAACCGGTGTTCCGGGCTGATGCGGCCGGACATACCTTTGATGCAGGATCCAATGCGGTTCTTGGCATATACCGGGAGTATGGCGGAGCCGGACTGGTCGCGTTCTTCAACTTTTCCGGTCAGCAGCAATATGTGTCGTATCCGGACGGGACCGATCTGATGACGGGCGAAACACAGGCACCAGGCTGGGGACCGCTTGCACCGTACGCATTTGCCTGGATCCGGACAGGAAAGACGGATGAATAAATCGCTGGAAAAGGCCAGAGCCTTTGAAAAAGAGAAGATACGGGAGTATGATCCCGCAAAACGGCCGGCATTTCACCTGACCGGGCTGGCCGGCTGGATCAACGATCCGAACGGGTTTTCGTTCTTTGGCAGTTGTGTGCATCTGTTCTATCAGGCGAATCTGTTTGACAGACAGCCCGGGCAGATCTGCTGGGGCCACGCCGTTACAAAAGACTTTGTGCACTGGACGTATCTGCCCTGTGCGCTGGCGCCTTCGGAGAAATACGACCGGGATGGCTGTTTCTCCGGATCGGCACTCACACTGGCGGATGGACGTCATCTGCTGATGTATACCGGATTCCGGGAAGAGGACGGCGGATACCGGCAGGTACAGTGCCTGGCTGCCGGAGACGGTGTCGATTACACAAAATACGAAAAGAACCCGGTCCTTTCTTCACGGGATCTGCCGGAAGGCGGCAGTGCGGCGGATTTCCGTGATCCCAGGATATGGGAAGAGGACGGACAGTATAAAGCGCTGGTGGCAAACCGGGCCGCAGACGGCACGGGGGCGATCCTCGTTTACGAGAGCGGGGACGGATTGGACTGGCATTTCGGCGGAACGCTGCTGGCCAATAACGGGCGGTACGGAAGTATGTGGGAATGCCCGGACCTGTTTTCTCTGGACGGGACAGATCTTCTGCTGTTCAGCGTACAGATGAGTGATGGTGCCGACCCGGCCTTTCACCCGGGGCTTGGAACCGTCTGTATGTACGGAAGGTATGACAAGGAAAACAGGCGGTTTGTGCCCGAAGGCGCAAAGCCGATCGACTACGGCATTGACTTCTATGCACCGCAGACGCTGCTTCTTCCCGACGGGCGCCGGATCATGATCGCCTGGATGCAGAACTGGGAGACCAGCCAGTATTTCAGGGAAGATCTGGCATTTAACGGCCAGATGACGATCCCGCGGGAAATCTCTTTCCGGAACGGAAGACTGCTGCAGAACCCGGTGCGGGAACTGGCGTCCTGCCGCGGAGAACGCACGGCATATGAAGGGATCACCGTGGATGACTGCCGGGAACTTCCCGGGATCGGCGGGCGGTGTATCGATCTGACCGTAACGATCCGGCCTGACAAAACGGCAGAGGAACTGAAACGGTTTTTCATCGACCTGGCCGCAGGAGAAAACGTGCAGACAACGCTGGAGTTTGATCCCGTGCTTTCGCAGATACACGTCGACAGGACCAGAAGCGGATTTCCGCATGACATCGTCAACCGGCGCAGTATTCCCGTACGCTTTGCCGGGGAAGTTCTGAACCTGCGGATCCTGCTTGACCGTTACAGCCTGGAAGTGTTTGTCAACGGCGGTGAACAGGCGGCATCCTTTATACTGTACAGCCCGGAGGAGGCGGAAGAGATCCGGTTCCGTTCCATAGGCAGAACCGTCATGGATGTCGAGCAGTATACCCTGAAAGGAACTGTACCGACGTACAGATCCGAAATATAGGTCTTTACCGTTTTCACCGGAGAAAAACGGAAATCTGTTGGCAGCGGCACACTCCACGTCATGTGACGCTGTACAAAAGAAAAGGAGGAATTATCCGCGCGCTCGCGGTGCGGCAGTGTGGAGACCTGTCGTAATACGGTGCGGAGCACCGTGAGGCACTCTGGCGGAGGCCGGTGTGTCAGGGCGTAAGAACATGGCAGAAGTTATTATGAAAGATCTCAAGAAGGTTTACAGCGGCGGTGTCCTGTCAGTCCATGACGTAAACATCACCATCAAGGACAAAGAGTTTATTGTTCTTGTCGGACCTTCCGGATGCGGAAAATCCACGACGCTCCGTATGGTGGCCGGCCTGGAAGACATTTCCGGCGGCGAGCTGTGGATCGATGGGAAACTCGTCAATGATGTGGAACCGAAAGACCGTGATATCGCCATGGTTTTCCAGAGCTATGCGCTGTATCCTCACATGACCGTGCGCGACAATCTCGGGTTTGCCCTGAAGCTGAAAAACACACCGCAGGCAGAGATCAACAAAAAGGTGGAAGAAGTAGCGGATATCCTCGATATCACACAGTATCTCGACCGTAAGCCGAAAGCACTGTCCGGCGGTCAGCGGCAGCGTGTCGCGATCGGCCGTGCGATGGTCCGTGACCCGAAGGTCTTCCTGATGGACGAACCGCTGTCCAACCTGGATGCGAAACTTCGTAACCAGATGCGTGCGGAGATCATCAAACTGCGTTCGAGAATCGATACGACATTCATGTATGTCACGCATGACCAGACAGAAGCCATGACGCTGGGCGACCGGATCGTCATCATGAAGGACGGTGTCGTCAACCAGATCGGCACTCCGCAGGAAGTGTTCGGAAAACCGGTCAACCTGTTTGTTGCCGGCTTCATCGGCATGCCGGTCATGAACTTCTTTGATGACTGCAAACTGCTTCTGGAAGACGGCGTATACTATGCCGAGATCCGCGGCGTAAAATTCCGTCTCAGCGATTTCCAGCAGAAAGCGCTTAAGCAGAATGGTCAGAAGCCGGTTGACATTGTGGCCGGTATCCGTCCGCAGCATATCTCGGTCGGCGAAGGCGAACTGTCCGCTACGATCGAAGTTTCCGAAATGCTCGGCAGTGAATTCAACCTGCATGCACGCTCCGGCAACGACGAAGTCGTCATGGTCATCCCGACCGTCGGTCTGGAGACAGATGTTTCGACAGGCAGCGTTGTCAAGTTTACGACCATGCCGGAACTGATCCAGCTCTTCGATAAAGAGACAAGCAACAACCTGATCTGGTTCGATCCGGAATCGACGGCCAATAACGAGCCTGTATGCCGGAACTATGATTTTTAAAATGAATGACTGATAAGAGGCAGACCCCGGTATTCCTTTTGAAAATGCCGGAGTCTGTCCCTGTTTACAGAGGGTCAGATCATTCCAGAAAAACGGGAGAGAACAATGACATATGATGTTGTAACACTGGGAGAACTTCTTATTGATTTTACACCCTGCGGAAAAAGCGAGGCAGGGCAGAATCTGTTTGAACAGAACGCGGGGGGCGCCCCGGCCAATGCAGTCGGAGCGGTTGTCCGGCTGGGCGGAAAAGGCGCTTTTATCGGGAAGGTCGGCGACGACATGCACGGCCGCTTTTTACGGAAAACACTGGAAGAAATCGGTGTGGATGTGCGCGGGCTGGTTGTGGATCCGGATGTGTTCACCACCCTTGCGTTCGTCGCTCTGGAAAACGGGGAACGAAGCTTTTCTTTTGCCAGGAAGCCGGGTGCCGATACCCAGCTGAAAGCAGCGGATATTTCGGATGAACTGCTGCGGGATGCGTTTATCTTCCATTGCGGATCCCTGTCTCTGACAGATGAACCGGCGCGTGAAGCCACCTGGTATGCCATGAAAAAGGCGAAAGAATACGGCGCCGTGATCTCCTATGATCCGAACTACCGGGCATCGCTCTGGCCGGATGAAAAAACGGCAAAAGAGCAGATGCGGTCACTGGTGCCCTATGTGGACTTCATGAAGATCTCGGATGAAGAGACCGCCCTCCTGACGGATGAGCCTGAACCGGAAGCAGCGGCAAACCATCTGCTGGAACAGGGTGTGTCCTGCGTGGCTGTTACACTTGGAAAAGACGGGGCGCTGGTTTGTAATAAAGAAGGCGTTCTCCGGGTGCCGGGAAAAGCCGTCACGCCGGTCGATACCACCGGAGCCGGCGACGCGTTCTGGGGAGGCATGCTGTACTGTATGTCCCGCGACCGTATCCGTCCTGAGGAACTGAGTCTGGACAAAGCAGCAGAGTATGCGGCTTTTGCCAATACCGTGGCAGCTCTGTGCGTCATGAAGCACGGGGGCCTTCCTTCTCTGCCCTCACTGGAAGAAACAAGAGCCTGTCTGGAAGGAAGCGGACACAAAGCGTGAAGCGGGCGCCCGGACGGGGCCCGGAAGAAGATCAGCGGTTTTTGAACTGGGTATAAAGGTCATACAGGAAAGAGCCTGTATGGCCTTTTTCCGGATAGTGGTCAGCGGGAATGGACAGTACATAGGAGCCGCAGGCGTTGATGATCTTTGTGCCGCTGGCATGCCGGCGTACGGCTTCCATGCCGGCGGTATAGCTGGCGTGAATGTGTCCGTGTACCATGTAACGGGGTTTCCATTGATCCAGCAGCGTATTGAAGCAGGAGAACCCTCTGTGCGCCAGGTCAGGGAGATCGCCGCAGTCTTCCGGCGGCGTGTGCGTGAGCAGCAGATCGAACCCGTTCATCATGGCGATCCGCGGAGTAAGCTTTCGGATACGTGCACGCATCTCCTTCTCTGTATACTGGTGCGGGCCCCCCGAATAGCAGCGGGAGCCTCCCAGGCCCAGGATCCGAAGCCCGTGGAAGTCGTATATGCGGCCGTCAATATTCTGGCATCCTTCCGGGGCGTGCCGGCTGTAAATGCCGTCGTGGTTGCCGTGTACATAAAGAAGAGGGCACCGGGCCATCGTTACAAGGAACTCAAGATAGGCTGCCTTCAGATCGCCGCAGGAAAGAATGAGGTCAATGCCGTCCAGCTTTTCTTTTTGAAAGAAGTCCCACAATCCGGGCTGTTCTTCATCCGCAAGCAGCAGGATGTTCATGGTTTCGGCACCCCGCTTGCTTCTACAAATGCTTTGGCCTTCGGAGTCAGTTCATCGGGATCCGGAAAGGACCCTACGATATTTTCGTTGAGCCAGTTCATGGCAACGATCTCACGGCCGGAAAGAGGAGCCGAACCGGCTGTCTTGATACAGGTTTCCTGACTGTGCAGTTCACCGGCGAACGGATTTACGGAATTGCTGAGGATCCCGGCACGCAATGCTTCGATCAGACGGACACAGCCGGCGGGAAGGGTATGCGAAAGAATGATATCTACGACGCCGGAAGACAGGCCATACCAGTAATTGATCGCCTGGTCTGTACGGGGGGCGGATGGTTTGCGGGAATCATGCAGCAGATCTCCCAGCAGCAGACTGTAATAGCGTCCCCAGTCCCACAGAGGGGCAGCGAGGTTCTGTACCGGCTGGCCTTCTTTTTTTATGAACAGGCCATATTCGCGGGAAGCCGCCTCAGGGCGGATCATATCAAGTCCGGAAAAGACGTGGATGTCTTTTTCAAGAAGCTCGGACTGCCAGTGTGATCCTTCACGGGTCGCCCACGCAAGATGTACCGTTGCCTGAGGATCCGTCATGGAGACACCGATGGCAAAGGCATTGATCCCGGCAATCGATCCGTAGAGCGGATAATCTGCCCGGTAGCCGACCCGGTGGTTATCGGCAAAGACACCGGCCAGGGCGCCCAGCAGAAATTTCGCTTCATACATGCGTGGATAATAGGTCGATACCGAAGAGTGAGGCAGATTGACCGAACAGTTCATAAAACGGACTTCCGGATGGTGCAGTGCAGAACGCACGGTTGTATTCATCTGGATCTGCGAGGTCGTGAGGACCACATCGGTTCCTTCGTGTACGGCGTCTTCAATAGCAGCGGCAAGGTCTGTGCCGTGGCCGCAGTTTTCTATTTTGCGTGTATGGACCAGGTGTCCGGCTGTGTTTTCCAGATGCAGGCGCCCCAACTCATGGGAATAGGCCCAGCTGGAGGTGTCCGGCGACTGGTCATACAGGAAGGTCAGTGTCAGGGGCTTCTTCTCCGTTAACGATATCTTCTGTTTCAGAGAAGAGAGAAGGCCGGCGTTTTCTTCCTTTTCGGGATCAGGGATAAGTGCCACTTTATCCTGTCTGTTTCCGATCAACAGTTCATTCCAGATCGTATCGATCCGGGCATTCAGGTCATGTGCAGACAGCTGGTCGACCGGATCTTCCGGAAACAGATCCAGATAGACAAGCAGGGCATCGCCTGCGGGCAGATCCAGATGCTGCCCGCCATGGGCAGTATAGATCTCAGAAAACAGGCGGTAGACCCTTTTCAGGTGCAGCACGTCTTCGTCCGGCCAGGGGGAGGACAGATCCTTCCCGAAACAGCCGGCAAGCCGGGCGTAGCCGCCTTTGGAGGCAATTTCGACTTCATAAAGCGGAACGGCGTGGTAAAACTGCAGAAATTCATAGTACTGCAGGGTTTCCGGATCATCTGAAAAAGCCGGGAGCAGGCGGGTGACTTCCGCGGAGATCGTCGGCGTATCCAGATAGTTCAGAACGGATACACGCTTGTTGCCTTCCAGCACGTAAAAACGCCGCATGTACTCATATACTTTTATGGGATCCCGGAATCCCTCTTTGATCTGAATGTCATAGAGAGAGGACCACTTGGAGGCAAATTCGCTGTCAGGGTCCAGGATGGGCATGAAATTGCAGGCAAAGGCATTCTGTCTGCCGAAGGTGCGCGTTCCGACGATCATCGACAGCGGCAGCTCCAACAGGCCGACGTATTCTTCGCCCCGCAGATTCCTGCTCTGCAGCAGATGATCCAGTGCAGGAAGATAGGGATAGCGGCCGTGGGAGACCGCTTTATGTACAGCTTTTTCACCGATTCGTTTGGCTCTTTTGTAATCGTCTTTCATAGTCCTATCATATACTAAATACGGGTTCTGTTAAAGGGTAAACGTTCTTAGATTACAAAATGGATGCATTCCTCCCGGATACAGAACCCCATCGCCGACACGCTCGCGCTTCGCTATGAGCACTTGCTGAGCACGAGCGCAACGAAGTGCGAAGCATACGTGCGATGCATGCCGGGCCCTTAGTGAGCTTTAGCGAACTTAGTAGCCCGGCGGGTCGGAACTCACTAAGTACCGGCCGTGCTCCGACAGTCGGCTTATGGGGACCTGTTTCCGGTCGGAATGCTGGCTTTCAAAACGTGGACAGCAGCCGGAAGCCGGCTGGTTTATGCAAGATATGTTTTCAGTTTGGGGATCCGCTCCTTCATTTCACGGTATCCGGTTTCATACAGGGATCCCAGTTTTTCCAGATCCTTTTCAAACCGGCCAACCTGGACTGGTTCCGCCGGTGCCTGCACAAAGATTTTTCCGGCTGTCTCATCCTGATCCAGTCTGGTAAGACAGGCATTGTATTTTTCAGCGGATTCGTCCAGCGCTTTTCGGAAAGCCGGCCGCGATCCGTACAAAAGCGCATTGGCCAGCCGGCCGCTTTTTTTCTCTTTACGGTAGCTTCTGTCTCTTGTCCGCACAACGATGATCTTTTTGTAACCTTCTTTTAAGGCCCATTCATAAGGGATCCGGTCTGTGCATCCGCCGTCCAGATAGGGAACACCCTTGATCACAACCGGTCTGGAGACATAGGGGACAGTGGCAGAGGCAGCAACCGCTTTTTCAAAATTGCAGTGACCATATTCAAAGTATTCCGGCAGGCCGGTATCGCAGTTTGAAGCAACCGCAACGACGCGCCGTTCGGGCCGGATCCTGTCCCACGCATAGCCGCATGCCGGTATGATCTCTTTGAAAAAATAACGGAATCCCGTCATGCCGTGTTCTTCTTTTATAGATCCGATCCCGCAGTACCGCGGGTCCGGGCGGTAT
>JAIKYQ010000205.1 GCA_024683035.1 Eubacterium sp.
GGATTTCACTTTCCCTCGGATCAGGAACAGGAGGACAGGATCGTTTATTCCTTTGAGCAGATCGAGCGGACTTACTATCTGGACCACTATCTCGATTACTGCGAAGGACAGCATGAACGGAACAGGCAGACCGGGCATTCCAGCAGAGACCGGACACCGGAAGATCTCCTGAAGGACAAAAAGACCTGCCCGGAGGAATCACTGATCCAGATCGGAACGATGGAGCAGTCGGTCCCGCCGGATGTTCTGGCAAAGATCGCCATGGAGTTCTTTGAGGAATTTGAGCGACGCTTCGGTGATCACATCCACATCTTGGACTGGTCACTGCATCTGGATGAATCGACTCCGCACATCCATGAGCGCCATGTGTTCGATTGTGAAAACCGTTATGGAGAGGTGGCACCGCAACAGGAAAAAGCTCTGGAAGCTCTGGGGTTCGATCTTCCGAATCCTGACCAGAAGCCGGGTAAGCTGAACAACCGAAAAATGACTTTCGATGCCGCATGCCGCGCCATGCTTTTCGATATCTGCGAGAGGCACGGACTACATCTGGATCATGAACCGGAATACGGAGGCCGGAAGTATCTGGAGAAGCAGGATTATATCCTGATGAAGCAAAAGGAAAAGATCGCTGTTCACGACCAGACGATTTCCGCAAAGGAGGCCGAGCTTCAGACCATCACGGTCCGCATCGAGGACACTGAGGCCTTCGTGGAAGAAGTCTCCGATGTGGCCTATGAGAAAGCAGTCGAAGTCGTAACAGACAAGGTGGTCGAGGAAACCCATAACGCTGATTTCGACATGGTCATGCATCACGGAAAGAAGGTGGTCGGTGATCCTGCGCTTACCCCAGAAAAGAAGAAGTTCGCAAACCAGATATTCGGAAATCTATTGCAGACCTTCTCCGGCATGACACAGGCAATCAGCACGAAGCTGAAACAGATCTTCCGGGAACCGGAAAGAAAGGATGAGGCCAAAGAGCCGATCCGCAGATCCATCCGGGAGCTGCTTGCCAGAAATAAAGTCGAGGCCGATGCCGCCAATGCGGTGAGAAGGGCCGAACAGGACCAGACCCGGAAGAAGAAACAACAGAATATGGACAGATAACAAGCGCCAGTTTTCACTCAGTTTTACCGATGGAGACCGGCGCTTTTTTCATGCCCGGACAAGAAAGAAGGTGATGCATTTGGGACTCTATTCGCAGGTCAAAGAGCAGGTCAGCACCCGTGATGTTGCCGTCCATTACGGTCATAAGGTCAACCGGCAAGGCATGATGCGCTGTCCGTTCCATCCGGACAAGACACCAAGCATGAAAGTCGATAAAAACTTCATCTGCTTCGGATGTCAGGAAAAAGGTGATGTGATCCGGTTTGCCTCTAAGCTGTTTGGCCTGTCGCCCTACGATGCCGCAGGAAGGCTCATAGAGGATATGGGCCTGACGGTGACTGCGGAAAACAGGCCGGAAGTTCAGCCTGGCATTCGCCAGAAAGCCAAGCGTGAACGGACGGAGAAACAGCTTTTTGATCAGGCAGTGGACCGAATCTATGACGTCTACCGCGATTATTACCGCCTCCTGAACGAGTGGGCCGAGGCCTATGCCCCGGTTTCGCCGGATGAGGATTTCCATCCCCTGTTCGTGGAGGCCATGCACAAAAGGGACTATGTGGAGTATCTTCTGGACCTTCTGCTTTACGGTTCAGAAGAAGAAAAGGCACAAGTCGTGATCGACAAAGGAAAGGAGGTGGATGCACTTGAAAGACGGATCCGGGAATACCGCTCCGTTAATGGCGAATGCTCTGCACGAAACGGCAGCACTCGCCCAGCCGGATATGAACGAGGACGAGATCCGGGATCTTCTGGATGTGACCGAGAAGGGTCAGGTCAAGAGCAGTATCACAAACGCAGAGCTGATCCTGTCTTATGATCCCCTCCTGAGAAATGCTATCCGGTTCAACGAGCTGACACAGCGGGTCGATATCGTAAGGCCGCTTGGATGGGACCGGGGAAGCTCCGGCAAGGCCCTCACGGACAATGACCTATACAACATCCATCTGTACTGTGAGAGGACCTATGGTATCAGTTCCCTGAAGCTGATCGAGGAAGCGCTTCACATCGTGGCAAACAGGAACAGCTACCATCCGGTCAGGGACTTCCTGAACAGTCTGAAATGGGACGGTAAGGAAAGAGTCCGTTATGCCCTCCGTCACTTCCTTGGAGCCGATTCCAGTGACTACACCTATGAGATCCTGAAGTTCTTCATGCTTGGAGCTGTCTCACGGGCCTTTAAGCCGGGGACCAAGTTCGACTATATCATCTGTGTGGTCGGCGATCAGGGAGCCGGGAAATCGACGTTTTTCAGGCTTCTGGCAGTCGATGACGAATGGTTCACGGATGACCTGAAGGATCTGGAAAGCGGCAAGGTCTATGAAAAGCTCCAAGGCCACTGGATCATCGAGCTGTCTGAAATGCTTGCCACGAACAATGCCAAGAGCAACGAAGCCATCAAGAGCTTCCTCTCCCGCCAGAAAGAGATCTACCGTACTCCCTATGAGCGCTATCCGAAGGACAGGCCGAGGCAGTGTGTGTTCGCCGGGACCACGAACAAGATTAGTTTCCTGCCCAGTGACAGGACCGGGAACAGACGGTTCCTGCCTATCGCCTGTCAGGAAAGCGAGGCCGAGGTATTCATTCTGGACAACGAAAAAGAGTCCAGAGAATACATCCGGCAGATGTGGGCCGAGGTCATGGAGATCTGGCGCTCCGGCAACGTCAGGCTGAAGCTCTCTCCTGAGACAGAGGCCGAGGTCCGGCAGAGACAGAGACTGTTCATGCAGGAAGATGTGGATGCCGGCCTGATCCTGGCATTTATGCAGGACTTCACCGGGGACAAGGTCTGCTCCAAACAGCTCTTCCGGGAAGCACTTCACAATGAGTTCGCTCATCCGCAGAGGTGGCAGACGAACGAGATCAACGACATCATGAACCAGCTCATTCGCGAGGGATCCCTCCCCGGTTGGCGCTACTTTGACAAGCCGCGCCGCTTCACCGGGACCGATTACGGTTCACAGAAGGGATGGGAAAAGGTCGAAGATGTCAACGAAGGGATGTCTACGGACGGCCACTGGGAACAGGCGGCCTTGGACGAGGACTTCCCTTTTTGATTTTTGCAACTCCGTAGACACTCTCCGTAGACG
>JAIKYQ010000221.1 GCA_024683035.1 Eubacterium sp.
AGAACACGGGAATATCCTGTGGGTCATGGGTCCGGCTTTTTCCTTTGATGCGGATGCACGGAATGCGATGAGTGCGCTTATCGAAAACGGATTTGCCGATGGTCTGATGGCCGGCAACGCTCTTGCCACACATGATCTGGAAGGAGCCCTGTTCCATACCGCTCTCGGACAGGACATCTATACCCAGCGTTCCCGTCCGAACGGGCATTACAATCATCTGGATATATGCAATAAAGTGAGAAACAGCGGATCCATCCCTCAGTTTATCCAGGACTATGATCTTGACGACGGCATCATGTGTGCCTGTGTCAGGCAGCATGTTCCGTTCGTGCTGGCAGGCTCGATCCGGGACGACGGACCGCTCCCGGAGGTCATAGGAGATGTCTGCAGAGCAGCCGATGAGATGCGCACACTGGTAAAAAAGGCAACAACAGTCATCTGCCTCGCAACGATGCTCCATACGATCGCGACCGGCAACATGACTCCGTCATTTCGTGTGATGGAGGATGGTACGGTCCGTCCGGTATATCTCTATGCTGTGGACGCAGATGAATTTGTTGTCAATAAGCTTCTCGACCGCGGCAGCCTGAGCGCAACGACCATGGTGGCCAATGTGCAGGATTTTATCACCCTCGTGGCAAAAGGAATGGGTGTTATGGACCGCACATGAGGCTTTTTGTGTAACCCGTACAGGGGAAGGAGATATCCTAACCGGCTGTGGTCACATAAGGGGTCTCGGTGAGAAAAGCGGAGAAGAGGGCGTTGCTGATGAAGGCATATTCGTCTCTCTGGTGGGCACCTTCTGTCATAGAGTTGGCAAAGAGGGTGATGTTCACACTGTTCCCGTCTTTGTCTTTGCCGGCATAGGAGAATCCCATAATGCCGTTCAGGAAGGCGTTTCTATTCTCTTCGTCAACGTTGAACAGACCCTCGAGAGGAGCGCGGCTGCCATCCCTCTGCACAAGAACTTTCGCGCCTTCGGGCAGAGCCGTAAAGTAGCTGGTACCGGAGCCATAGAATACATCGTCACCATCCATGATGTAGCTGGCATTAACAAGCGTTTCTTCCGGATAGGTGACATAACCCAAACAGTAAACTCCGTCAGTGAAGTCGGTCTGCACATCAGGAAGAAGGGACTCCCGGATGACTTCTGTGGCATTTTCCGAGTAGCCCACATAGGGAACACCGGCCTGCACAGCGGCCAGGCTATCTTCGTCCAAAGCGGAGCCGCCTACTACCGCGTCAGCCCTGGCAGCATCCTCCGTGGTGGCGAAGCCCATCTGTTCCAGGGCTGTCCTGTCCTGGTTGTAATCAGGACTGAAGAACACGAGGTTGTTGTACACATAGCCGGCAGGGTCAGGCGTCAGTGCTTCCCTGGTGCCGCTGATGTAGACTGTGGGTGTCTTCCCGATGACATAGGCAGTACAATCCGGATCTTTCACGCCGGTACCTGTAAGAATGTAATCTGTAGATATGGACAGCCAGTCTTCGTAGGAGCAGATGAAGTCGCCTTTGTACGCGCCGTCGGTGATCATACCGACCTGTTTGTCGGAACCCAGGAGGGTGTTCACGGCTGCCGTGGAGTCTTCAGAGGCGTTGGAAATGATGACGTCTCTGTCCTTCTCGCCGCTGAACTGGGATACAGCATTCTCCCGGAGAAAAGGCTGCAGCGTATCATACGTGAGAGTCTGATCCAAAGTGCCTTTGATCTCGTTGTATTCTGCAGGCTTCACGCAGGTGATCATGTCAAAGCCGCGGATGTAATGGAAAGAGGCGACAGATGAGTCGGATTTCCCTTCCCAGCTGGTGATGACAGTGCCGTTGTAAAGGGCAGCATTGGCTACAGACCGCTTGGCCTGATACATGGAAACCACGGCGGTCCCGGCGGGCAGGGTCTTTCCATCCGCGGTTACGGGGGAATCAGCAATGCTGACTTTCACGTCGTTGCGGGTCAGATATTCGATCATGTCATAGGCTGCCTGAAGATTGGTCTGGTTCTCCGCGTCCAGCGGGATAAGATAACACTCGGGGAAGAACTGTCCGTTCTCTCCTTCCCCTGCATGGGCAGGGCGGAAGATCTCTGCTTCAGCGCCGCATTGTCATGCGCATCCACGAACCAGGGACCAACTTCAGCATCGGAATTCTGGTTATCTTTGCCGCGGGTGTAGATTTCCGCAAGACCCGCGAAGTAACTCTCCTTATTGGCGGCTACGTAATCAGCCAGGCCCAGAAGCCCGTAGGTGGCTGCCTGACGTGAGGTCTCCGTGTAGGCGGGCAGCTCTGCGGTGTAACCGACACAGCCATGAAGCATGGCATATGTCGGGGTGTAGATAGTAGGAAGATCATCTCCTCCTACGGACCAGACGGGCGTCCCGTTCTCATCGCAGCTCATGTAGTCGCGCATTTCTATTACGTAGCTCTGGTAATACGGGTTATTAGCCACGGCTGCGGCACCGAATGCTTCTCCTCCGGCCATTTGATGTCTGGCGATCACATCGTACTCAAAGTTGGGCTGATGGGGAGGAAGAGCGGGCTCCACCTGGAACACTTCTAACTGCCCGTGCAGCTCCAGGAAGGTGACGGGATCATAAGAGCCGATAAGATGCTGCATGTTCTGTGTCTCCGGTGTGACCTGGTAGTTGTTGTCCCGGTTGAGATTATAGCCGCTTGCGGAGCCGCGGGAGTAGTACATGCGCGCATCTACATTTTCCTCCGGCACAAGGATGAAAAAGACATCGTCCAGAAGATCTGCTACGGTAACGGCGGCCTTTTCAGAGGTGTAACAATTTTCGAACCCGTCCACCGGACCGGAATTCATCGCCAGATCAGGCCAGATAGAGCCCAGATAATTACACATTTCCGATACCAGTTCCGCGGTGTGCAGACCCAGATCTGTCCGCTGGGATTCCAATCTGGCCTGTCCTTCTTCGGTGAAGCCGGTAAGTTTCGTGTACTCGATGGCGGGTTCCTCGATCAGCATCCGGGCAAATTCCAATACTGCGTCCGTGGCCGCAACCTCGTTGGCATGAACGTTGGAATACAGGATGGGCACCTGATAGTCCTCATCTCCGGATTGTTGAAGTTCTTCGATCACCGCCGTCCCGGTTTCCTCGGCCTTCTCTGAAAGATCCAGCCATTTTTCAACAGCATTACTGTCGCGGGCGATGATGAGGTAGGGCATGTCATAGCCGAGATAGGACTGGCCCATCACGCCGTATTTCACATAGGGTCTTGGGGTCGTGCTGTCGTCGTCCCCTTCATCGGCCAGCCGGGCAAGATCGTCAAAGATCTCCCACATGGTGTGGAAAGAGGCGTAGGGTTTGATGGTGACGTTTTCAAAGGAAGCTAAAGTAATCCCATTCAATTCGGCGGTTAGGGTAAAATCGCCGCAGATATCCAGATACCTGCCGCCGCTTTCGTGAGGCATGCCTACAGAACCAAAGCTTAGGGATGGGGAGGTGGTGAAATCGAGCTTCAGCGTGGTGCCGTCCAGCGTGGTCACAAAGCGCTCCATGGAGAAGGGCGTGTTACTCGTATTGCTGTTTTCATATGTGATGGCCGCGAAGTCGATCGTTTCCCTTTCGTTGGGGAACATTTTTTCTTCGCCGTGGAGGGGGATGAACACCCCGTCGGAGGGGTTGGCGTAGGGGGCTTTGCGATGGAGCGTCCAGGTCATCTGATCCGCACCGGCCTCCTTAACCAGAGCGGTCTGGGCTTCGGTGAGGGGGAAGGACAGGGATTGACTGGTTTTCTCTGAAAGAGGCAGGAAGAGTCCGGAAGAGCTGTCCTCCTGCATGAAGGGTTCCTCTCCAGCCGTCGTGTCAGCCTGAATGGCAAGGGCACTGCAGCTGAGCATCAGTAAGAGCGTAAGGAATACAGAGAGAAATCTGGAAACTGTTTTCATGGCGGCAGGATCCTCTCTGTGGATATGTTTGTAATATCTGTTATATCATATCCTGTATAAAATAATAAGTACTGTGCCGGCAAAATGCCTTGCGAAGAAAAAACCTACAGGAAATGTTTTTAGAAAGAAATAGTGCATCCGGGATATATACTATATAATAAAATGGAACATGAGAAACGACGCGGTACTGCAGGAAGTGGAGATAGAACATGCCCTGCTTGCGCCGCTGCGCAGAATAGCGGATTTTATGCCGGACTGCGAACCGGGTGATAAACAGAAGTTTATCAACATAGCCGGTGCGTTCAGCAATATGCCGGGGATCAGAGGAAGAGATTCATTTGCACCGCTTGAACAGATGCTTTTTTAAGACATATGGAAACCGAGAAAAAGGTAGAATACATCGAACTGATCTATGATCTGATATTTGTCTATATCATCGGCAGGAACAATCAGCTTCTGCACGTAATGGAAAATGGATTTATTGATCCGGGATCTTTCCTGACCTATGTGCTGGCATCTTTGATCATACTGCAGATATGGTATTATACGACGCTGTTCATAAACCGGTTCGGCGAGAATGACAAACGGATGCATATTGCGATCTTCGTCAATATGTATCTGCTGTATTTCATGGCTCGCGGGATCCGGGTAAACTGGCAGAAGGAGTTTTATTCGTTCAGCGGTGCCTGGCTGCTGATTCTGCTGAATATTGCGCTGCAGTATTTCATCCAGCTGAAAAAGACGGAGAAGGCGAAACCATGGGAGTGTGAACAGATCAGGATCAGTCTCCGTACGATCCTGATCCAGGCAGGCATCATTGCTGTTTCTTTTCCGATCTTTTCTGTTACGGGGATCCCGGTCTCTCCACTGGCTGTTGTGTTCGGTATTCTGGCGGTGATCGCGGGAAGCAGGGTCAGGATCCTTGTGCCGGTTGATTTTCCGCACCTGACAGAAAGAGTCATGCTCTATGTGGTTTTTACCTTTGGGGAGATGATCATAGCGATCACGGACTATTTTGAGGGTGGCTGGAATCTGTCGACCGTGTACTTTTCTCTGTGTGCCTTTCTGATCGTGGCAGGGTTGCTTTCGAGTTACGGTGTTTTATATAACAGCCTGATCGACAGAAATACGGTGACCAATGGGACGGCTTACATGATGCTGCATGTGTTTCTGATCCTGTCCCTGAATTTCATTACGGCAGCACTGGAATTTATGAGGAAGGAAACGGTCAGTGACCTTCCCAAAAACTTGTTTCTTATTTCATTTTTTGCCCTGTATTTTATCATGACGTATCTGATCATGCGCTTCAACAAGGAGGAGTACCGCAGGAACAGGAAGGGTTCACTGCTGTTTTTTGTCGGCATGGGAACGTTCATTCTGATCATGATCCTCTGTTACAGAACCCCGGCTGTCAGCATTGCTGTGACAGTGGTCTATATCTGGGCGGTCTTTGTGAGTCTGGCATTGCTTTCCCGACACGGACATGCGAAAAAACAGGCGGCTTTATAGGATTTCATCCGGCAGATCCGGACATGTTTTTCATTGCAGCGTCTTTTCCAGAATGTTTTCCGCCAGTTCGTCGGCTTCCGGAAAACCGTCTGCCGTCATGGCAGCTGCGCTGTCACGCAGGGCAGACTCATAGTGGGAGGCCAGATAGTCATATCGTCTCATGAACAGAGAAGTGTTCAGTCTGATCTCTTTTGTGGCAGCTTCAAAACAGGAGCGCCGGATGGCTGTCCATTCTATTTCACCACCGACAGCAAAAGCCATCTGCGTGGAGTGCTGGTCATAGATGACAGTGCTTATGATATCGTATGCCGGAGCGAGCCGGATAGAATGAAGCGAGGGATCATACAGGAGAGAGAAGTTCTTGATGTGGCCGTCTGTGTTTCCGATCAGCGCGTGCAGTACGATCATATCCCATAGCTGCAGCTGGTCCGTGATCGGGTTGGACGAACGCTGGCGGAGAAGCTCAAACATCTGCCGCATCTGATGTTCATTGCCTCTCTCGTATTTTTCAGAAGCACCTATGCCCAGTGCCTGCCCAAAGTCTTCCTGGTGAAGGCGCATGGGGCAGGGCATGCCGGAAATGGTTTTTGAAGTAGAAAGCACTCTGTCGTACCTCTTCGTTGCGAAGAGGATCATTTCTCTGTCATCGGTGTTTTTAAAAGGAACAAGCATACTTGCAGGTACTTTGATGCCGAGCCGCTGTGCCGTCATCATACAAAGATATTCATTCTGTACGATCTCCTTAAAGCGTATATGACTTTGCTTTAAGATATGTGTACTGGGCGCGCTGCCGACAGGCAGATACCATTGACCGTTCCCGGAGCGGTATACCCCGATCTTGCCGGACGCGCCGGTGAGAGACAGGTGAGCCTTAACGACCAGTTCGGCTGATTTCAAAGCGCCTTCCGCAGCAATCTGCTCCAGCACATCCTGGCGGAGCTCCCGGTATTCCGGCGGTGAAGAAAGGACGTTTTCAGAACGGATCTGCACAGCACCGAGGCATTCTTCTCCGAGCAGTTCCAGCAGCGTGAGATAATCCGTATGATCTGTACGGTTGTTTTCTGCCACGGTCCTTCTGAGAAAGCCTTCCGGGAGTAAACCTTCGAAAAAGATCCGTGTTTTTTCGGAAGAAAAGGGCTCTGTCTGCAGCGGCATGCTTATGGAGATCGGCTGTGCTTCGGGAAATGCCAGATAATCCGGCGCATACTGAAAAACAGCCGAATATCCGCTGTTGCCCGTGATCAGGCCGACGGGTACCTGTTCTCCATTCATCTCGATTGAAACGTATAGTTTTCTCATGTGCCCACCCGTTTTCTAACCGTTTTATGCTGTGCCGCTGTCTCTGGCCTGAATGAACAGATCCATACCGAGAAGGCTGATGATTTCAAGTGCCTTATTCAGCTGAATGGTTTCCTTACCGTTTTCCAGATCCGACAAAAAGCTGGAACTGACACCGGCATAGGAAGCCAGAAAAGCCTGTGTGTAACCCAACTGCTTTCTTCGAGAGCGGACCGCTGCTCCCAGATCCGAAGTGCTGCGTATGAGATGCATAGATATACTCCTGCCATAGTGAAAAATGATCGCCGGCAAACGATTGCCGGAATGACGGATCAGTGACTGAAAGTCTGAAATTTAGCCGAACGGCGTTAGTGTCGCTGCAATTTCAATTCTATAGCCGAACGGCGATATTTAATGTATTCCAAACGTAATATAGCCGAACGGCAATATTTTCCCCTCTTCAAGTGTATTATAGCTGAACGGCGAAGTCAAGAGAGCTGACAAAGAAATACGACGTAAGAATAATAGGACTTTTCTTAAAATCCCCGGTGTAATAAAATTAAAAGGAACCAGAAATGACCAGATGATCAAAAGGCACCCGGTTTACCTGAATAAGAGCCTCCAGGGCTGAACAGACTCATAAGGGGAATGCGGAGGAACGTTGCCATGAATCAGGCGGCAAATGCAAAAATGGTTACCCGGCTGTTGTTCCGGCTTTTGCCGGTCCAGATCCTTTTGTCGGCGGTAAGTGCTGTCAACGGCATTGTATCCAGCCTTTTTGCAAGTAACTATGTCGGGGTCGACGCTATGAGTGCGGTGGGACTGTACAGCCCCCTGAATATGCTGTTTACTTCCATCAGCACCATTCTGGTGGGCGGTGCGGTCATCCTGTGCGGCAAGTATATGGGGAAAAACCAGCAGGATAAGGTACAGAATGTATTCTCTGTGAATCTGCTGCTTTCCGCATTGATCGGCGTCCTGTTTTTTGCCGTGTTTACTATTTTGGGAGTCTGTGACCTGACTGGGTTTATGACAGGGGAGGAGAAACCGGTATCTCATCGGTCAGGCAATCGGTATACTGCCATTTATGCTCGGTAATTCCTTTGCTTCTTTTCTGTCTCTGGAGAACAAGGGAAGAAGGACCATAACGGCAAGTCTGATCTATATTGCAGTGAATGTTCTTTTGAATTTCCTGTTTGTTAAACAGCTGCATATGGAAGCGTTCGGACTGGCACTGGCGTCGTCGCTGGGCATGTGGGTGTTCATGGCCGTACAGGGGGTGTACTATCTGTCCGGACGTTCCCACTTCCGCCTTGTGTTCCGGAAACTCAACTGGCGCGAAACCGGAGAGATCTTCCGTATCGGCGTGCCCGGCGCTCTCAGCAATGTATATCAGACGATCCGCGGACTCATAGTAAACCATCTGCTGGAGATCTTTGTAGGCAGTGTCGCTATTTCGGCATTTGCTGCATCGGACAGTCTGCTGCGAATCGTCTGGTCGCTTCCTGCCGGCATGCTGGCCGTATCCCGTATGCTCATCAGCGTCAGCGTCGGTGAAGAGGACAGGCAGACCCTGACAGATGTCATGCGGGTCATGTTCAAACGCTTTATCCCTCTGATGTGTGTTGTCTCGGCCGGCATCATTCTCTGTGCCGTTCCTTTGACTAGACTGTACTATCACGATGTGTCGGATCCGGTTTTCATGATGACAGTCTGGGGATTCCGTATCCTGCCGCTCTGCATGCCTTTCAGCATCATCCTCATGCATTTTAACTGCTACGGGCAGGCCTCCAATAAAATGGGCCTGGTACATCTGCTGAGCCTGCTGGACGGCGTCGTGTGCGTGGCAGGTTTCACCGCGCTGCTGATCCGGTTCCTCGGGATCAACAGTGCATATATCGCAAACGTTCTAAACGGGATCGTTACGACGCTGGTGATCATAGGCTACGCATGGATCAAAAAGAAGCATTTTCCGCGGAACATGGAAGAACTGATGGTCATTCCGGACAACTTCGGTGTCCCGGCGGACGAACGCATGGATCTGAGCGTGAAAACCATGGAAGATGTTGTCCGTATCTCCGAGCGGGTGCAGCGTTTCTGCCTCACACACGGTATCGATTCCCGGCGTGCCTATCTGGCCGGCCTTTCCATGGAGGAGATGGCAGGCAACATCATAGATCATGGTTTTACAAAGGATCAAAAGAAACACTCTGTGGATGTACGCGTAGTACATAAGGGAGAAGACGTGATCCTGCGCATCAAGGACGACTGTATTCCCTTTAACCCGGGGGAGAGACAGAAACTTGCCGAAGGGGATGATATCATCAAAAACATCGGTATCCGCATGGTCTTTAAAATAGCGCAGGATATACAGTATCAGAATATCCTGGGACTGAACGTGCTGACGATCAGGATCTAGATATGAGCTTTATGAGTTATGGATGCGGTCCGTTTCACGGACCGTATTTTTTATCTTGACAGGCTAATGAATATTAGCTATACTGTGGCTAACGATTATTAGCTAAGCGGGAGAATGCCATGTATACCAAAGAAAGAATACTGGATGCAGCCTTAACACTATTTTCCGAGAACGGATACAATGGGACAAGTGTAGAGCAGATTGCGAAAATAGTTGGGATAAAAGCTCCATCCCTTTACAAACACTATAGAGGCAAGGAAGAGATCCTGAACGCACTGATCGATTCTGCCGAAGCACGATATGAGGAAATGTTCGGGTCGGAAAAGCAGATCGGGAAGATCCCGGAGAACCGCGAAGAGTTCATTAAAGTGACTATGGAGAGGATCTCATTCACTATGCGGGATCCGGTCATCCGGAAGACACGGATGCTTCTGGTACAGGAACAGTTCAGGAATGAACGGATTGCCGAGGTTACTACCATGCATCAGCTGGACGGAATTCAGGGAATGTTTGCAAAAATCATCAAAGAAATGATGGGTAAAGGGATCGTAAAGGAAGATGATCCGTATCTCCTGTCAGTAGAGCTTACAGCACCGGCTGTACTGCAGATCGCCAGATCGGACAGACAGCCGCAAAGTGAGAAAGATGCTTTGGAAAGCATCGAAAAGCATCTCCGGCATTTCTGTGATGTGTATATGAAAGCAAGACAGCTAAAAGGAAAGGTTGATTGAAAATGAAGAAGAAATGTTTTCCCATTTCCATGGCGGTCCTCTGGGGTATCGTATTCTCGCAGGCTATGCGCAGCCCGGTACTTGGTATCTGCATGGGATTGCTCATGGGAATTGCATTCGGGCTGTTTGAATCAGACCGGGGAGGTAAAAGTGATGAATAAAAAGATTTCTAAATGGCTTTCTTTTGCGGCACTGCTCATGTTTGTGGCAGCAACGTTCCAGATTGCGAATGAGAGTTTTTTTTCGGGGATCGTTTTCTTTGGCGCGGCCGCGTGTTTTGCTTCCACAGCCGGTGTATATCGAAAAAGGGAAAAAGAAGAGAGACAGGAAAGGGTGGATAACAAATGAAGATACTGGTTTTGAATGGAAGCCCCAAACGAGAGTTGAGTGATACCATGCACATCACCCGTGCTTTTCTGGACGGAATGGAAGAAGCAGCACCGCAGGATATACATACCATCCATGTGATCGACAGACACATCGCATACTGCACCGGTTGTTTTGCCTGCATGAGGAATGGCGGCACTTGTATCCATGATGACGACATGCGGGAGATATTGGAGGAGATCCTGTCCGGCGACCTGCTGATCTGGAGCTTTCCGCTGTACTGCTACGGCATGCCTGCACCGCTGAAAGCACTTCTGGACCGCACACTGCCCCTGTCCAGCATGGCAATGCAGAAGGTCGGCGACAGGTATGAACATGTCGGTCAGGCTGATTTTTCCCGGCTTCGTTATCTGATGATCTGCGGCTGCGGCTTCCCTAACAGTAAACAGAACTTTGAGCCAGCGGTCGCACAGTTTAAACTGTGCTTCCCCGGGGATCACACGATCCTGACTGTTCCGGAAAGTCCGATGTTCAATGCACCGGAAGCTGCTGCCGTAACTTTGCCAAGACTTGATTTGCTCAAACAGGCCGGACGGCAGTATGCTGTAAAAGGAGAGGTCGACAGGTCGCTGCTGGCGCAGATCACATCTCCCATGATACCCGAGGATCAATACGCTGCCATTGTCAACAGCGGCGTGTGACGAGGAGAAATGAACATAAATCTGACCGTGTTTTTCGAAGATCCATTCTGGGTCGGCTTCTTTGAGCGTATCGAAGACGGAAAGCTTTCTGTCTGTAAAGTCACTTTCGGTGCGGAACCGAAGGATTATGAGGTTTGGGGATTTGTTCTACAGCATTACTATAAACTGGTTTTCAGTCCGTCCGTAGGAACAGAAACAAGACAGGCTGCGGATAATCCCAAAAGAAGACTCCGCAATGCCAGAAAATATTTAGTAAAAAAAGGGATTGGCACAAAATCCCAGCAGGCACTTCAAAAACAGCGTGAAGAGATGAAGACGGAACACCGGCAGACGAGCCGGGAAGAACGGGAAGCAGAGGCTCAACGCCGGTTTGATATGAAACAGGCAAAGAAAAAGAAAAAAAGACGCGGGCATTAAGGAGATAACCATGGTGGAACTCAGAAAAATAACAGAAGACAACTTTATTGACGCTTTTAACCTGAAACTGGCTTCCGGGCAGGAGTGTTTCGTGTCTCACCCGATACGCAGTCTTGCGCAGGCTTATGTTTACAGAGACCAGTGCCAGCCATTCGGGATCTATGAAGACGATAAGATGATCGGATATGTCATGGTGATCTATGACTATGATATTCCTGAGTACGATATCTGGCACATGATGATCGACGAATCGATGCAGGGCCGGGGATATGGCAGCAAGGCTTTGGACCGGGTGATGGAATATATTAAAACGAAGCCGTTCGGTGAATCCGACAGAGTTGCCTTAACCTGTAATAAGAACAACCCCATTGCAAGAAGACTGTATGAAAACAAAGGTTTTACCGCAACTGGTGTTGAGTATGAAGATGAGATAGAAATGAGTATGACGGCGGCCGGCATGGTATGATACGTTCCGTGTCGCGGATGTGACGGAGCGATTCTTTCTTCTTTTGTGGTTTTCTGCTACGTTCAGACTGCTGGCAGGTACAGCAGGAAAGGATGAAGGGACCATGAAAGGAAACGTAAAGAGATCAATTCTGACAGGGGCAGGGCTTCTCGGTGCATTTGTATTGTGGACTCTTCTGCTCCGGCACGTTGCTGTACAGGCTGTGGGACCGGAAGGAACGAGGATAGGGTTTGCAGTTTTCAATGTATGGTTTCATCAGAGGACCGGCGTACATATGATGCTTTATACGATCACGGACTGGCTCGGGCTTGTACCGGTCTTCATCTGTGTATGCTTCGGTTTCCTGGGATTTGTGCAGCTTGTTAAAAGGCGCAGTCTTCTGCGGGTTGATAAAGACATCCTTCTTCTGGGTGTGTATTATGTACTGGTCATAGGCTCTTATCTGATATTTGAGATGGTCCCGATCAACTACCGGCCGGTTTTGATCGAAGGAAGGCTGGAAGCATCCTATCCTTCCTCCACGACCCTGCTGGTATTGAGCGTGATGCCAACCCTGTGGTTTCAGGCAGGAAGGAGATGCGCAAACAAGCTGACACGGAAAGCAGCCACGGTATTTGTCGTGGTGTTTTCGACGTTCATGGTGCTCGGAAGGCTGGTGTCCGGTGTTCACTGGGCGACGGATATTATCGCTTCCATACTGCTTAGTGCGGGTCTGTTTCTGCTGTATCGTTCTGCCGTTCTGCTGGCAGACAGAAACAGTACGAAGCGCATTTCAGGGAGGAAAGATGGAGTTCAATGAAAAACTGAAAGAATTGAGGAAGAGCAGGTCCCTGACACAAGAGGAGCTGGCAGAGGCTCTGTATGTTTCAAGGACGGCTGTTTCAAAATGGGAGTCAGGGAGGGGATATCCCAATCTCGAATCGCTGAAGGAAATATCCCGGTATTTCTCCATATCTGTAGATGAGCTGATCTGTTCAGAGGAGATCATCTCCGCTGCGGAAGACGAGAAAAAGGCTTGCATGGACAGGTTCCGCTCACTCATCTGCAGTATATTGGATATCCTGACGGTCCTTCTGCTGTTCCTGCCCGTCTTCGGAAATGGAGCGGATTCTTCCGAATCCGTGTTTTTATACGATATCACCGGGCTCAGTCTGTGGATCAAAACCGTGTTCGCGGCGGTGATCGGTATAACGGCCCTGAATGGAATCTGCGGTGTTATCATCAGTCGTTATGATAGACCGGTCTGGAGGCGTCATCGGCTTGTCACTGGCATGGTGCTGTCCATAACAGGCACAGCCGTCTTTATTATGGCCAGACAGCCCTATGCGGGCATCGTCTGCCTGGCCATCCTGGTTGTGAAGGGATTGCTGATCTGCAGGCAGGACTTTTTTCATGCATCTCTTTTCTGAAATTGGCATATAATGCTTCGATTGTCGTTGTGAATCGGGTATTATATAAATATAGGTTTAACACATTGCGTTGCTGCCCTGTGAGGATGAGATATATGAAAAAGATTGACATGGAGACATGGGAACGCAAAGATGTCTTTACAAGCTATGTGGGACAGGATCTGCCTTATATCATCGTGACGGCCGAAGTAGACGTGACCGGGCTTTACCGGACAGCCAGAGCAGGCGGTTACTCATTCTATTTTGCATTGATATATGTGGCATCTAAGGCTGCTGACAGCATCAGGAATTTTCATTATCGAATCATAGATGGCGATCCCTATTACAT
>JAIKYQ010000042.1 GCA_024683035.1 Eubacterium sp.
GGACCACAAAAGCAGCAGGAGACTGATCAGAAACAGTCCGGTTATATTGATCAGAATGTAAAACGGACGGATCTCCAGCATTTTTTCGTTGTTTACGTATTCTATGATCCAGAAACAATACAGGTCACAGCAGACCAGGCAAAGCAGATGCTGCGGCCGGAGCCGGTATGTTTTCGGTCTGCCGTCTTTCCTGTATTTTTTGGCCGGCCGCAGTACAAAAGTACAGAACAGGGCCGATCCCAGCAGGGCGAAACACAACAGCACAAAGCCATCCACCCGCAGAAAGCGGTTTTCATCTGCTTCCCCGATCAGCAGGCCGCTGCAGGCCAGCAGCAGGATCAGGGAGACAGACCAGTAGATGGCCCAGAACACTTTATATGGTTTGGAATACACAGGATGGCTAGTCGTTTTCTGACCTCCCTGTTTCCTTACTTGATCACGCGGACACGGATGACCCCGTCCACCTTCTGCAGTTTCTCCACGACTTCCGGTGTGACAGGTGTGTCGAGATCCATGACCGTATAGGCATATTCTCCTCTGCTCTTATCGATCATGTCGGAAACATTCATATTCTCATCACCCACGATCTTGGTGAATCGGTTCAGCATGTTGACTTTGTTGATATGGCAGATCGTGATCCGCCCGCCCTTGGTGCAGACGCCCATATCTACCGACGGATAGTTCACTGAATTCCGGATATTGCCGTTTTCCAGAAAATCCCGGATCTCCCGTACAGCCGCAATGGCGCAGTTTTCTTCCGACTCTTCCGTAGATGCACCCAGATGCGGTGTGATCAGCGTATTCGGCGCTTCCGTAACCGTCAGATTGGCAAAATCGGTCACGTATTTCCGGACCTTGCCGGATTTCAGTGCTTCCACCAGCTCCGTTTCTTTGATCAGGGTATCCCGGGCAAAGTTCAGGATCACAACCCCGTCCTTCATCTGGGCGATCTCTTCCTTTCCGATCATCCCTTTGGTGCTGTCATTCAGTGGTACATGGATGGTGATAAAATCGCATTCTCTGTAGATCTCATCGACGTTCTGGCTGTGATGGATGGAACGGGACAGATTCCAGGCGGCATCGACGGACAGGTACGGATCGTAGCCGTAGACCTTCATGCCCAGATGGGTTGCGGCATTGGCAACCATCTGGCCGATGGCTCCCAGACCGATGATCCCCAGCGTTTTGCCGCTGATCTCGGTACCGGCAAATTTCTTTTTCTCTTTTTCCGCGCGTTTTCCGATCTCCGGATCGTCTTCGTTTTCTCTGACCCAGGCCATACCGCCGATAATATCACGGGAAGCCAGCAGCATGCCGGCCAGGACCAGTTCTTTCACCGCGTTGGCGTTGGCGCCCGGTGTGTTGAACACAACAATCCCTTTTTTCGCGCATTCCTCCAGCGGAATATTATTCACACCGGCTCCTGCCCTGCTGATCGCCAGCAGCTTCCCGGGCAGCGCCAGGTCGTGCATCTTGGCACTGCGCACCAGTGCCACATCAGCCTGTGACAGGTCATCGGTTTTCTGATACTGATCCGTAAAAATATCCAGTCCTTTTTCCGCGATAGGATTTAATGTATGATACTGAAACATCAGCTGTTCTCCTTTTCGAATTCTGCCATGAATGAAACCAGTTTCCGGACGCCTTCGATGGGCATGGCGTTGTAAATGCTGGCCCGCATGCCGCCTACAGAACGATGGCCTTTCAGGTTTTCCATACCCAGTGCCTTGGCTTCTGCTACAAATTTGGCATCCAGATCCGCGTTTCCGGTCACAAACGGAACATTCATCAGCGAACGGTCTTTCTTTTCCACCGTGCCGCGGAACAGTTTGCTCTGATCCAGATAATCATACAGAACAGCCGCTTTCTCCTCATTGCGTTTCTTCATCTCTTCCAGACCGCCGTTCTTCAGCAGCCATTTGAAGACCTTGCCGCAGATGTAGATACTGTAGCAGTTCGGCGTATTATACAGGGAACCGGCGTCATACTGTGTTTTAAACTTCATCATGGTCGGTGTGCCTTCGAGCACATCATCCGTGATCAGATCCTTGCGGATAATGGAGATCACGAGTCCGGCCGGTCCGATATTTTTCTGCACGCCGCCGTACATGATCCCGTATTTTGTGATATCCACAGGTTCGGACAGGAAGCAGGAGGAAACGTCTGCCACCAGCAGTTTTCCCTTTGTGTTCGGCAGCTCTTTGAATTTCGTGCCGTAGATCGTGTTGTTTTCGCAGATATAGACATAATCGGCTGCCGGATCGATCGGCAGATCGGAACAGTCGGGAATATAGGTGAATGTCCTGTCTTCGGAAGACGCCACCTTATTGGCTTTTCCGTAACGGGCAGCCTCCTGCCAGGCCTTTTTGGCCCATGTTCCGGTAACGATGTAATCCGCCACGCGATTCTTCATCAGGTTCATCGGGATCTGTGTAAACTGCAGATGCGCACCGCCCTGCAGGAACAGCACGGCATAGTCATCCGGAATACGCAGCAGCGTACGGATATCCGCCTCTGCTTCGTCGATGATCTGCTGGAACACTTTGGAACGGTGGCTCATCTCCATCACGGACATGCCGCAGCCGCGGTAATCCAGCATTTCTTCCTGCGCTTCCCGTAAGACTTCCTCCGGCAGCACGGCCGGCCCGGCCGAAAAATTGTACACTCTGCTCATGCTTTCTGTCTCCTTTTTAAGTCCTGCTCATCAAATACTTCACTGTTTGCCTTTCCTGCGGGTACCATAGGAAAGACTTTATCGTCCGAATCGATCTCGCAATCGATCAGGACGGCCGTGTTGGCTTTCATCGCTTCCCGGAATGCCTTCTTAAACTCTTCCGGTGTCGTGACGTGATACGCGACGGCTCCCATCCCTTCGGCCACTTTGGTAAAATTCACTTTATCCCGCAGGGTCGTATGAGAATACCGCTTTTCGTAAAACAGTGTCTGCCACTGACGGACCATACCCAGCACATGATTATTGATCACCACTTCTATGACAGGAATATCATAACGGGTGGCTGTGGCCAGCTCCTGCATATTCATACGGAAACATCCGTCGCCGGCAATATTGACGACCGTTCTCTCCGGTCTGCCGAATTTTGCGCCGATCGCCGCTCCGAGGCCGTATCCCATGGTCCCCAGACCGCCCGAAGTAAGCAGCGTGCGCGGTTCGCTGTATTTATAATACTGTGCTGCCCACATCTGATGCTGGCCGACATCGGTGCATACGATGGCCTCTCCTTTGGTTGCCCGGTAGATTTCCTTGACGATGTATGGTCCGGTCAGCTTTTTGGAAGAAACCCGGTCTGTGGTCAGCATTCTCTTCTTTTCCATTTCCGCAAGCCATTCCGGGTTGTCCTTTTCCTTGATCTTGGGAAGAAGATACTCCAGAACGACTTTCAGATCGCCGCTCACGCTGGCCTGCACCCGTACGTTCTTATTGATCTCCGCCGGATCCACGTCGATCTGCAGGATCTTGGCCTGACGGGCAAAATTCCGGGTGTCTCCCACGTCACGGTCTGAAAAACGGCTGCCCAGGACGATCAGCAGATCGCAGGCGTACACACCCAGATTGGCCCCTTTCGTCCCGTGCATGCCCAGCATGCCCATATAGAGGGGATCCTCTCCCGGCATCACGCCTTTCCCCATAAGGGAGTCACAGACCGGCGCCTGGATCTTATGCGCCAGCTGGCGGACTTCATTTTCGGCATTTGCCTTGACCGCTCCGCCCCCGACGAAGATATACGGCTTTTTGGAGGCATTGATCATGGCGGCAGCCCGTTCAAGATCGCTCTGCGTGATCATATCTACAACCGGCCGCACTTCCCGCGGTTTCACTTTCCGGTATTCACATCTGGCAGCTGTCACATCCTTTGTGACATCGACGAGGACCGGTCCCGGCCTGCCGCTTTTGGCAATTGAAAACGCCCGGCGGATCGTGTCGGCCAGTTTATGGATATCCTTGACGATCGTACTGTATTTTGTGATCGGCATGGCAACACCGGCTATATCCACTTCCTGGAAACTGTCTTTTCCCAGGGCCGTTGTGGATACATTGGCCGTAATGGCAACCATGGGAACGGAATCCATATTGGCCGTGGCAATCCCCGTTACCAGATTGGTCGCTCCCGGTCCGCTGGTGGCAAAGCATACGCCGACTTTCCCGGTAGCACGTGCATATCCGTCAGCTGCATGCGCCGCGCCCTGTTCATGAGAGGTCAGTACGTGATGGATTTCCGGATGCTTGTACAATTCATCATACAGGTTCAGAATTGTGCCGCCCGGATAACCGAAAACCGTATCCACTCCCTGTTCTTTCAGGCAGGCAATGATGATCTCAGAACCGTTTAACTCCATGATGTCCCCCTGTTCTTACTGTATTTCCAGCCGGGCGCCCTTGTTGGCGCTCGTGACCATTTTTTCATACCGGCTCAGATAACCGGTCGTGACCTTCGGCTCTTTCGGAGTCCAGGCTGCTTTTCTTCTGGCCATTTCCTCGTCCGAGACCTTCACTTCCAGTTTATACTCCGGAATATTGATGGAGATGGTATCTCCTTCTTCGATCAGGGCGATCGGTCCGCCGACAGCCGCTTCCGGACTGACATGGCCGATCGCAGCACCCCGGGAGGCGCCGGAGAAGCGTCCGTCCGTGATCAGGGCCACCGTGCTGTCCAGCCCCATACCGGCAATGGCCGAGGTGGGATTCAGCATTTCCCGCATGCCGGGACCGCCTTTGGGTCCTTCATAGCGGATC
>JAIKYQ010000053.1 GCA_024683035.1 Eubacterium sp.
AGAAGCTTCGCTTTGATGAGGTGGCGACCTTTGAGCCCCAGGAGGTGGAGGCATGAAGGTCGAGCTGATTGCCTATACGCCGACTGCCGCTGGGGTCTGCTGTGACGCGGCGGCGATCTGTACGGCTTCTGATAATGGCTATCGGTCGCTGCAGCACTCTCTGGCCTCCGGGCATGAATCGGTGTTAGAGCACGCCGTGTTTACCTTCCGGGTGGAAGGCATCAGCCGGGTAACGCTGGCACAACTGACCAGACACCGATTGGCCAGCTTCTCTGTCCAGTCCCAGCGCTATGTGAAACTGGATAACCCGGAGCTGGTGATTCCGGAGAGCATCCGCAATTCTTCCTTTTTCGCGGAGGCGCAGAGCAGTATGCGCTATATGCTGAACCTCTACCAGCGGATGGTTGAAGCCGGGATTCCGGCAGAGGATGCTAGATATGTCACGCCGCAGGCCGTTCCGACAGCACTCATCGTTACGATGAATACCAGGGAGCTGCGGCACTTCTTTTCCCTTCGCTGCTGCAACCGTGCTCAGTGGGAAATCCGGCAGCTGGCAGATGAGATGCTGACGCTATGCCGGAAGGCAGCACCGACGCTTTTTGATCATGCCGGACCGGGATGTGTCCGAGGCGGATGTCCTGAGAAAAAACCCTGTGGTCATGCAAGATCGAAAGCAGAGTGGGACCGGGAACCGTAGATATCGAAGATTTCGGGGTGAGATGAAACAGACTTACCCCATGCGGAGGAGATGACCGTGAGGTATGTGATCGTATTTTTGATCGTAGTGGTGTTCATACTTGTTGTTGGAATGGCCCTGGCGTTCATCGCTTCCGATACCGATGACTGGTATAAGGAGTTCGATGATTGTGATCAGGAAGCCTACCTTCGAAAATGGAATGAACAGCAAAAGAAAAAGAAAGATCGTTCCTGATTGACGGTAAATCTGTCGAGACTATATCTGGAGCTGTTTTGTTGATTATGTCAAATCTGATACTTCTTCCCAAACTATTGCAGAAATGACTTTACTTTTCGGGCTTTCAGAGTGATGTATTACACACCGCAAGAGAAGCGGCACATGCTGAAAGGAGCGTAAAGTCATGAGGAAATTTGAGAAGAACATTGAAGACCGGAAACAGCTGGTAGCCCGCCTGAAAGAACTTACCGGGCTTGAGTCCCGCTACACCTTCGTACCCCGCTGCGCCTACATGATCGGCGGCTTCACGGTGGAGAAGGATGGCAGCCTGACCGTGGAAGACGGAGCAGATGAGCAGGTACTGGAGACCCTGATCGCAGAAGCCATGATTGGGAGCGAGATCCGGCTGGAACCGGCAGGCTGCGAAGAAACAGAAGGAGAAGCCGTTGAGGAACAGACCGACAGTGCGGAGGAGGGAACAGAAGACATGCAGGAAACCCAGGAACCCACAGAGTGCGATCCGGAAGATTCCGGCTTTGCAGCCAGTATCAGCTTCCCACTTGCCAGGCACACGCCTTCTTCCATCATTAACCTGATCTGCATGATCTATTCGAGAGGCCCGCTGCTTTCCAAGGCAACGGGCGGCACGTTCTCCGCCAGCAAGGCGCTGACAGATGACCTGCTGGGGCATGCGGCTTTTATCACGGTCAAGGATGTACTGGCTTTCCTGCAGGAGCGGGAGAATCTGGCGGCAGAACTGCAGGGCCTTACCATCGATGAAGAGAAGATCACCTTTGACGGCTTTGGAACCGCTGAAGATCCTGAGCATCTGCAGACCTTCATGAAGCTGGCGGCGGCCATGAACAAGATGGCTACGACGCAGAAGCGGGTGCAGGCCAAGAGTGTGGACGACAGCAATGAAAAGTATGCCCTTCGGATCTGGCTGATCCGCCTGGGGCTGAACGGGGATGAGTTCAAAGAAGACCGCAAGCGCCTGATGGCCAACCTCACCGGTCACACAGCCTTCCGCTCCGAAGAAGAGAAGGAGCGCTGGACGGCCAAGCAGGCAGCGAAGCGGGATGCCCTCCGGGCCGCAAAAACTGAGGCTCAACCGGCGCAGAATGCTGTGTAAACACACCAATTTCCAGGGCAAAATAAGCCCTGATAATTGTCAGATAAATAGTCGATTTCTCTGAATAAATAACTTGCTATTATCTCCTTTCAGAGTGATATATGTACACACCGAAAGGGAAAACACACACGGCAGAGCCGAAAGGAGATAAACACCATGACAGAGAAAACCGCCCGCCAGATCGAGAACATGAAAGCCCAGACCTTCGGAGTAGAGGTTGAGGGAAACAACATCACCCGCCAGAACGCAGCCAGGGTTGCTGCTGAGTACTTCGGCACCGGCCGCTACGAATACACGGCCAGCCGGAACGGGTACATGACCTGGAGCGCCTGGGATGCACAGGGCCGGGAATGGAAATTCCAGCGGGACGTAAGCATCAGCGGACCGGACGATGAAAAGTGCGAACTGGTCACCCCGATCCTGACCTACACGGACATGGAAAACTTCCAGGAACTCCTCCGGAAGCTCCGCCACGCCGGAATGAAGAGCAGCCCCTCCAGAGGCTGCGGGGTACACATTCATATCGGCCTCAAAGGCCTGGACGGCAGAGACCACAACGCCAAGACCTTGCGGAACCTGGTGAACATCATGGCCGCACATGAGACCCAGATCGGACGGGCGATCAAGATCGATCAGGGCCGCACCGGACACTACTGCAAGGTGGTCAACCCCGACTTCCTGGCCAGGGTCAACCGCCAGAAGCCCCAGACCATGCAGCGCCTAGCGGATTGCTGGTACGAAGGCAACCACGCCAGCTACGGCAGGAACCAGCATTACAACGACAGCCGGTACCACATGCTGAACCTCCACGCGAGCTTCACGAAGGGGACCATTGAATTCCGCCTCTTCCAGTTTTCCGACCCGCACGACGGCAAGCGCGGCGGCATTCACGCAGGTGAGATGAAGGCTTACATCCAGCTTTGCCTGGCCATGAGCGAACTGGCCAAGGAGATCGCCTACGCCAGCCCCAAGCCCCAGCAGACCGAAAACGAGAAATACGCCTTCCGCTGCTGGATGCTCCGTCTCGGCTTCATCGGAGACGAGTTCGAGACGGCCAGGGAGATCCTCCTGAAGAACATGGACGGCAACGCAGCCTGGAGACAGGCCGCCTGCTGAACCGGAACACAACCAGCCTTTCGCCGGGGAGACCCGGCTTAAGGCAGTCAAAGGAGGCGACAGGCCATGAAAGAATACAAGGTTTTGATTACCGAGACCCTGCAGAAAGCCGTGATCGTAGGCGCAGAGTCAGAGCAGGAAGCGCACCGGCGCGTGTCCGATGCCTGGAAGAACGCAGAGTACACTTTGCGTGCTGATGATTTCCAGGGCGTGGAGTTCCATGTGCTGGGTGAAACG
>JAIKYQ010000105.1 GCA_024683035.1 Eubacterium sp.
CCCAGTGCTTCTTTAGCCGCATAGATCAGCAGTGTTGAGTCCACGCCGCCCGAAAAGGCGACTGCCAGACTGCCCAGCTGTCTGATATAAGCGACGAGTTCTTCATATTTTTCCCTGGTATGCTGGTTCATGTCTTAACTCCTGTACGCCTGTTTATGTACGTTCCGCCAGACGGTTGATCTGCGTGGCCAGATACCCGGCGCCGTAACCGTTGTCTATGTTGACCGCAGCCACGCCGTTCGCACAGGAATTGATCATGGTCAGCAGCGCCGACAACCCGTGCATGCTGGCGCCATAGCCTACCGACGTCGGGACGGCAATGACAGGATTCCGCACCAGCCCTCCGATCACGCTGGCCAGTGCTCCTTCCATACCGGCAACCGCCACAACACAGTTCGCATCCTGAATATCTTCCAGCCTGGCAAGCAGCCTGTGCAGGCCGCTGACTCCTACATCATACAGCCGCACAACACGGCTTCCGAAATACTCCGCGGTCTGTGCCGCCTCTTCCGCTACCGGGATGTCAGCCGTTCCGGCTGTGCAGACGGCGATTTTTCCGATGCGTTTTTTATCCGGATCTTCCTTTTTCAGAATGCGCGATACCGGATCGTACGCAATGTCAGGGATCACGTTCCGGATCAGGCTGTACTGCTCCTCACTGGCCCTGGTTCCAAAGACTTCTCCGTTTGCCTCCAGCATTTTCCGAAAGATATTGACCAGATATTCATCCGGCTTGCTGCTGCAATAGATCACCTCCGGAAATCCGGAGCGGATCTCCCGGTGCGTATCCAGCTTGGCATATCCCAGTTCTTCAAACGGTTCCCGGCTGAAATACGCCTGTGCTTCTTCTACCGGCAGTTCTCCGCTTCTGACCTTTTCCAGTATTTCCCGTGTATTCATGTCGAACCTTCTCTCTTACTGTTCTTTTCCCGCCCGGCAGGTAAGGATCCCTTTTCCTTTTTTCCTGCATCTCTTTTGCCCCGGCCGCAGCAGGCATATAAAAAAACATACCTTCTCCTTCTGAGAGAATGCATGCCTTCATGGGATACATATAGATATTTCCGTTTCTATTCCGATACACCGCTTGCGCCAGCTGCATCGTCACGGCAGATCTGTCCTGTTGTAATTATACCGCCCGGCTTCAGCCGGATTCTGACAGCTTCTGCTGTCTACCCTAAAACTATACCATTTTACGGTATTCTTGTCAGCACCCAAAAACAAATATTCTTATTTCGGCCGGTCTGCCGTAAATTCCTGCCTGCAGTTTTTTCACACATCTGCGCATTCTCTGCTATAATCGTTATGGAAACCGACAACCAAAAACCCGGAGAGTTTTATATGAAAAAAAAACATCTGGCCCTGCTGATCATACTTCTGATCCTCGCACTTCTTATAGCAGGCGCCGCTTATTATTATATTCGCGAGTCCAAAAAATACGAAGATCGTTTCTTCCACGGAACCGTGATCAACGGTCTGGATGCAGAAGGCATGACCGTTGAGGAAGTGGAAGCCTGGATCGAAGCGGGCGCTGACAAAGACTACACACTGCAGATCAGCTTCCCTGACGGCGCATTGGAAACCATAACCGCCGATGACATTGCGTATGCCTATGAATCCGACGGATCGGTGCAGATGATCAAAAATGCCCAGCATCCGCTTGAATGGATCCGTGGCTATATGTACGACGGTTCTATGACTGTTCCCGTAAACATGACCTATAACACGGATCTGCTGGATCAGAAGATCGCCTCGCTCCCTGAGCTTACGACCATCGAAATCCAGGAGCCTGCGGATGCGTATATGGAGTTCCAAGACTCCTCTTTTGTGATCGTTCCGGACATCGTCGGGATCAAACTGAACAGAGACAATATCGTACAGAAAATAAAAGACGCCGTGTCCGAACACAATACAGAACTGCAGCTGACGGAATCCGACACCTATATCATCACTTCCGCCGCTGTCAAGGCGGAAGATCCGAAGCTGAATGAGCAGGTCAACACACTGAACAGCTTTGTCGGGGCCAGTATCACTTATGATCTCCCGGGAAGTGAAACGCAGGTGCTGGACGGTTCTGTCCTGATCGACTGGCTGACAAAAGACGCCGACGGCAGCTATACCAAAGACCCGGCTGTATGGGACGAAAAGATCCGCGCCTATGTAGCGGACCTGGCCGGAAGGATCGACACGATCGGTACCGTAAAGAACTTTCCGGCGACCGGGATCGGCGACGTGCAGGTCACCTGCATGACATATGGATATGAAGTAGATCAGGAATCCGAAATCGCGTGGCTGACCGAAGCGCTGCAGGAAAACGCGGTCACGGAACGCACCCCCGCCTACTTCTCCTGGGAGACTTCCGATCCGGATGTGAACAATGGATTCGGCAATACCTATATTGAAATTGACTGCTCCCGCCAGCATCTCTGGGCGTACGAAAACGGGGTGGTCGCTTTTGAGACCGATATCATTTCCGGCGCCATGGACGCAGACAGGGCGACTCCTTCCGGCGCGTTTATGTTCGTGACAAAAGAAAGCCCCTCGGTACTTGTCGGGAAAGATGATAACGGCAAGGTCATCTACCGCACCCAGGTTTCCTACTTCATGCCCTTCAACAGCATGGCGATCGGAATCCATGACGCCACCTGGCAGCCTGCCTTCGGCGGCTCCATGTATCTGCAGGGCTACGGCTCACACGGCTGCATCAATGTCTCCTACAGTGCCGCCGAAACCCTGTACAACATGATCACGTTCGATGAGCCGGTCGTTGTCTATTACTGAGTCTGCGCTCCGCCTGCGGTTTCCCAGGCTGCATCCTTAAACAGTGCCCGGCCGACTCCGATCAGGTCTGCGGCGCCTTCCTGCAGCAGCTTTTCGGCATCATCCCGTGTCTTCACCCCGCCTGTCAGCAGGACAGGAAGGGCAACGGCTCTTTTTACAGCCTCAGACAGATCCCGGAAATAGCCCGGTTCTGTTCTGCCCGGTA
This sequence comes from Eubacterium sp., assembly GCA_024683035.1. GTDB lineage: Bacteria > Bacillota > Clostridia > Lachnospirales > Lachnospiraceae > Bilifractor. Next base: position 2,984 of record JAIKYQ010000105.1, read on the forward strand.
CCGTATACCGGCACATGCCGCCGGAGACATCGATCAGATCAACCCCGGCCTCTTCGAAGACTTTCGCCGCGTATACGGCATCTTCGATCGTGCTGCCGCCTTCTGTATAATCACATCCGCCCAGCCGGATCGCCACCGGATATGCCGTGCCGACCGCTTCACGTACCGCCGCGATCACTTCGCGGTGGATGCGCAGCCGGTTATCCAGGCTTCCTCCATAGACATCTGTTCTCTTATTGGTTAAAGGCGAATAAAACTGGTTCAGCAGATATGCATGCGCAGAATGGATCTCTACCGCATCATACCCTGCCTGTACGGCACGGACTGCTGCCTCGGCAAACCATCGGACAATCTGCCGGATCTGCGGCTGTGACAGTTCTGCCGGTTCCGTATCATCCCCCATCGCCGGTTTCGTCGGCAAAATAACCGGGCTGGGAGCGACTGCCTGCTGACCGCTCACTTCCGAAAGCGCGGCACTCCCGGCATGGTTGAGCTGGCACATGGCTTTTGCACCGCTGTCATGGATCACGGTCACCAGCTTCTGCAATCCTTCCAGATCATCATCACTTGAAACAGACAGCTGTCTGGCCTTCGCCTTGCCCTGCAGTGCGATGTAGCTGTGTTCTGTTATGATCATGCTGACATGGGGATTCTGCGCCCGTGCGGCATAATGCGCCAGGATCTCATCCGTGACCTTTCCGTCTTCGGTACATTTGTATGTTCCCAGCGGAGGCATCACGATCCGCCCGTCCAGTTCCATGGTTCCCACCTGCAGCTTCTCTTTGATCATTTTTTCTCCTTCCCCGGCAGCAGAAGTGCCGTCTTCCGTTTTCATCTATGCCCGAACTTACACCTCGTTCTAATCGCCCAATTCCTTCCGGTATGCGTTCTCAACGCGCTGGCTGAAACAGGAAAAGATGACCGTCATGTCATAATCCGGATGGGCATCCAGCCACTCTGTCACCGTTTTCACCGCAACAGCCGTCGCTTCTTCCAGCGGATACCCGTAAACCCCGGTTGAAATGGCAGAAAAAGCAATACTGTGCAGATGGTTTTCTTTCGCCAGACTCAGCGAGTTCCGGTAACAGTTTCCCAGAAGTACCGGATCTTCCCGGCTTCCGGAATAGATCGGTCCCACCGTATGGATCACATACTTCGCGGGCAGTCTGTATCCTTTCGTGATCTTTGCTTCGCCGGTACGGCAGCCATGCAGCGTGCGGCACTCGGCAACCAGTTCCGGTCCGGCAGCACGGTGAATGGCGCCGTCCACGCCGCCTCCGCCGAGCAGACTGCTGTTGGCGGCATTAACGATCGCGTCTACGTTCAGTTTTGTAATATCTCCCAGATCGATCGATATCTTCTTCATTTTCGTAACCTCCGGCTCTGTGAGCCCTGCTGTTTAAAACTTCACTTTCATCCTCTTAATCAGCCTGTATACCGCCGCTCACCGCATCAGGATCCGTCATCCAGAAACCGGATGATCTCCTCAACCGCCCTGCTCTGCTGTTCCTGCGCGGAGATCCCGGCAGTTCCGTCTCCGGACTGCAGGCCGTAATCTCCGAACTGCGCGTGATTCCCGCCTTCAAGGACATATGCGGTGCAGGTACCGGAGATCAGTTCCTCTGCGGCATGCACACGATCTCTGTTCAGGACCCCGTCCTCTGAACCATAGACCATCAGTGTGGCAAGGCTCGTTTCCTTTGTCGGATACGCAGCCAGCAGGATCACGGCGTCAAACGCGTCCTCGTGCTCTGCTGCATAGTTCGCCGCCATCGCCCCTCCGAGCGAATGCCCGCCCAGATAATACCGGGCATACGTGCTGTTTTCCAGAACTCTTTCTGCCGCGTTTATATTAAAAAACGCAAGGTGATACGGCATTTTAACCAGATACACATCCATCTTCTGTTCCGCCAGCATGCGCAGAAGCGGGGCATAGGCTGTCTCTTCTACTTTGGCGCCGGGATAGAAAATGAGCAGATCCTCCTCGGAAGGCCCGTCAAACAGCCAGCCGGATCCTGTTTTCTCTACCGCAACGACCGCGTCCGTCTGCATGGCAAAAGCCGCCGTTTCTCCCGCGCGGTAATAATCTGAAGACCAGATGACGAAGGCAAAGACGATAAGCTGTACAAAAGCAAAAAGCGGAACAAGAATGCGGAATTTCCATTTACGGGTCTTATGGTGAAAAACGAGCATTCCCAGGAGTCCGCCGATCCCTCCGAAGAAAGCAGCCAGCAGCAGCGCCTTCTCTGCTATGCGCCACCTGCCGTGCGCGGCCCTGTGTTTATCGACTCCAAACAGGATAAAAGAGATCAGTGACATAACACAAAGAATGATTATGATGATCATCGCATACATGCTCTGTTCCACGTTGCTCCTCCCGATGGTGCCGTTCTTCTGTCCTTTTCCCTCATTGCTGTTGCTGCTGTCTGTATCATATCAGATTTTGCCCGGCGAAAAAACACCGTACTGCTTCCCGGAACACCTGCTTGTCGGTGCCTGTCTGCTTTTGTTATACTGATTCTATATCATTCACAGGCATCCGGACAGTATCTCCTGCCGGGAGATGGAAGATGGAAAGGAGTTCACCATGGATTCGATCAGATGGGCTATTGTCGGCACAGGATTTATCTCGACGCGTTTCGCACAGGGCATGCGCGCTGTCAGAGATGCGGAACTCGCAGCAGTTGTTTCCCGCACGGCAGAGGCCGTCCGGGCATTTTCAGACCGATTCGGCGGATCCTGCTACACCGATATCGCCGCCATGCTGCAGGATGCACGGCCGGACATTGTATATCTGGGCATTCCAAACGACCGGCATTTCCCCTATCTGATGCAGATACTGGAAGCCGGAGTCCCCGTTCTCAGTGAAAAACCGATCGTGGACAACCGCCGGCAGCTGGACCAGGTCATCGCTGCAGCCCGAAAAAAGGATCTTTTCCTGATGGAAGGTATGTGGACACGCTGCTTCCCTGCTGTACAAAAGGCGCGGCACTGGATCGAAGAAGGACGCATCGGCCGGCCGCTGAGCCTGTTCTGCAGTTTCGATATCCAGCCGGACTATGCTGACTGGCAGCCATGGAAAGCCGGTATTTCCCACGCCGGCGGCGCACTGCGTGACGTAGGCATCTATACGCTGGGTATGGCCTGGCTGACATTCGGAGGCGGACCCGAAAGCCATACGGTGGATATGACAAAAAATGACGAGGTGGATATCTCTGCGAAAATGCTGCTGTCCTACGGCGGCGGACGGACCGCTTTCCTTTCGGCCTCCTTCAATCAGATTTCCCGTCCGGAGACGGAGATCGTCGGTGAGACCGGACGCATTCTGATCGGCCCGGAATTCTGGGATCCGACCACGGCCGTCCTGCTCGGCTCAGACGGCTCTTCCGAGACCTTTACCTTACCTTTTGAAGAAACCGGATTCCAGTATGAGATCATGGAAGTACAGCGCTGTCTGCGGGCAGGAGAAAAAGAATCGCCGCTGTTCCCGCTTCGTGAAACCACGGAGATCGCCGACCTGATCGAACAGATCCGGAAAGAACAGGGGATCCTGTATGCGGCAGACTCCGATGCCTGACGCAGGGCGCCGGGAAGCCGTGCCTTTCTTTCAGCTCTTCAGGCCGGATTCTGCAGTCCGCCCTTTCCTGTAACGAGCCATACACACAAAGCACAGCAGGATCTGCAGCACCGTAGAACAGGGCGTGGCCAGTCCGATCCGGAACAGGGACACCGGCTGCAGACGGCTCATGAGAAAAGAAACCGGTACGCGTACACAGAAAGCCCCTATGATGCCCTGCAGCATCACAAAGCGTGTATACTCCATCCCGTTGAAAAACCCGATGAAGCAGAACAGGAAGCAGACCAGCAGACAGTCGATCGCATATGCCTTCAGATACGAAGCACCGGCCAGGATCACGTCAGAGTCTTTTGCAAAGACACCGGCGAGCACATCGCCATGGAAAAAGGCCAGGAAAAACATACAGACGGAAAAAGCAAACGATACCAGGATCGCGTAACGGAGGCCTTTTTCCGCTCTTTCCGGCTGCCCCGCTCCGCGGTTCTGTGCCGTAAAGGCGGCCATGGACTGCATGAACGCCAGCGGCACCAGCATGATGAAAACACAAACCTTTTCCGCCACGCCGATTCCGGCGGATGCTGTCAGGCCGATCGCATTCACAATGGACAGGATTACCAGGAACGAGATCCCGACCAGGAAATCCTGTATGGCGATCGGCGCACCCAGAGAGATCACTTTCCGGATGATGCTGCCATTCCACCGGATCATACCGCGTGTCAGAGAAAACGGCAGTTCGCGTTTTTTGATCAGATAAAGTGAGATCAGCACACTGATCAGCTGTGCCCCTACGGTTGCGGCGGCTGCTCCGGCCGCGCCGGCATGAAAGATGCGGACAAGGACCAGGTCTCCCGTGATATTGCAGGCACAGGCGATCGCTACCGTCATGAGCGGCGTACGGGAATCCCCGAGGCCGCGGAAAATACTGCCGATCAGGTTATAGGCTATGATGACCGCGGATCCCATACCGCATATGCGGATATACTGTGTTGTAGCGGCAAATGCCTCCGCCGGTGCATGCATGGTTTTTGCGAGGGTAGCTGCCCCGCCCGCAACAAAACCGGTCATGATCACGGCACAGATCAGAAACAGCAACAGGGACGCACCAACGATCCGGCCTCCCTCCTCCGGTTTTTTCTGACCGATCTTCTCCCCCAGAAAAATAGTCGTACCCATGGCGAAGCTGCTGATCAGGCCGGTCAGCGTCATCATCAGCTGCGATCCCGTGGATACGGCTGACACATCGGCTGCCGAAGCAAACTTCCCGACGACAAGCAGGTCGACGGCTCCGTACATCGCCTGCAGAAACAGCGCAAACAGCACCGGCAGTGCAAACCGCAGCAGTGGCCCCAGAATACTTCCTTCTGTAAATGAATTTTTTCTTTTCTCTGTCATACTTCCGTCAGGATCCGATCTGTCTGTCCCGCTCCATAGCCCGATATTCCGTCCCGCTCCATAGCCCGTTATACAATATAGCGGAGCCGGCTGTAAATGACAACCGTTTCCGGATTCCGACGGTATGTTTTGCAATAAATGAAACGGCAGGACCAAAAGAATTCAAAAATGACCGGGAATGTGATACAGTTATATTCAGAAAGTCATATACGTGTACGAGCATACCCGCGCGGAAGGAATGATGATTATGATGAAAAAACAGGGAGACCCGATGCAGACAGTCAAAAAGAATCGCCCGGCCAAAACAGGACTCCTGGCGGTCCTTGCCCTGATCCTGATCCTGGGAACGGCCGTTCCGGCTGCCGCGACACCGTTCACGTCCACAGACGGTGTGATCTCCATCAATCTTCCGAACGGAAACTGGTCTGAGATTGAAGACCCGGATCACTGGATCAGCCTGTCTGACGGTTCCAGTCTGATCACGATCCAGCATTTTTCAAACGGTGATAAACTGCCGGAGATCCCCTCGGCTGACTCCTCGTATGCCCGGACACTGGCCGCAGCGATCTCCACCGAGAATGAAGTGTTTGTCGCTTTCGGATATGTGGCGGACGCCAATGAAACCTATGATATCTATGAAGCGCTCTCTTCTCTCCGGATCCTGCAGTACGACACAAAGACGGCTGTTGCCCGCAAGGTCACGGCCAGCGATTTCCATGTCTCACCGACAGAAATGACGCTGTATGTCAATGTCAGTGAAGAAGACGGCGGCTCCCTGAATGTCCGGAAGGGCTTCTCCGTGAACAGTGAGATCGTCGGCAAACTGGAGAACGGGACATCCGTACAGGTAGTCGGCATCGTCCAGCTGAAAGGCGACGATTACGGATGGTATAAGATCAGCTACGGCGACGGCTATGGCTATGTATCGGCGGACTACCTGACCGGTGAGGCACCTGCCTACACGGAAGAGTACTGATAAAAAGGTCTGCTTTGTCAAAACCGACAAAACAGACCTCTGGTCCATGTCCTTTGTATGATTCCTGTCGATCCCCGTTCCGGCTGTCAGACGGGTATCATTTTTCATACTCCCGGATCTTCTGCTCCAGAAGATCCGCCGCCATTTTCACCGTACGGATGCACCTGGCCGCTTCCCGCTCATCGTCCCAGTATCTTTCTTTCAGTTCTGTGCAGAGATCGCTTCCCAGTACTTCTATAAAAGCCTCCATGAAATCGCGTACATGATCCCGTGCCGCTTCTTCCTGATGGGCTCTTGTAAGGATATACTTTTCTGAGAGCACGGCAACACCTCCCGCACAGGCTCCGCAAAGCCTGCCGGAACAGCATCCTCCGCCGAAGCCGCCCAGCAGGCGCAGCGCTTCTTCACTGAGACCGAGACCGTAATACTCATTGGCACCCCTGGAGATACTTTCCGCACAATTGTAGTCCCGCTCTGTATAGTATTTCAGCACGTTTTCTTTCAGCATCTTTTCTTCCTCCCACTCTCCGGAAAAACGATATCCATGCTTTATGCCTTCTGCAGCGTGACCGTAATACTTCCCGGTTCTTCCGACACCGCATATTCTTCCGTGTCCGGCGCATAACCATCCGGTACCTTCAGGATGTGGACCGCATACGTGCCTGCCTCCACGTCAAAGACGGCCGTTCCGTCCTCACCGGTCACATCCATCATGCATTCCGTATCACTGCAGAACTGTACCATAACGTCCGGGACCGGCTCCTTGTCTTCATTCAGAACGATGATGCGGTATCCGGCGGCCTCTTCCGCTGCCGGATCCGGTTCCTTCCCCGATGCCTCTGCCGCCTCCGTGTCCTTCTCTTCGGAAGCAGCGCCGGCGGCCAGTTCCTTCATGCGTTCTCTGTAACCTTCCACATTTACGCCCCGGATCGGTTCCCCGACCACGACACCATTTGAATCCACAAAAATCGTAGTCGGATAGCCGACGGCGATCAGCTGCTCCTTCATCTCTTCCGTCGGAATCAGCATCGGGAACGTCACCCCGGCTTCAGCAACATGCTCTTTGCCTGTCTGCAGTTCTTTTTCCTGATCCCCGTCGAGCATGACACCGATGATCGCACAGTTATCTTCCGCAAATTCCTTATTTATCTCCTCCAGCTCCGGCAGCTCTCCCACACAGAATTGGCACCAGCTCATCCAGAGACTGACCATCGTATACGTATGCTGCGAAAACAGTTCCCTGCTGTCCACCTCGTTCCCGTCGAAATCGACCGTCGTAAAGGAAAGCTGCGTACCCGCTTTTGTCTTTGGGTCTTCCACAGGCTCGTAGAACCGCATGTTTTCAAATGCCTCCGGCAGATCCGCCAGGATCTGCTCCATGGTTTCCTCCGACCCTGCGACGGGCTCCGGCCGCCGCAGCACATCTTCTCCGGTGATGGAATAGTATGTCCAGTCTCCCTCCGTTCCCAGTTCCGTCAGCTCGCATGCGATGTCGTCAGGATCTTCCGCACCGGTACCTTCCAAAAGTGAATCCATCAAGTCCTCATAGCCCTGATCCCCTCTGACACTTGCGACAAGAAACAGGTCATTGTATCTCTCCGCCACGTACGCAATGTAATCCATCTCTGTGTCACTGCTTCCCTGCGCCTCAACCAGCTCTTCTTCTGTAGCGGAAAACATCGCCGCGTACGTCACAACCAGATCCGACGTAATCTCGTTGGTATCACATGTCATATAATACCCGGATTCCACCCAGCTCCCCGGAACGGCAACATCAACTCCTGACCTGGGGTTCTCCCAGATCTCCGTCTCCGCCGCGGCAAAAACGCCGGATGTACAGATTACGGCCGCTGCCGCCAAAAGTCCCAACATCGTCTTTTTCATAATTCCTCCCGATTCGTGTTCCTGATTCGGACTTCGTCTTCCCGATGCCGCATTTCGAATCTGGTCCTGTTTGTTCCTCACGGCAAAAACTTGCCTGCTGATAAGTATAGCGCATACCAGTCGTGGTGGGAAAGAGTCACATCATAAGCCGCGCACATCTCTTTGATATGTGCGGGATTCATTGTCCCGATGATCGCCTGCATTTTGGCCGGATGCCTGAGTATCCAGGCAATGGCGATCGCAGATTTGGATACGTTCTCCCTCTCTGCCAGCTCCCCGAGCGTTTTATTCAGTTCCGGGAAATCCGGATTGTCTATAAAAGTACCCTGGAACATACCGACCTGAAGAGGCGACCAGGCCTGGATCGTAACATCATTCAGCCGGCAGTAATCAAAAGCATTCCCGTCTCTGTTAACAGAATACTCGGTTGTTTTATTGTTCATGTAAAGATCCTGGTCGATCAGCTGGGATTGTTCCAAAGACAGCTGCAGCTGATTGATGACAAGCGGCTGCTTTACATATTTCTTAAGCAGTTCCATCTGCATCGGAACCACATTGCTGACGCCGAAAAACCGCACCTTGCCGGACTCTTCGAGGATGTCAAAGGCTTCGGCGACCTCCTCGGGGTCAAAAAGCACATCCGGCCTGTGCAGAAGCAGGGAGTCCAGATAATCGATGTTCAGTCTCCGCAGACTGTCATCCACACTCGACAGGATATTCTCTTTCGTCCAGTCAAACTCATTCCTCTCAAAGCAGAGCCCGCATTTACTCTGGATGAAGATATCTTCCCGTTTTATTCCCGTCAGAGGAAACGCTTCTGCAAATTTCGACTCTGCGGCACCATTGCCGTAACAGGTGGCATGATCATAGAAGTTGATCCCGCAGTCGTAAGCCGCACGGATCACTTCTGCCGCCGCTTCTTTCGTAAGATCGGGGATCCTCATGCAGCCCTGGACGATGCGTGATGCTTTCTGCGGTCCGTTTACAATATTCAATGTTTTCATGTATCGATCCTCCTCAAACACTATCTGCGTACATCTATACCATTATAATAATAATAAATATACAGGAATAAGGCAAATTGCTGCTTCCGATCGTGGATCTATGTGTGCAGGAAACTCTTATGGAAAACCCGTGGAGCCCGTCACTCCGTCGCCTGCTCATAAAAAGCAGCCAGCATTTCGGGCGTCACCGTGCCTTTCTGGTTATAGATCACCTCTCCGCGGCGGTTGAGAACGATCGTCTGCGGCAGAGTAGAAGAACCGTTTACAATGTTCCAGACGAGGTCGCCGTCCGTATCCAGAGCGAAGGGGATCGTCCAGCCCTTGTCCGCCAGATACTCCGCCGGATCATCGACGACCATGGAGGAGTGGACGGCAAGCATGGCAACGTCGCCCTCGTGCTCGTGATACAGCGCGTCAAAATGCGGCAGTTCCTGGACACAGGGCGTACAGTACGTCGCCCAGAGATTCAGGAAAACGACCTTGCCGCGCGTATCCGCCAGATGGAAGGTCGATCCATCCAGGCATTCGATCGTAAAATCTTCCAGCTGCATACCGACCTCATAACCCACGGGGGCGCTGCTCTCAAAGTTTTCCTCCGCCGGCACTGCGTTATCCGCACTCTGTGCTGCACTGCGTATCGCATCCGCAGGTTTCTTCGCGTTCTCCTCTGCCGGATCGAGCACATTGAACCAGACCAGTGCAAAGCACAGCACTGCCAGCGCGATGCCCCAGGCGATCCGTCCGGTTCCCATACGCTTCTTTTCCGTTTCCTCCGTCTCTTCACGAGGGACGCTTTCCGGTGCTTTCAGCGTGTATTTCCCCGCTTTCAGCGAGATCGCACTCTGGCGGCAGACATCCATACAGCGGGCACAATGGATACATTCATGATCCCCCACATGCTTCACATCCATACCGCAGCTGCGCACACAGGCGCCGCAGCCGTTGCAGCGCTCCTGATCCACCTTTACACCTACCAGGCAGAATCGGTTGAAAAGCCCGTAGACGGCACCGAGCGGACAGAGAAAACGGCAGAAGCTGCGATAACAGAAAATACAGGCCAGGACAATGATCAGCAGGATCACGAACTTGCGCGTGAAGAAGATGCCCAGCATGCTGAACAGATCACTGTTGCCCGGGTTGGCAAGCAGGCCCATCGCTCCTTCCAGCGTGCCGGCAGGACAGATGTATTTGCAGAAGCCAGGGTAAGGTATATCGTGCTGCAGTCCGTACCAGAGCGGAATGGCCACGGCAAAGATGACCAGGACCGCGTATTTCAGATACGAGAAAAGTCTGGTCGCCCGGTTCTTCCGGATCTTGAAGGTGGGAAGCCTGTGCAGCAGTTCCTGGATCATCCCGAACGGACAGAGCCAGCCGCAGATGGTGCGCCCGAGGACCGTGCCGAACAGCAGCAGGATACCGAATATATACCATCCGGCCCGGTGACCGGAAGAAGCCAGTGCGTTCTGCAGCGCCCCCAGCGGGCAGGCTGCGGCCGCGGCCGGACAGGAGTAACAGTTCAGGCCGGGAACGCAGGCATATTTCGCCTTCCCCTGATAGATCTCACCGTCAATAAATCCTTTCACATGAGCATTATGAAGCAATGCACTGTAAAGCTGGATCATTCTTCTGGCGGTGGGACGCTGTGTCTGCCACCAGGTGGCTTTTACTTGATCATCCAAGGCCGATACACTCCGTACATACGTTGACAGCTTTCCCTAAAACATCTTTTGCACTGCCGTTGAAACATCCTGCGGCAAGCAGGCAGACAGCCGCGATCAGCAGAACGATCCGCAGGATCTTTCCGCGGGAGACAGGGGCAGGATTATGGATCCTGCCGCCCTTCACCGGCTTCAGACCTTTTTCGTCCCTGATGCCCAGAATCAGACCGACAGCCGAAACCCCTATCGTGATATAAAACAGGGGCCGGATCAGCCGGAAGCTTTCCGCGATCTTCTCTCTGGAAAAGATCCAGGCCAATACGTCATCCGCCTTCGCAGCCACCCCTTCCCGGTAGAGTCTGATCACGGCAGCGATCAGCAGTACCGTCAGAAGGATATACAGGACTGACTGCATGATCAGGAATGCTTTTTTACGATCCATCCGAATCACCTTTCTTCACCTTTTCTCCTTGTCCTTGCAATCTTTTTCTTCTACCCAAAATCTATAATGCTGCTTTCCAATCTGTTAATGACAGAATCTATAGATCCTTCGATCACTTCCAGATCCGTTCTCGAAGCAAGCTCCTCCCGGATCTTCCCGGCCAGTTCTACTTCATCTGTAATGACCGCATCTACTTCACTATTCAAAAACAGCTTCATGTAATAATCTGTATTAACCGCCCATACTATCGCCTTCTTGCCCGCCTGGTGTATAGAATCGATCCGCTTGTCCGTAGCCATCTCCTCCTCCATGATCAGCAGATCACAGTGCAGCCTCTCGACACCTCCGAGTCCGGCAAATACGAGGACCCCTGTTTCGATTTCCGGCCAGGCAGTTTCTATATGATCAACGAGATCATATTTCAAAGAAAAGAGCACAACATCTTCCACACAGTCTTTTTCCCCGACCATACGGACAATATCGTCTGCCATTTTCCTGTCTGCCGTCTCTCCTTTCAGCTCGATAAAAAGAACCTCTCTGCCTTTAATGGCATCCAGCAAGTCCGCGAGCTCGGGAACTGACACCCCCTCGCCGTGATCATCACGGATCGTGAGCGCCCGGATTTCTTCCAGCGTCATGTCTTTTACTGCTTTGGAAACGCCGGCCATCCTCTTGAAGGTGTCATCGTGATGGATAACATAAAATCCGTCTTTCGTACGCTGGACATCCGCTTCGCTTCCGTAGCAGTCATGTTCGATCGCACATTCGATCCCCTCCATGGAGTTTTCCACAGCCATGGATCCGCCGCACCGGTGGGCAATGATCTTCACCGGTTTCTCCTTCTCAAACAGAGACGTATACAGCGCTCCCATGAGCAGGGAAGCCAGCGCAAGCAGGAAAAAAATACCGACAAAGGCGGCCACCTTCAGCCGGTAACTGGAACGTTTCGGTCTGGGCCTGAATTCCGATGCGGCCCCCCTGGTGAAGGCGAGATAGTCTTTTGTCATGAGCACCACCAGATAGGCCGAGCTGAGAACCGCAAGCAGGAGGTTAATGTATTTATTGAACAGAACATAAAGAAAAGATCCGACGCGATAGCGGATCAGCATGGTTTCCATCGATGAAAAAGAATCATCATTCTGAAACTGCTCCAGTTCGATCCGATAGCCCGGCGGCAGGCCTGTCCCCTCCCGGACCAACAGCATCCTGGGAATGACATCGAAGAAAATATAGACCAGCAGATATATAAGGAAAAGGATCAGGATATATTTCAGCAAATGCAGCAGGATTGTCTTCCAGTGTTGTCTGATGATATGTACGGAGATCTTCTTGCCCTCTCTGGGATGCACCTGATCGATCAGAACGGCATGAAAGGCAAACAGCCAACGGATCCCTATGAAAGCCAGGAAAATGATCAGTGCCGCGAAACCCACTGCCAGATATGGCTTACTGCCGACAGCCTGTAACATGAAATTCGGAATGGAAAAGGATTTTGTCAGCCTGATGGAAAACCCGATCCCCGTAATCGGAACGGCAAAGAATACATACATGATCAGGCTGATCCCGGCAGGATTCAGAAATCTCCGGATCTCAGGAACTGATTTCTTCAGTTCCCTGAAAAAACCTGCACGGCGCCCGTTCAGAATATCATAGCTGTTATGTATCTGGGCAAAGATCTCCACAATGACGAATAAGGACACCATAACAAAGCCCACAGCCAGGATCACCGGAAGCCGCCAGCTCAGGATCAGGCTTCTCAGGTTCGCCGTGGTAACGGCATTCCCCCCTGCCTCTGCAATCCAGTTCAGCAAGGCAAACGATGCAGCCGTAAGAACCATGAGCGCAACTCCCGAAAAAGTCTGAAACCCCCACAGTTCGGGAATAAATTCATAAACCAGTCTCCGGTAAGAGATCATTTTCGGCTGGCTGCTTTCTTCAGATCTATTCTGTTTTTCATTCTCCTTTGACAGATGATCAGACATACTCCGACTCCAGAACAAGACAGCTGCCTTTATGATTATACCATAAATATTTTTCAGTCATACAGAGGAATTGTCCATCTGCTTTTAAACATCTGCCTGCACTGTTTCGGCATGTAACGCTTGACCTGAACGCTTTCTTGCGTTATATTTTTTTATCGCAGCATATTATAAGTAAATCATTTTTTAACGCTATGCTTAAAGATGTGCTATTAAAACTGAAAAAAACCTATTCAAATAAGGAGATCGCCGCCGCCTGGCTCCTGCTTTCTGCCAATGTACTCATCGGTCTGACGATCTGGATGAGCCGTGAATATGATCAGATCCGTTTTGATCAGATCCTCTTCCAGCTGAAGTCTACGTCGGCCGGAGCGCAAAGCGCTCTTCTGGGCAGGGCGATCCTGCAGGTAGGTGTATTGCCAACAGCCGCAACACTGTTGGAAATGCGGCTCTATCCAATCGTTGCGGCATTTGTCAGAAAGCGGGTGCTCTCTCTGGCATTTGTGCTGCTTTCTGTCGCAGGCCTCCTTTTTACCGCCCAGATGGATATTTATGCCTATATGCGGGCCGACGCCATGAAATCAACCTTTATCCGGTCCCACTATGTGAAACCGGCTGACTCCATCCTGCATTTTCCGGAACAGAAAAGAAATCTGGTCTACATCTTTCTGGAATCCATGGAGAGTACCTATGCCGACCCCGCGGCCGGAGAACAGATCACGGCATGCTATATTCCGGAACTGGAAGATCTGGCAGCGAAGAATCTGAATTTCTCCCATACGGACGGCCTGGGCGGCGCACTGCCGTTTCCCGGCACGACATGGACAGCCGCTGCGATGGTCGCGCAGACTTCCGGCGTCAATGTCAAAGTCGCACTCGGAGAGGATACGTACGGTGCGGAGGATGCTTTCCTGCCCGGTGTCACTTCGATCGGACAGATCCTGGAAAAACAGGGTTATAACCAGACGCTGCTTCTGGGATCCGACGCGGAATTCAACGGGCGCAAGGCATTTTTTACAGAACATGGGAATTATAAGATCCTGGATACGGAATCCCTGAAAAAAACCGGCCGTCTGCCGGAAGATTATAACGAGTGGTGGGGGTTTGAAGACGAAAAACTCTTCGCCTATGCAAAAGAAGAACTGCTCCGCCTGGCGGACGAAGACGCGCCTTTTAATCTCACCCTGCTCACCGCTGACACACATTTCCCGGACGGATACTGCTGTGACCTGTGTGAGGATAAATACGATAACCCCTACGCCAATGTGTTGGCCTGTTCCTCTCGTCAGGTCGCTGCCTTTGTTTCCTGGATCCAGGAACAGCCTTTTTATGAAAACACCACGATCGTGATCAGCGGCGATCATCTGACGATGGATGCCGCCTTTATGGACGATATCGATCCGGATTATACCAGAACCGTTTATGACTGCATCATCCATGCGGCGGAAGAACCGGTCATGGAAAAAAACCGGCAGTTCGCGACCTTTGACCTGTTCCCCACCACGCTGGCTGCCCTCGGTGTGAAGATCGACGGCGACCGGCTGGCACTGGGCACGAATCTGTTTTCAGACCAACAGACTCTTACCGAACAGTATGGCTACGACTACCTGTCGGAGGAACTGCAGAAGCAGTCCGATTTCTATGAGGAAGAACTGCTGGCAGAACCTGCCTGATCCGACAGGTTCTGCCATTCTTTTTTTAATCCAGAATCCGGATCGTTTCGATCACCGGCTGTGCTTCCGGCGGGATCGTACCGTTCCCGTCTACCGGTTCCGCATCCTTTGCTATCTGTTCCGCCACATCCATTCCGTCCGTCACATGCCCGAACGCTGCATACTGCCCGTCCAGAAAAGTTGCATCGGCAACCGTAATAAAAAACTGCGACGAAGCGCTGTCCGGATCCTGTGCCCTGGCCATGGAAATGACACCCGCTTTATGGGAGATCTTGTTTTCAACGCCATTCTCGGAAAACTCTCCTTTGATCGTCTTATCCGCCCCGCCTGTACCGTTTCCTTTCGGATCTCCGCCCTGGATCATAAATCCGTCGATGATCCGGTGAAAGGTCAGTCCGTCATAGAAGCCATCCTTTGCCAGGCCGATAAAATTATCCACGGTGATCGGTGCCGTTTCTCCGTCCAGTTCTACTGTCACGGTTCCGTAATCCTTGATCACGATTTCTGCATGATGCATTCCTGCCGCCGCCTGACTCTGTGCGGCCGACGAAGAACTCTCTTTGGCTGCTGAAGTACCGGCTGCTGCTGTATCCGAAGAAGTCTTCGTATTCCCACAGGCCGCAAGACTCAGCATCACAGCCAGCATAACGATCCCTGCTGTTCTCTTTTTCATATTCATCCTCCTTTTCTATCCTTTTATATTACCATCGAAACCATGTGAAAGCCAACGCCTCTTCCCCGCCTGTCAAAAGCCTATTTTTCCCCTTGAGAATGTTCTTTTTCTTCATGTGCTGCACCACGCTGTACACCATAAATACCGATCAGGATCAGAGCGCAGCATAATAACCCCACAACAGAAAACGGTTCATGCAGGAAAACAGTCCCGGCAAAGACAGACACCGCTGTCGTCAAATTTGAAAACGCGGTAGCCCTGGCAACCGGAAGCTTTGTCAGCACATAGCTCGACAGAAAATAAGCGACTACCGAGCAGCAGACGGAAAGAAAGAGAACCGATAGCAGATAATCTCTCTCCTCCAGCGGTTTCACATACTGGGAAAGATCTCCGTGCACCGAAAAGGCAGCCATGACGGTAAATACCAGTGCCCCGAACCCAAGCATAAAATAGGTCCGTTCAAACGGTGTATACCGTTCTGAAATACCCCGGTTCAGAAGCGTATAGGCAACAGCGGAAAGAACCGCTGTCAGAAGACCCGCAACCCCGATCCAGTCCAGGCTGCCGCTGTTATTCGTAAGCAGTCCGATCCCGGCCACGCCGCCAACGGAAAGTGCACAGAAAAAAATCTGCTTCATGGTGGGTTTCTCACCCAGAAAGGGAATGGCAAGCAGTGTAGACGCAATCGGGATCAGGGCAATCATGACACCGGAGAAGACGGTGCTGGAATGAAGGATCCCGTACTGTTCTCCGAAAAAATAGATCACCGGTTCAAGAAGGCCGAGTATGAGCAGGGGAAACAGGGATTTTCCGCGAAGCCGGAAAGCGCCCAGCGGAGTAAAAAGAAGCACCGTCATCACCAGAAAAGCAAGCAGGAAGCGATGGCTCAGCAAAAGGATGACCGGTGTGGAATTCAGCGCCACTCTTGACGCCATAAAGCTCAGGCCCCAGAAGCTGTGTCCTACAATGGCAGCCGCAATGGCCTGCCTGTGTTGACGGTTGTTTTGTTCCCTTAACATGATCATAGTATATCTGATTTACTTATTATCTCATTGTAAAGATGAATACAATTATTGTTGACAATCCGCTTCCAGATGTCTATGCTGTTCTCTGAAAGGAATCCATGTTCATGAATACACAGACATCCCGTACTTCTTTTTCAGCCAAAGATTTATGCCAGATCGGCATCTTTACTGCTCTGATCGTCGTGTGCTCCCAGCTGAGCATCCCCATGCCCGCCGGCGTGCCCATGACCCTGCAGACACTGATCATTCCGATCGCCGGTATCGTCCTGGGGGCAAAACGCGGCACCATCGCTGCCTGCCTGTACGTTCTGCTGGGTGCAGTCGGCCTTCCTGTCTTCGCCGGCTTCACAGGCGGTCTCGGAATCCTTTTCGGCATGACCGGCGGATTCATTCTTTCTTTCCCGCTGATGGCGCTCTTTGCCGGTCTGGGAAGCCGCCGGAATAAAAAACTGCCGACTATAGCGGGGCTTGTGACCGGGGCCGTCGTCAATTATCTGGCCGGCATGCTCCTGTTCGCCGTGATCACAGGCTCGGATATGAAGTATGCCTTCACAGCCTGTGTACTGCCCTTTATCCCGACCTCGGTCATCAAGATCATCCTGGCCGCCCTGCTGGGGCTGCAGCTGAAAAAGACGCTGCTGCGTGCCGGTATCCTTACGCCGGAAAAAGCGGCTGCTTCCCGGCCCCCTCTGCCGGAATGAAAAGCGCCTTCCGCTTTTTCAGATAATAAATACCCAGCGCCAGATCCGTCAGAACCCATGAAACCGGATAGCATATACTGATCGTGATGAGTGTCGGCCAGGTCCTGTACGCCGTAAAGACCCAGATGATGCGGACAGCACAGATCCCGATCGCCATGATAATGGCCGGGATCAGCGTATCACCCAGCCCTCTCAGGATCCCTCCGAGCGCTTCGATCAGTGTCCAGGTAACATATACCGGGACGAAAAACGTAATGATCCGCCAGGTCGTTGTCTGAACGGCCGGATCCTTTGTAAAGACGGGAAGGATCTGTTTTGCCAGAAGAAGGATCGTCACAGACAGGATAACGGTCATAATGAGAAAAACAATCGTCCCGATCCGTGCTCCGCGCCTGATCCGTTCAGTTTTGCCCGCGCCGTAATTCTGTGCCACGAAATTCATCAGCGCCGTACCAAACGCCTGGGAAACCGCCCAGTAGATCCCGTCGATCTTGCCGCTCATGGCCCAGGATGCGACGACTACCGTACCCAGCCCGTTGATCGCAACCGTCAGAATGAAATTGGAAATACCGAACATAGAAGACTGCAGTCCCGTCGGAAGACCGATCTTCATCATCTGTTTCAGCAGTTTTCTGTCTATCCGCAGATTTTCTCTGGTCAGCCTGTAGATTTCCTTCGTCCGGCACAGATCCCGGAGTATAAAAATACAGGAGATCATCTGGGACAATACCGTTGCCAGTGCTACCCCTGATACGCCCATGGAAAAAACCGTAACGAACAGCAGGTCCAGCCCGATATTGCAAAGGCAGCTGACGACCAGGAAAAAAAACGTTCTCGCGGCATTTCCGACAGCACTCAGAATGCCCGCTCCCATATTATACAGGATCATAAACAGACTGCCAGCAAAAAAGAGCCGCATGTACAGGATGGCATCCGCCATCGTATCCGCCGGTGTGCGCATCATGTACAGGATCGGTTTTGCCAGAAAAAGCATGAGCACCGTCATCAGCAGGCCCGCTATAAAAAAGGCGCAGATGGCCGTTCCGACCGCACGGCCGGTATTCTCCCTGTCGTCGGCGCCGTAACGCTGCGCGATCACAACGGAGGCCCCGCTGGACAGCGCCACGACGAATCCGATGACCAGCTGAATGACGATCGCCGGGCTGCCTCCCACAGCTGCCAGCGCACCGGTACCGATAAAACGCCCCACGACGAGCGCATCCACCGCATTGTATAACTGCTGGAACAGCGTTCCGGCTGCCAGCGGCAGAAAATACAGCAGGAGCTTTTTCCAGATTACGCCCTCTGTCAGATCAGTTGTGTGTTCCAAACGTTTCATATCACATAAATCCGTTTTTCTCTGATCACATAATAAAAGCCCTCTTCTTCCGGACAATACGCCCAAAACAAAAGGGTGTATGAAAAACGACCGTATTATAGCACAGAAACCGTTCTGTTGGCAAAATGTAATACGGATTCCCTTTTCCACAAAGATTCCTTCTGCAGAATACGATTCAAAAACAAATCGGAGTCGTTCATACTTTCTTCACATTTTCATGGTATGGTGTCTGCTTATTATTGAGAAAGGTATTCCGGACGTGTAGTTTCGGAAATGGTTTTATAAAAATGAAAGCAAAAAAATATTATCAGGAATATATCCCCGGAAAGCCGATCCAGTCTTTTTTTCATGAAGACAGGATCCCGCTGCTCCAGATGCAGCATCTGCGTGATCTCGATTTCCCGATCACGCGGAATATCTCTTATGAAAGGACCGTCGACGAGTTCCTGCTGCAGCTTGCGGTAAACGATGTGCTGCTTCCGCTCCGTTCGCGACGCGATATGGCTGTCCTGCTGGACCGTCAGGGAGCACTGCTGCGTGAAGACGGAAGCTGGTCTCTCCTGTTCTACCCTAAAGAAGGAGAACATCTGACGCTGGCTGAAAACGAGCCCCTTTATCCAATCCTGAAAGAGCTGGCAAAAGAAGAAAAAGAAGGAACTGTTTCCAGGATATCTGTTCCGGAAAGAAGTATGAAACAGCTCGCTGCAGGCACGAATCCGTTCTGTATCCTGGACGAATACTGCAAAAACCGAAAAGGCGGCTACATGGCCGAGGCGGAAAAGCTGGTGATCTTCGATCCGGAAGAACTGTACAGCCGCGTACCGGTATGTCAGTACGGAAAACTGATCACCGTTGATAAAGACGAAGTGGAAAACTACCAGACGATCCACCTTCTTCTCGAAGACTATATCTGCAAATACGATACCATGCTGAAAAATGAGTCGATCCGTCCTCTCTCAGTCGCCGTATTCGGCCCTCCCGGATCCGGAAAGTCTTTCGGTGTAAAACAGCTCGCCATCAGCACCGGCCGTTTTTCGCTGACGTCGCTGAACGTCTCACAGTACACCTCTCCGGGAGAGCTGTTCGAAGCACTGGAGGAGGCGCTGCTGTGTGATGACGACAGCATCCCGCTTGTCTTTTTTGACGAATTCGACGCAGAATTAAACGGCGTACAACGGGGATGGCTGAAGTATTTCCTGGCTCCGATGCAGGACGGTGAATACAGTGCAAACGGAAAGATCCGCAGTATTAAGGCCGCCGTATTTGTATTCGCCGGCGGTACGGCAGATTCTTTCCGCCGTTTCCTGCCCGGCAATGATCAGGAAGCTGATCTGTTCCGGGCTGCAAAAGGACCGGATTTTATCAGCCGGCTGGAAGGCATTCTGAACATCAAAGGCGTCAACCCGGCATCGCCCCGCGACCGCAGCCATGTCATACGCCGGGCCATGCTGCTCCGCGAACAGATCCTCCGCAAAGGTTCGGGAATCTATGATAAAGAAAGTGGCCTGATCAATATATCTTCCAGCATGCTCCGTGCCCTGCTCTCCGTCTCGGAATACCGGCACGGGGCCCGGTCACTCGAATTCATCCTGGAGATGAGCCGGCTGTCCAATGTCCGCCGCTTCACAGCATCCTGTCTTCCTGTCGACGAACAGCTGGATCTGCATCTGAACGTACGGGATTTCAAAAAACGGCTGTCCTTTGAACAGATGATGGGGGAATATGTCGAAAAATACGCTATGATCGCACATGAACGCGTCTGCCGCCAGCGGCTGGAAGAAGCGGAAAAACGTCTCGCAGACGAACAGGAAATAGCACAGCTGAAAAACGAACCGGACATGGCAGCGTGGCCGGATCTGCCGGAATCCGTCAGGAGGACGTACAGCGCACAGATCCGGACGATCGGCATCGAACTGCAGGACTATCATTCCGACATCGGTCTTCGTCCCATCCTGCCCGGCAGCACCGACTCGATCGGAGAACTGTACGGACCGCCGCTGGAAAAACTGGCCGCTCTCGAATATGGCCGGATCCTGTATGCGCAGAAACAGGATGGTATGCAGAACGAATCCGGCGTTCCGGACATGTCCGCCGCAGCCGGATCCGTTTCCTACGAAGAACTGGATGAAAACATAAAAGATCAGATCCGGCTTGTCGTCCGGAATATTCCGGAAAACCTGCACGAGATCGGGTTTGAATTATACAAAAAAGCCCTGTAAATATAGTTTTTCCGCAAAACATGCTTTCTTCTCGCAATAAGTATGCGCAAAAGCATTCTATATGATAAAATAAAGTGTATTTGCTTCTGCGTAATGATCAAACTCAGATACTTAAAGGAGGTAGAAAGTAAAGTGGGTAAAGAGATCGTAGCTATGCTGCTTGCCGGTGGACAGGGTTCCCGTCTATATGCCCTGACACAAAAACTGGCGAAGCCGGCGGTTCCGTTCGGAGGAAAATACAGAATCATCGATTTTCCCATTTCGAACTGCGTGAACTCCGGTATTGATACGGTTGGTGTACTGACGCAGTACCAGCCGTTCGTTCTGAATGAATACATCGGAAACGGCCAGCCGTGGGACCTGGACAGACTGAACGGAGGGATCCATGTGCTGCCGCCGTATCAGAAAGCGGACGGGTCCGACTGGTACAAAGGAACAGCCAATGCCATTTATCAGAATATCTCCTTTATTGAGAGATATGATCCCAAATATGTGATCATTCTTTCCGGTGATCAGATCTGCAAACAGGATTATGCGGATTTCCTTGCTTTCCACAAGGAAAAAGATGCGGAATTCTCCGTGGCCGTCATGGAAGTGCCCTGGGATGATGCTTCCCGTTTCGGTTTGATGGTAGCGGATGAGAATGACAGGATCACCGAATTCCAGGAAAAGCCGAAAAATCCGAAATCCAATCTTGCTTCCATGGGCATCTACATTTTCAACTGGGATATCCTGAAAAAATACCTGGAAGAAGATGAAGCAGATCCCGAGTCCGAAAACGACTTTGGCAACAACATCATTCCGAACCTGCTCAG
>JAIKYQ010000113.1 GCA_024683035.1 Eubacterium sp.
AGTCTGTCTGGCCGGACTGCCGCCGGTCAGCATCACGACTTCTCCCTGCCCGACGCCAACCGCATCGGCCGCGACCAGGATCTGCCCTTTCTCCTCGAATGTATCCAGATCGATCGGTTTGACCAGAAGCAGCTTCCAGCCTGTCATATTTTCAGATTTTCTGGTGGCAACCACGCTGCCTTTTACTCTGCCGATCTGCATCGATTCCTCCCATTTTGTACACCTACTTCGCAGTGTATCACGCCAAGGGCACAGTGTCAATTATCTGCGTGACATGCTCCCACCACCTACTGCTTAAAGAGCCTTCTTTCATCTGGAAAACCCGGTTTGCAGCTGTGGAAAACAATGGACTCATCGTCTCCGCGGCCGTTTGCGGATCCGTTTCCACACTGCGGCTGCATTGGACTGTGCCAACATTTCACCCGTATCAATTCCGGCAGGACATATGTTCCGGCAGGCCAGCGATTTCCCGCAGCCTTCGTAAATACGTTTTCGGTACTGTTCTTTCAGTCCGGTCTGTTCTTTTCCCGGCTGCGCCGCCAGTATACGCGCAGCCGGTACGGCAGCTGCCGCTCCGGTGAAACTGCCTTCTGCCGCAAAATTCGGACAGACCTCCAGGCAGAGCCCGCACTGCAGGCATCGGGACGCATCATAGGCATCTTCCGCTGTTTCTTCCCACAGTTCAGCCGGCTTTTCCATCCAAAGCCGGATCTCCCGCAGATTCCTCTGCATGACGCTCCTGTCGACCTGCAGATCACCGATCAGCGGGAATTTACGCAGCGGCGCCAGGCGGATCTTCTGCGGCAGTTCACGCAGAAAGCTGTCGCAGGCCAGCCGCGGCTCTCCATTTACCAGCATCGCACAGGCCCCGCATTTTTTCTGCAGGCAGCTGCTCTCCCACAGGATAGGTTCCGCCGGATGCCCTTGTGCATCCGTCAGTTCCGGCCGTGCATTGATCTCCCGCAGAGCGGCAGCCACCGTATCTCCGGAGTCCTGCATATCGTAAAAAAAAGCCTGCACATGCATTTCCGGATCTGCGCCGCCGGGCATTCTGCGTTCGACTTCTATTATGTACGAACGGCTGGATGTATCAGACACCCCGTCCGCTTTTTTTCTGCGTTCATGCTTTTTCATAAGATTTTCCGATCTCGCGGAAAGAAATCCGGATCTGCATTCCGTCCCACTGCGCTACTGTCGTTTTCTGATACATTTCGTCATTCCGCTCCGGAAAATCGCTCCGCTGATGTGCCCCCCTGCTCTCCTTCCGCTCCAGCGCAGAGCGCAGCATGGCTTCTGCCACCAGCATCCTTTTCCTGTCTGTTTCCGTACAGGTTCTGTCACTGCAGACGGATTCCAGTTCCCTGAGTCCCTGTTCGATCATTCCGGCATCCCGCACGATACCCAGCGCCCGCATCAGGATCTGCATGACCCGTTCCGTGATCTGCGGCGTTGCCGTATCGTTTTCTCTCTGCTTCAGGCTGACATCATTCCCGTTGTTCCAGGCTGACGGCGGTTCAACAGTCCGTTTCTCTTCTCTTTGCCGATCCTGTCCCGTCATCTCTTCCACTGCTGTCTGGGCGGCAGCCTGTCCGCCATACAAAGCTCCCAGAAGAGAATTCCCTCCGAGACGATTCGCACCGTGATACTGGCAGGCGCATTCCCCTGCCGCATACAGGCCGGTAATCGATGTCCGATGGCGGCTGTCCACAAACAGTCCGCCCATGAAATAGTGGATTCCCGGATTCACCGGCACAGGTTCTTCCGCCGGGTCGATCCTGAGATAGTGCCGGACTTCTTCCCGGAGATCCGGCAGTTTTTTCTTCCATGTTTCTCTGGCAAGTCCGGTCATATCCAGATACACCTGGTCTTTGCATGACGGATCTCCCAGCACCGCTGCCATCTCCCGGCTGACTACGTCTCGCGGCATCAGGTTTCCCAGTTCCGGGTATTTGTCTTCCATGAAATACCAGCGTTCTCCACTTCGTTTCACGAAAAGCCGTCCGCCTTCTCCGCGGGCTGCTTCGCTGATCAGAAGCCGCTTGCCTGAAATCTGCACGGTCGTCGGATGATATTGCAGGAATTCCAGATTGGCTGCCTCAACACCGTGTGAAAAGGCAATTGCCAGACCGTTTCCGTCATTGGCCGTTGTCCCGGTCGTCTGTCCGGGAAGCAGCCCGTGCGGGCCACCGAAAGCGAGAATGACCGGACCTTCCAGTGCCATCGTCTGATCCGTGTATGTATCACGGACAACCGCTCCCCTGCAGTGTCCGTCCTCTATAAGCAGATCTGTCAGCACATGATGCGGATACCGGCGTATCCTGCCGGCAGCATCCGGATCGTTCCGCACGGCCAATTCTCCCTGTCCGTCCGGCTCCCGTTCATACTTCCTCACTTCATCGATCATGGCCGTCATCAGTGCCTTGCCCGTACTGCTCTTGCAGAAAGCCGTCCGTTTTTTCTTCTGGCCGCCGAAATTACGCTGGATCATATGATCCCCGTTCATGGCAAACGGCACCCCCAGTTCCGCCAGACGGCGGACCACTTCAGGCGCATGCCCGGTCAGTTCCTTCACAGCTCCCGGATCTGCCAGATATACGCCCCCGGCCATCGTATCGGCATAATGTTCATTCGCGGTATCCTGCTCGCCCATAACGTCCAGTGCCGCATTGATCCCTCCTTCTGCCAGAACCGACTGAGCGCGTTCCGAGATCTGCGCGGACACAAGCCGGCAGTCAATATTCTGTTCTGCCAGCTTTACGGCGGCTGAAAGGCCCGCCAGCCCGGCCCCGATTATGGTTATCTTACGTTCTCTCATAGTCCGACCCGATTCCAGCGCAGATAGTAAACAATAAACGCCGCTGCCATAAACAGCAGGATCACCGTCATCACAAACAGAATATCCCCTGCTTTTTCACGCAGCCCCCGGATACCGAACGTGATCAGCATCGGCTTCGCGTTCGATATCACATGTACGGCGATCGCAATGACCAGAAGGATCTGTGCGGCCAGCCGCATTTTTCCGAACGGGATCAGGCGGAACACGCCGGCGCTGCTGTCGCTGAATGCCGCAACATGGAAAAAAAGCAGGATCATGATGGCGAACCCGCTTAGTCTTCTTGCCCAGAACAGCAGATTTTTCCGAAAATACGGTGCTCCTGTCTGCTTCTGGATCTTCAGTGTCTGTGCGGTCAGAATGATCCCGATCACCACATGGATCCCGATCAGAAGGACCATCACCCCGGCCAGCGCTTTGCTGATGATGTTTCCTGCACCAAGCAGCTGGAATCCCCCCAGAATGCCGTGTATCAGAAACAGCACCAGGATCACTGCTGACAGTATCCCGTTCCATTTTCTCATGCTTCCTTACCTCCGACTTCGATCAACATGGTTTCCCCGTTGTCCCTGATCCGGCTGTAATCATATATTTCCGCCGCATCTGTCGAGATCAGGATCACATCAAACTGTCCGTTCTCCGCGCGTGACACCACCAGCGTGCCGTCCTCTTCCGCAACGGTCATCTGGTTTTCTGCCAGACGAGCCCGGTACCGGTCCGCCAGCTCCTTTCCGGAGACATCGCCTCTTGTGATCAGACAATGAACATCTTCCATGATCACACCGACCTCCTGCTCCGAAAAGAATGCTTCCCACTCCTCTGCCGTGAGCGGATGCCGCTCCCGGTTCAGCAATATGAGAAATGTACCGGAAGGTTTATCCGGTACATCGAGACTGGCGCCTGAAACAGCATCCGCACCGCGAAACAACGTTCCTGCCTGCAGAAAATACAGGCAGGGAATGCCCAGACAGACGAACAGTGCCGCTGCTGCGAATGCAAAATGTTTCATCAGCCTCATCTGTTTCAGCCCTTCGCCTGTTTCAGGGCCAGCTCTACAGCTTCATTGAATTCGTTGTACGAGATCGTTGCGCCCGTGATCGCGTCCACTTCTTTCAGGTCACCTTTTTCCGTCAGCTGTTCCGCATAATTCTGGCTGCCTTTTACGGCGCGCTGTGCTTTATTGTAATAATCCTGGTTGGCGATCTCGCCGTCTTTCTTTCCGTACTCCTCGTCTTTGACCGTACCGTCCGGCATGTAGGTGGTGAATTCACAGCCGACGATCTTATTGTCCTTTATCGTAATACTGACGACACCGTATCCTTCGCCCCCTTCATCCTCATCGTCCTCCAGAGACTCGTACATGCTGCTCTGCGCCGTATAGGTGCCGTCCTTATAACTGCCGGACCCGCATCCGGCCATCACGACTGCGCACATGGATACGAATAATCCTGCCGCTATGAGTCTTTTCATGTTCCGCTACCTCCTGTCTTCCTTCTGCTCCCTGATATCCGGATGCTTACTGAAATTCCTCATTCATCCTGTCGCTGACGATCTTTCCGTATTCCAGTGTGACCGTGCGCTGTGCCACCTCGCCGACCTCCGGGTCGTGCGTGACTACGATCAGTGTCGTGCCGTCCGCATGCAGCTTTTTAAAAATATCCAGGACCATGTTCTCATTGGCCTCGTCCAGATTTCCGGTGGGTTCGTCCGCCAGTACGATCTGGGGATAATTGATCAGCGCCCGTGCGATGCACACACGCTGCTGCTCGCCGCCGGACAGCTGGCTCGGCAGATGCTTTGCCCGGTCCGCCAGACCGACGCGGTCCAGCGCTTCCAGCGCCTCTTTCTCATCTGGCACACTGTGATAGTACTGGGAGACCATAACATTTTCGACAGCCGTCAGATAGTTGACCAGATGGAACTGCTGAAATATCAGTCCGATCTTATCTCTCCGGATCGCCGTCAGGTTTTTTGCCGATTCCTTCGCAATATCCCTGCCGTCCAGAATGACCTCTCCGGAAGTGGGTTTGTCCATACATCCGATGATATTCATCATCGTACTCTTTCCGGATCCGGACGGTCCCATGATCGCGACCCACTCTCCCTTGTCAACGGACAAGTTCACCTTGTCCAGTGCGTGCAGATCCCCGTAAATTTTCGATATGTCTCTCAACTCAAGCAGGCTCATGTTCTTCTCCTAGTTTTAAAATAATAGTAAGATTAGCTCGCCAAAAATATCTGATATGATCCCATACGGATTGTTTCGTTCTGAAGCGCTCCCGGCTGAGATCCTCTGTGTTCCTCACTCACCCTTCAGCACCAGTGCCGGATCGATCTCCGTCGCGCTGCGTACCGGCGCCAGACAGGCCAGGCCGGTGACAAGTACGGAAGCGATCACCGTCAGCGGAAGGAGCCACATCTGGAACGTAATGGAGCTGGAAAACACATGAGTGCTGACAAACTGTGCAAACGCAAAGCCCAGGCCGGAACCGATCAGGCCGCCGATCCCGCCGAGGAGCAGCCCCTCGCCCATAAATTCTCCGATGATGCTTCCGTCCGAAGCACCGAGTGCTTTCCGCAGCCCGATCTCCCTGCGCCTCTCGGTAACGACGGCTGTCATAGTGGTCGCCACACAGATCATGGTCAGGACCAGAACGACGATCGTGACGAGAAGCACCAGTGCCTGCAGTTTTGTCAGGACCTGGCTCTCCGATTCCGTCACACGCTTTACGAGACGGGCATTGATCTCCGGGATCTGTTCCGTTATCGTGTCCGCGTATTGCTGAAGCTCGTCTCTATCCGCCGATACACTCAGTTCAACGACGTCCATCTTGCCCGGTGTGCCGGTCAGGGTCTCCATATCTTCCAATGACAGATAGATATATTCTTCCTCGGATCCTCCCGTCTCGAGAATGCCTGTGATCATCATGTCCATAGACGGCGCTTCCGTCATCCCGCCTTCTGTCTCTTTGTCCTCTTCCGTGGCATAAACAACTTCGATCACGTCCCCCGGTCCCAGCCGCATGTGATCCGCGATCTTTTTTCCCAGAAGAAGGTCACCGTCGGCTGCCGGCCACTCCCCGTCGATATGCCAGTACGGGCTGGTCGCCTTCACGCCTTCCAGATCCGTGCCTGCGGCCTGGATCGGCTGCTCACGGATCTGAAGCGACAGATACCGGAACGGGGCCACGCCCACCAGATTGCCCGGATCGATCAGCTCCTTCGCGTTTTCTATGGATTCCTCCGTGATCTCAGCTTCCGTCGACGATGCCAGGAAGACCATGTTGGCACCGTAATTACGGAATTCCGCGCCCATCTGCCTGGGCACGTCGTAATAGATCGTGACCAGTCCCGACAGGATCGTCGCACCCACCGCGATGGCCAGCAGAGCCACCAGCATGCGGGAGCGGCGCCGCATCAGCGAAGAAGATATCATTTTAAAGAAAAAGGCACGTTTACTCATGCTGTCACTCCTCTCAACGTCCGTGCAGTACTTCCGTCGGTCTCAGACGCAGCAGCATCCGGATCGCCGGTATGGAACCGATCAGCGTCACCAGCAGTACCAGTACCGCCACGAGCGGTATGACCATAGGC
Source organism: Eubacterium sp. (assembly GCA_024683035.1). Lineage (GTDB taxonomy): Bacteria > Bacillota > Clostridia > Lachnospirales > Lachnospiraceae > Bilifractor. The sequence continues at coordinate 6,428 of JAIKYQ010000113.1, forward strand.
TTCATCTCGATCGAGGAGCCGAATACGGTGTGACCGATGATCTGCGCAAACCCGAAACCGGCAAAATACCCGATCACCGCCCCGATAATGCCGGTGATCATCACTTCCGTAAGGATCAGGGAAGAGATCCTCCCGTCCGTCGCGCCGACAGCCTTCAGAAGACCGATCTCGTTGCTGCGTTCCATCACGCTGGCCGTGACCAGATTGGTGATCCCCAGTGCGGATCCGATCAGCGCAAGGAAGGTGATCAGCAGCATCAGCAGCTGTGTTTTTTCCATGATCGCACCCTCGGAGTCGGCGACCTGCCGCACAGGCGAGGCGACGGAATCCGTGATAACTTCCTGGATCTGGAAGCAGATCGAGCTGACATATGCCGTGCAGTACCAGGTCTCGTACTGGCTGATGGACAGGGATTGCGGCCCCTGTGTCGCCGCCTTCTCTGCCAGTTCATTGTCCGGCGTCGTCAGCGCACTGACTTCGATGCTGGTCAGAAGACCGTCGGTGTCCGAGAGCTTCTGTACCGTATCGAGCGACGCATAGAGCTGCTCGTCTTCGTCTCCGCCGGCATCAAAGATGCCCGCGATCTTCAGTTCCTGTGATCCGTGTTCCGTCTCCACGCGGATCGTGTCGCCTGCTGCGAGTCCGTACCGTTCGGCCAGAACAACACCCGCCATACACTCATTTTCACTTTCCGGCTTCTGCTCGTCCAGCCACTCTCCGTCCGTGATGTCCCACCATGCCCTCAGATTCTGTACACCGGTATCCAGTGTCTCCCCCGTGGGGAGTTCCATGTGGTGATTGAACCAGGTCCCCGTGATCCTGGTCCCGCTTCCATCCTCCAGCGTGGCGGCCGTGTCGATGAACGGCGCGTAATCCAGGATATTGAATGCCCAGAAGATCGTCTTGATCTTGCCGAGCTCCTCTTCTCTCAGATAGGCTGTCTGTTCAGCATCCTCTCCTTCGATCTCATACAGATTTTCCAGCGCGGAGGCCGATTTCGGGACCACCGTGATATTGGCGCCGTACGTCTTCAGCTCCTGATTCACTTTATCGCCGACATCCATCATGACATTCAGCATGGCAGTCGCGAGCGACGCGCCCAGTGCGATCGTCAATGCGATCATCAGCATTTTCTTTTTCTGTCTGGCAAATGCGCCCCGGATCATTCGAAAAAACATTGCTGTCGTCCTCTTTTTGTTCCTCTGTTCTGAAATGTTGGGGTCAAAATATTCCTATGTGCTGCCGTCAGCTGAAATCCTTTTCATGCTCAAGCAGGGTCGCTGTCGGCACGATGATATATCCGTCTTCCACACTGTAGTCGATTACCTTCGGATTGCATCCCCCCTTGAACCCGATCGTATTCACGTTCATGACCACGTCGCACCGGTTGCATACGACCTGGTCACCGCGCTCATAATACCCTGTCTCCCCGCAGATATCACAGGCATCGAGCCCGACCCCATAGGCCGACGAATTTGGTTTTTTGATAATGATGAACCGGATCGCCACGCCATTTTCCGAAGTATAGGCAAAACGGTGCAGATGACCGTCCTCTACCTGTGCAAAAGAAACATACATCGCGTCTCCGCGCTGCTCACATTCCTCGGTGGGAGAAAGCTCCACCGGCCGGCTCTCCCATGCTTTAACGGCAGTCATGTTGATGAACGCCAGCACCAGGCAGACCAGCAGTGCCGTCGACCAGCGGCGGATACTGCGCCAGTTTGCGCGGATCTTGCGGTGCTCGGCCGGATTGCTGTACGGCTCATTCACGTGAAAACTGCGGATCCAGAGAATGACCGGCATGAAAAAAACGGCCAGGATCACACCAAGCACGAACAGATTGGCGTGATTGGAGGTAAACTTGATCAGCTGGAAAAGCGCCTTGCCTGAAATATACCGCCTGGTAAGAAGTGTCTGCAGGATCTTGGTGACCTGCTGCGCCGCCACGATCAGCAGCGCGATCTTCAGCAGGACCCCCGTGGCGCGGATCCGGATACGCCGGCATACGAAATACGCGGCCAGCGCTGTCACGATCACCAGTGCCGCGCCGAGTGCGATACCGATCACCCGGTACAGGAAACCAGTCGAGAAGAACGACTCGCCGCTCAGCATGATCGTATACGGAAAAGCGATCACATCGGGAAGGGAATAAAACACCTGGATAAAGACCAGTACCGCGGCAGGGACCGCCGTCACGATATCTCCATTTCCTTCATCTTCCTTTTTTCTTCCGTCCACGATCAGAAAGATGACCAGCGCCGCCAGAGAGATACTGAAGATGACCATATTCAGATTGGCCGTATCGATCAGCTTGGTCTTGTTCTTCAGGTAAGCGAGTACACAGGCCGCCGCGCAGCCTGCCATGACCCCCCACATCAGTATTTTTCTTCCGGTATGCCCGCAGCATCCGTGTATATAGGCAATCATCATGCCTATCAGGACGCCCGGCACGATCAGATATTCCAGTGTAGAAATCAGATATTTCAGCATAAATGTTCCGTCACTTTCTCTGGCGTTATTCTGTTTTGCCGCTCTAAAATAAGTTCGTTATATAATACCTGCATTAGTGTACACGAATAAATGTAAATATACAAGAACCAAAGATGTTTTTTGCGGTTCTACGGTTTTTCCAGCGTCTTTCTGACAGCGGACAGGATCGCTTCGGAAGAACAGGTTGCCCCGGAAACGGCATCCACTTCTCCAATCGTTTCCGCAGTCTTCCCTTTCAGTTCTTCAAACACCGCCTGAGCGGTGATATACGCACCGTCTTTGCCGTCCGGGACTTCCGTCCCCGCGTCCTCCACGGAAATAACTGCCCCGCTTTCATCGGTCTTAACCCGAAGATATATCATGTAACGGATGCTCTGATCTTCCACAACGCATTCTTCCATGCATTCCGTCACACGGGCTTCTCCCTCTCCCTGCTCTCCGCGGCCGGAGCCGCAGCCTGCCAGCAGGATACAGCACGCAGCTGCCAAAACTCTCAAAATGGTTCTCTTCCGGAAATGACCGTTGTTCTCCCTCATCGGATTTCTTCTCCGTCTTCCAGTTTTCCGCCGTCCATGACACAGACCCGGTCGGAAAACCGCACCGCATCTTCTTCGTGCGTCACCACCAGTACGGCCGCCCCGCTTCGCGCGGCGTCCCGCAGAAGCTCCATCACGGCCAGCGTATTATCCCTGTCCAGACCCGCTGTCGGTTCATCCGCCAGCACGACAGCCGGATCCATGAGAAGTGCCCGGGCGACCGCCATCCTCCGGAGTTCACCTCCGGATAATTCTCCCGGACCCGCATCCGCAAGAGAAGCGATGTCCGCTTTTTCCATCAGTTCCCGCGCCCTGTCTTCCGGTGGCTGCTCTCTGCTGTAAAGCACAGACGGGAGCAGGACATTTTCCAGTACACTGAGAGAGCGCAGAGCCGTATGGCCCTGCGGGATCAGACCGATCTTCTCACAGCGGAGCCTGGCCCTCGCCTTTTCGTCCAGGGCATACAGATCCGTATCATCCAGAAGGACTTTCCCGGAAGTCGGTGTCAGTATACCCGCAAGCATGTTCAGAAGTGTACTTTTGCCGCTTCCCGATCTCCCCGTGATCCCGACCATTTCCCCGGACCGGATCGTTAGATTCAACGGGCGGACCGCCGGGACGACATGCGCGCTCCGGCCGGCACGGATAAAGTCCTTTTTCAGGTCCCTGGCGGTTATGATCATGTTATTCGCCCTCCTTGAGAACAAGACTGATATCCATCTTCCCGATATTCCTGACCGCGATCCGGGAGGACAGAACTCCCGCCAGTAAGACGGACAGCAGTGTCGCTGCCGCCGTCAGGACCGCCGTCCCCACAGACGGAAGTACAAATCCGGCTCCGAGCTGCTGCCCGATCAGATTCCGGAACATGACGAGCACAATGAGAGAGAGAAGGATTCCCGCAGCACCGCCGGCCAGATTCACGGTCATTGCCTCTTTTGTCACGATGCCCGAGATCATGGACCTGTCGGCACCCATAACAGAAAGTGCCGCAAATTCCCGTTTCCGTTCGTGGATCATCAGGACAAACAGCAGGATCGTCATCAGCATACCGGCCGCCCACAGAATGACTGCGAGAATGGCGACGGTCCGTGCTGTCGCTCGCAGGTTTTCCCCTATTCCCGACACCATATTCGCGGAGGTGGTCACGCTGACGCCCTCCACGTGTTCCCGTATGTCCTCTGCCAGAACTTCGATATCGGTCCCCGGAGCTGCTTTGACCAGTACGGCGGAGATCACGTCGTCCGGATCGAATGCCGGATATGCATTCAGGCCCTTTTCAAATGAAGCCTCTATCAAGACCTTCACGGTATCAAAATTCATGTATACGCAGTTATCCAGCGTAGATCCGGTTGGCGCAAACTGTCCGACGATCCGGCATTCCTGATCATAAAACCGCAGGATCCGGTCATCATAGACCGTCACGTTGCTGCCCGCCACCACATCCATCCGTCCCGGTTCTCCCGCTGCGAATGTATCGGCGATCCATGGCGTGATCGTAAAGTCCGTTTCGGGATCATAGGCGATCATCTGTACTCTGGCACTGCAGCATCCCGCTTTTGTTGATGCCATGAACAGCTGCCCGGACATGGTTTCGATCCCGTCGATCTGTGCGATCTCGTCCATTACCCCCCTGTCCATATAAAAATATCCGGGTTCCGCCTGCAGCAGGACGGACTGAGCGTCAAATTCATCTTTCGCGCTTTCCGGCGTGACCAGAATATCCGCGCCAAGTCGTGAACGGACCGTCTCGAGGCCTCGGCTCACGCCGCCGACAACCATGGTGCCGCCAAAAGCAGCCGCGGCCATCAAAATGGTAAACGCCAGCATGCCGGCAGTTCTCGCGGCATATCCTTTCAGGTTTTTTAAAGGCAGATTGCGCAGTGAAAGCATCCGTGATCCCCCTATATCGTCAGCAGCATCTGGCCGCTCATGTTCTTCTCTGTCCGTTTCAGTGAAAGGAACGCGGCGATGATACCCGCCGCCGAAGCCAGAAGCACAGCTCCCGCCGCTGCCGCCAGGCATCCCGGCACCGAGAAAACAACTCCCGGAAGGATCTTTCCGCGGAACACGGATACAAGGATCCCGGCCAGCAGGACACCAGCTGCGGCTCCTGTCAGATGCAGGAGCAGAGCCTCCGTAAGTATCACCCGGCTCATGATACCGCGGTGCGCGCCCACGGTCAGCCAGACATACAGTTCCTTCTTCCGTTCCTTCATGAGCAGGATCTGCGCCGTCCCCAGCGCGATCAGCAGGACCAGCCACGCAAGTCCGGAAGCCGCTGCCATGGTCTTAGTCGTTCCCCGTATTCCCGCAGCGGTCTGTGTCAGAGTCTCTTCGCTTCTGACTGCTGTGACTTTCCGGACATAGATGTTGATCCAGTCCGTCACGGCCTGCACTCTGTCCCTGTCATCGACACGGATCAGCGCCGCCGAAAAATCTTCCGCAGGATGAACAGAAGCGTACGTCTCATCGCCTGCGGCTTCCGCCTCCTGAAGCATGCTTTCAAGTGTCTCGAGGGGTACAAATACGGCTCCGTCCAGCAGAGAACCGGTTTTCTCCAGCCGCGCTTCCACCGGCCATTCTCTTCCGTACAGAACGATGTTCCCGGACTCATTTACCTCCACATCGATTCCGGCCGCTATGCTTCCTTCCTGCAGTTCCGGCACATTCCTGCCGGCGAACCACGGCGCAATGACAAAATCCGTCTCCGGCTCGTATCCGATGATCCGGATCTCGCCTCCGTCTTTCCGCACAGCGGAAAGATAGATCTGGTATGTCACCGCCGAAATATCTTCACAGGCGTCCATCCTGGACAGGATCTCCCGGTCCCTGTACACTTCCACAGGGGTTCCCTGCATCAGAAGACCGTCTTTGCCGATCTTGCTGAAGGCAGCCGTGGGGTACACGAGGACATCCGCGCCCAGCCGCGCTTCCGCCCGCGCAAGTTCCTGCCGCATTCCCTGCACCGTCATCAGTCCGCTAAAAACACAGGCAGCCTGTGCCAGTGTCAGTATGAACAGGATCAGCGACCGCACCGGATGCGCTTTTATATTTTTTATCGGAATGCTCCGCAGCGATAACATGGTTCCCTTTCCCGTCTCAAACAGCCCCGGCATGCAGCCATATGGCCGGCCGGATCCCGAAGGCAATATCCACATATGCCCCGGCAATATATGTTTTCCCCCCGCTGTCCACGAACTGAGCCGTGTAGGCATACTCGCCGGGTGTCCGCAGCCACCATTCTGCCACGCCGTCTTCATCTGCATGTACGCCGCGCGAAGCGGCATAGGCCGTCGCTTCCGCTTTACCGATGTACTCCTGATCCATCTCATTTCCCAGATAAATGCCGGCTTCTTTTTCACAGAGTAAGAATACGCAGTCAGAGGTGTCTGCGCCTCCGTCTGTTCCTGCTTCGCTCTGATCCGGATTCCGGTTTTCCGCAGTCATGATCCGTTTCTTTTCTTCCTGCGAAAAAGCAGTATCATAAAACGTCCCGTTCAGCCAGCCACGCACGGCACTGTTCTCCCATGTCACTGGTTCGAACGGCACGTCGTTGTATGTCCGGCAGTCCAGGCACACTGCACAAAGAAGGAGGATTTCATCACCGATCCGGTCCAGCACGATCCATTCGACCGGTTCTTTTCCGTCTTTTTCGTCATTATCCTGTTCATATGTGCCGAAAGTCAGCCTGTCGCCCTTCGCCAGCGCGCGGTACGGCAGGGCCGGATCGTTTCGGATCAGGTCTTCCGCCCTCTTTTCTGCATCTTTGTACCCGCCAAGACCGGAAAAAGCCCTGTACGCACGCACAGTATCCTCTGTCTGTAAGAATTGTTCCGCCTCTCTGTATAAAGAGGCTTTTCTCCCTGCCGGCACTACGATACAGATGGCAGCCGCCAGAATACAGCCGCACAGGACACCGTACCAGATCTTCTTTTTCTTTTCCTTCTTCATGGACTTACATTATTTCCCGGCGGAAATGCGTCCGTTCCGTGCAGAACGAAAAACCCCGACAGCAGCACATACAGCGGAAAGGATCGACACGATCCTGACAAAGGGCTGCATGACCATATAGCAGCGCATGGTCTGCATCATACACATGGGCATCAGTGTTCCCGGCAGCAAGCACGTGACAACTGCCAGAACAGCCGCCGCCGCGTTCAGGGATATCCTGACCGCCCGGTTCCTGCTCCATGCGGCCAGCACAAAGAGGACCGCGAGAACAAGTCCACAGAGAAACACCGCAGTCTGGACGCTGTGACAATGCATCCATGTGCCGTCCTCTTTTCTTCCGCACGCCGCGAAGGCGGTCATCACGCCAATTGCCAGAATGAGGCTGAGTCCTGCGGAGATCAGCTGCAGGCCTCCGGGTTTCTTTGCCATGGATCGTCCTCTTTTCTTCTCAAAGACCGCTTGTCTGAAAAGCGGCAGTATAGGGACAGTCTCTCCTGAAACTGCCCCTTGTCAGATACATAATTGTTGTCTCGGACTCCCGCGCCCTGCGCTGCGTCCTCTGTCTTGTTGCCTGTTACTACGATGTAATGATAAGCTACGGATCACTCCGTGCCTCCGGCACTCTCGTGATCCTACAAGACTTCGGACTCCCGGCCTATGGCCTGCGTCCTCTGTCTTGTTGCCCTGCTACTACGATGTAATGATAAGCTGCGGATCACTCCGTGCCTCCGGCACTCTCGTGATCCTACAAGACTTCGGACTCCCGGCCTATGGCCTGCGTCCTCTGTCTTGTTGCCCTGGCAAATGTCTGCCCAAAGTCCTGTGCAAGCACGGACTTGTGGTCATCCACTTGCCAGGAGCTTATCATTACCACTCCTGCGGTACGTAATCCCAGACGTCCGGCAGTTCCAGTTCAAGCGGGAACACCTGATCCAGTGTGCCGCCCGGGCCTGTGACATCATCCAGATGGATCAGATAGCTGTTCTCATCTACGTTGAAGGTCAGTTTAACGGAATAGGTATCGGCATTCGGCAGAGCGATATTGGCGCCATAGTGCGGGCCGTCGGAAGCTGCCATCGGCATGAAGGTCCCTTCTGCTGCTGTCTCGCCGTCAGAACCGATGATCTGATAGGTAACTGTCATATACGGGATCCAGTCGCCTACGCCATAGCCCAGGTCGTTTTCCATTGCGCTGACATCCGCTTCAAAATGCAGATCATAGTCTTCATAGTTTTCGTTTCCGCCGGACATCGGGACGGGCTGAAAATACACGCCGCTGACATTGATAAAACCGACTTCTTCATCTTCCCAGATCGGATACTCCTGGAAACCGGCTGCTGCATCGTCTGCTGCCGCTACGGTCATCATTCCGCCCATCATGGAAACGGCCATTGCCGCAGCTGCACTAAGTGCTACAATTCTCTTCTTCATCTTTCTCTCCTTTCGGTGTATGAAATTGTAACAGTTTGCAAGTGATATATATCAGAGACTACCCTGTCTTTCCGTAGTCTGCCTGATCGCTTTTGCATCGGCAGTATCTGCCGATTCTCTCTTCCGGAACGTTCTGTCTGCCCGTCGTTTCAGCTTTCAGAACCGGCTGCCTGTGCCTCCCGCCGTATCCTTTTATTTCTGCGGATATGGATCACGAAGGTGATGATCGTCACGGCCAGCAGGATCAGCTGCGGCAGGATCGTTCCAAGCAGCGGATAGATCCCGAGAATATCAAGCGTATCATTGTATGGTATCCAGGACAGCCACGAAGGACTGCTGAGCATCCATTCCACACCGTCCAGCACGCCGCCTTCCATCAGTTCCTTGATGCCGGCGCCCAGGAAGCAGATTGCCATAAAAGCCATCAGGATACTGGTGCCGGTGAAGAACGGTCCGATCGGAAGCTTTACGCTCAGGAACCGTATCGCCAGGAAAACAACCACCAGCACGGCCACGCCGATCAGAAATCCGGCCCAGACCATATCCGGTCTGTCTTCCGACAGCATGGGCTGATAAAACAGGATCACTTCGGCACCTTCACGGAATACAGCCAGCCAGGCTGTAAACCCAAGCGTGAACATGCTTCCACGGGAGACGCCGCCAGACGCTTTGTCTTTTATATAAGATGTCCAGGCTGCTGATTCTGACTTGGAAATCATCCAGTTGCTGACATAGAACAGCACGGCCACAGCCGTCAATGCAGCAATGCCTTCTATGATCTCCTGACTCATGTGGTATTCCGCGCTCTTGGACAGCAGCCAGTTCAGAATGCCGGCCATGATGAAGCTGCAGATGATGGCAAATACAGATCCGATATAAACCGGGATCACGCCCTTTTTGTTTCCCGATTTGATCAGGTACGCAATGATCGCACCCACGATCAGAATTGCCTCCAGTCCTTCACGAAGGATGATCAGGAAACTCCCGATCAGGATCGTCACACCGCTTGCGGCAGATTTCGAACTGCCGGACTCTGTTGTCTCTTCAGACTCCTCTGCACCTTCGTCCGTGCTGCCGGCTGCTTCGTTTTCAGCTGCCGCGCCGGTATAGACCGGGCCGTCCGGACTCAAAAGCTGCCCATCCTCAATCAGTTTCTCTGACAGAGAATCTGCCGCTTCACGGACAGCATCTGTGCCATTGTCTTTCTTGATCGCCTTACGCAGTGTCGTGAAAGCCAGTTCCACTTCGCTGACACGGCTTCCGGAGATCTGTGTCATGGTGTTCCGCTCAAATCCGGAGACTTCGTAATAACCCCAATAGGTTGCCTTGGCATATTCGTAAGCTTCTTCGTTTTCACCCGCCTCGTACAGCTCCACAGCATGATCAGCCAGCCCGGATATGACAGCAGCCTGATCATTGTAGTTCCAGTCGGAGACACCGGCTGCTTCTTTATATTCATCCCAACTCAGATAGAACGTTCCGTCCACATCCGCCCAGTTCCGGTCATCGGACGTACCAGCTGCAGTCTCTTCCGAATTGTCTGCCGGATTGCCGGGGGCCCCCATAAACACTGCAGCTCCCGGACTCAGAAGCTGTCCGTCCTCACGGAGAAGGGCAGAAAGGGCATTGGCCGCTTCCGTCACGGCTTCCATCCCGTTATCCTTCTTGATCGCCTTGCGCAAAGTAGTAAAGGCCAGTTCCACTTCGCTGACACGGCTCCCTGAGATCCGGGTCATGGTGTTCCGCTCAAATCCGGAAACTTCGTAATAACCCCAGTATGTCGCCTTTGCATACTCGTATGCTTCTTCGTTCTGTCCGGCTTCATACAGCGAAACAGCATGGGCGGCCACCTCTGCAATCACTTCGGCCTGATCGTTATAATTCCAGTCTGTAACTCCGTTGGCTTCTACGTATTCATCCCACGTGAGATATACTTCATTCCCATCGGCAAATACGATTTCTCCGCCTACAGGCAGAAGAACCGTCAGGGCCAGAAGTATGCAGCACAAAACCGCCAGCCCTTTTTGAAAAATAGAAGTTTTTTTCTGTCCTGCATTCATGTCTGTCTTCATCTTCTTTCTTCACAAGTTCCTGTAACTGTCCTTTTTACAAGACATGCCATCCGTAGCATGATTCATTTCATTTACTATTAGTTTGAGATGTCTTTAATCAGTTAATTCTGTAATCCTGGGATTATCTATTCATTACTATTATTAGATTTGCCTTTTCTAGATTATGGCAATATTACATATGTTAGATTCATTTAATCAACGGTCATTATACTTCATCCCGTCAATACACGCAAGCAGAAAATGCAATTTCACACGACAGTTCTTCCTCCAGCTGCCGATTCTGCCGCCTCAGGAAAAAAACGGGAATTGGGGGTTTACATTTCTAACTATTTATGATATTGTCTAACAGTAGTTAGTTTTAATTAACTACGCTGCATACAAAATCCTTTCAAACCTCTGGTTAAGGGAATACGCCGCCCGTTAACCAAACAGGATGCGCCATCACACATCCTGCCTCCTCAAAACACCGCCTGCCCGGCGGTGTTTTTTCTTGCTTTTTCGG
>JAIKYQ010000209.1 GCA_024683035.1 Eubacterium sp.
CGAACTGCACGGGTCTGCAGGATCCGGAGCACTATACGACGTGCCGTGATATGGCGACCCTGCTGGAATACGCGCTGAAGAATGATACCTTCCGCCGCATCATCACGTCGCATACCTATACCACCACGCCTACGGAGTATCATGAGAAGGGGCTCAATCTGATGAGTACGATGTTCGGCTCGGTCGGCAATTCCGCGCTCGACAACGGAGCGGTGATCCTTGGCGGCAAGACCGGATTTACGGACGAAGCCGGACACTGTCTGGCCAGCTTTGCCGAAATAGAGGATGAGACACAGTATATCCTGGTTACAGCCGGCGCGTTTTCGGATGTGCATGACTATACCAACATATCGGATGCCAAATACATCTACGGGCAGCTGCCTTCGGAATCCACGTATACCGTCCCGCTTTCGTAAAGCCTGCTGCAGGCCGGAACACAGATTTAGGAGCGTATGGATAACCGGTACATATCGGAAAAGAAAGTAAACAGAAGTCAGAAAAAGTCTGCCGCAGAAGATACCCTGCGGCAGACTTCTAATTATACTTATATCCTCAGGTGTGCGGACGGATCCCTCTATACCGGATGGACAAACGATCTCGAAAAGCGGATCGCGGCACATAATGCGGGACACGGCGGGAAATACACCCGCAGTCACCGCCCGGTCACACTGGTCTATTATGAATGCTTCCCGACGAAAGCGGAGGCTATGCGGCGTGAGTATGCCATCAAGCAGCTGTCGCGGGAAGAAAAAGAGGCGCTGATCACAGCTTGATATTCTTCAGGAGAGATCCCAGGCTCGTTCCCAGATCTTCGGCTTTCGGCAGTTTGAAGTCTTTCGGGAAAGAGGTCTCTTCATGTTCTTCTTCCGGAGCACCGGCTTCCAGTGCTTTCATGGAAAGGCTCAGCTTGCCGTCTTTAACGGCGATCACTTTTACCTGTACTTCCTGGCCGACACTCAGGACGGCATCCGGAGATTTCACACGGGCGCGGGAAATCTGGGAAACATGAACCAGGCCGGAAAGACCGTCACCCAGATCAATGAAAGCACCGTACGGCTGCAGACTTTCCACTTTGCCGGTCAGGACAGAACCTACGGCCATGGAAGCGATCCGTGCCTGTTTTTCTTCATTGGCTTTCGTGCGGAGAAGCTCTACGGCGGAAAGGATCAGACGTCCCTTATCCGCATCCACTTCACGAACGAGCACATCGATCTCCTTGCCGAGATACTCATTCAGATCGTTCACGCGGCCAAGCGCCAGGCGGGAAGCGGGAATAAATCCGCGAACGCCTTCTACATTGGAGACAACTCCTTTGTTGACGACGCCGTCTACGGTTACGTGGACAGGTGTTTTTGCACTCTGGTATTCTTTCAGTTTCTCCCAGTTTGCAGCACCTTCATCCTTGAAGGATACAAAGGAATTGTCCACTTCTTCCATTGTCATAGTTTCTTCTGCCATACCATTCACCTCTTCATAATTATACCTAATTATACCTAAATTAATAAACGTTTTATAAACGCTTTACCTAGTATATCATAGAACGTTTGGATTTTGCATAAAAAGTTTATGTTGCGCAGTAAAAATCCTGGTGCTATACTTTTTCCCGTGATAAAGCGTCAAAGTGAAAGGCAAAAGAGCAAGGAGGTTAGTATGTCATACATAGACGAGATCATTAAGCGCGTGGAAGAGAAAAACCCGGGTCAGCCGGAGTTTCATCAGGCTGTGAAAGAGGTTCTGGAGTCACTGCGTCCGGTTATTGAAAGAGATGAAGATGCTTTCCGGCGGGAGGCACTGCTGGAGCGTCTGGTCGAGCCGGAACGTCAGATCAAGTTCCGTGTTCCGTGGGTCGATGACAAGGGACAGGTACAGGTCAACTGCGGCTACCGCGTGGAATTCAACAGCGCGATCGGTCCGTACAAAGGCGGTCTGCGTTTCCATCCGTCGGTCAATATCGGTATTCTGAAATTCCTGGGCTTTGAGCAGGTATTCAAAAACTCCCTGACCGGCCTGCCGATGGGCGGCGGCAAGGGTGGTTCCGATTTTGACCCGAAGGGCAAATCCGACCGGGAAGTCATGGCCTTCTGCCAGAGCTTTATGACAGAGCTGTGCCGTCATATCGGCGAGAACACGGACGTTCCGGCCGGGGATATCGGGGTCGGCGGCCGTGAGATCGGCTATATGTTCGGACAGTATAAACGGATCCGCAACAGTTATGACAGCGTACTGACCGGCAAAGGCCTTTCCTATGGCGGCTCTCTTGCCAGGACCGAGGCGACCGGTTATGGTCTGCTGTATCTGACACAGGAACTGCTCAAGCTCAATAATATCGAACTGGCCGGCAAGACCTGTGTCGTATCCGGTGCCGGCAACGTAGCTACCTATGCGATCCAGAAAGCACAGCAGCTCGGCGCCAAATCGGTCACCTGTTCCGATTCGACCGGCTGGGTCTATGATCCGGACGGCATCGATGTGGCCGCACTCAAAGAGATCAAGGAAGTGAAACGTGCCCGCCTGACTGAGTATACGAAATACCGTCCGAACGCGGAGTATCATGACGGTAAAGGCGTCTGGAGCGTCAAGGCGGATATTGCGCTGCCCTGCGCCACACAGAACGAACTGGATCTGGAAGATGCCAAAATGCTGGTCGCAAACGGTGTGATCTGCGTGGCAGAAGGTGCCAACATGCCGACTACGCTGGAAGCTACCGAATACTTCCAGAAGAACGGCGTGCTGTTTGCTCCGGGCAAAGCGGCCAATGCCGGCGGTGTCGCTACATCCGGTCTGGAAATGAGCCAGAACGCGGAACGTCTGTCCTGGACGTTTGAAGAGGTCGATGCCAAGCTGCAGCAGATCATGATCAATATCACGCACAACATCGATGCGGCGGCAAAAGAATATGGTTTCGCAGGCAACTATGTCGTCGGAGCCAACATTGCCGGCTTCCTGAAGGTTGTGAATGCGATGAACGCACAGGGGATCGTGTAGTATACGCTTCATGAAGAATAATATTATCTTGATCGGCATGCCCGGCGTCGGGAAAAGTTCGCTGGGCGTCATTCTGGCCAAGCAGCTGGGGATGCGTTTCCTGGACTCTGATCTGGTGATCCAGGAACAGGAACAGCGGCTGCTGAAGGAGATCATCGAGCAGGAAGGCGTGGATGGCTTTCTGGCCGTGGAAGAACGCGTCAACGCGTCGCTGGATGCGGTCCATACGGTGATCGCTACCGGAGGCAGTACCGTATACAGCAAAAAAGCCATGCGGCATCTGCAGGATCTGGGGACGGTCGTATACCTGAAACTTCCCTACGGGCTCCTGACCGGAAGGCTGGGCAATCTCCGCAACCGGGGTGTTGTCCTGCGGGAAGGACAGACGCTGCAGCAGCTGTATGAGGAACGGGAAGGCCTGTATGCGCAGTATGCCGACATCGTGATCGATGAATCCGGCAGGGACCTGGAACAGACGCTGGAAGCGGTCCTGGCTGCCGTACAGGAAAGAGCCGCAAACTGATAGAGCCGTAATAATATAGGTACCGTGAAGGCTGCTCAAGGGCAGCCTTCTTTTTATTCTTGGGGAGAAAGTATGGTATTTCAAAAAACACTTGCAATTTCCCGGCGTATCCTATATACTATGACACGTCAACGCGCCAAAGCGTTGGCGCGTCGAAGTTCTACAGTTTAAAGAGGCAAAACAAAAAGGAGTTGTTCTATGGGTATCAAAATTCTGCTGCTGATCGTTTTCTTCGCGGTTATGATCGGAATCGGTCTGTACTGCAGGAAGAATTCCACCGATGTAAACGGATTTGTATTGGGCGGGCGGAAAGTCGGCCCGTGGCTGACGGCATTTGCCTACGGCACGTCTTACTTTTCAGCAGTGGTATTTGTCGGTTATGCCGGGCAGTTCGGCTGGAAATACGGTATCGCGGCAACCTGGGCCGGCATTGGGAATGCCCTGATCGGGTCGCTTATGGCCTGGCGTATTCTGGGGCGCCGCACGCGGATCATGACCCAGCATCTGGATTCGGCGACCATGCCGGAGTTTTTCGGCCGGCGCTTTGACAGCAAGGCGCTGCAGATTGCCGCCTCAGCGGTCACCTTTGTTTTCCTGATCCCGTATACAGCTTCTCTGTACAACGGACTTTCCCGTCTGTTCGGGATGGCCTTCAACATTCCGTATCCGGTCTGCGTCATTGTGATGGCCATTCTGACCGGTATCTATGTCATTGCCGGCGGTTATATGGCGACGGCGATCAACGATTTCATCCAGGGTCTGATCATGGTCGGCGGCATTATTGCCGTGATCGCGGCCGTGCTGCACAGCCAGGGCGGTTTTATGGCGGCGCTGGACGGCCTGGGCAAAGTCGTGGACACAGAAGTTTCCTCCACACCGGGTATTTTCAATTCTTTCTTCGGACCGGATCCGGTGAATCTGCTGGGTGTGGTGATTCTGACGTCGCTGGGCACCTGGGGGCTGCCGCAGATGGTACAGAAGTTCTATGCCATCCGCAATGAGAAGGCCGTCGATACCGGCACGGTCATTTCCACGGCGTTTGCCTTTATCATTGCCGGCGGCTGTTATTTCCTGGGCGGTTTCGGACGTCTCTTTTCCGATCGTGTCGATGTGGCGGCGGAAGGGTTTGATGCGGTCATTCCGGCGATGCTTTCCGGACTTCCGGATATCCTGATCGGGATCGTGGTCATCCTGGTGCTGTCGGCGTCCATGTCCACGCTGTCCTCGCTGGTGCTGGCTTCCAGTTCCACCCTGACGCTGGATTTCCTGAAAGGGACCATTATAAAAAAGATGGACGAGAAACGGCAGGTTCTGACGATGCGGCTGCTGATCGTGGTCTTCATTGCCATTTCCGTAGTGATTGCCTTGATCCAGTACAGTTCGAATGTCACGTTTATCGCGCAGCTGATGGGTGTTTCCTGGGGCGCTCTGGCCGGTGCTTTTCTGGCGCCGTTCCTCTATGGCCTGTATTGGAAAAAGACGACGAAAGCCGCCTGCTGGGTCAGCTTCCTCTTTTCAACGGTTGTTATGCTGGTCAATATCGCGGCGCGGCCTCATTTTCCGAAACTGCTGCAGTCGCCGATCAATGCCGGTGCATTCTGCATGATCGCCGGTCTGATCCTGGTACCGATTGTTTCCGCTTTTACCAGAAAACCGGATCCTGCCATGGTGGAAGATGCCTTTTCCTGCTATACGAAAAAGGTCCTGGTACCGCAGACGGAAGCCCTGGAAGACAAGGATTGAGACATCCGGTTTCCCTCTTAACGGCCGCACACAAACTGTGTTATGACAACCGGAAAACATTGTGTGCTTTACAAACGGAATGGAATGGGGTAATATAACAGAATGAGTGACCTCGGCAAGGGGAAGCAGGAGGTCACTCAAAATAAAGGACAGCTTTGTTAAGGGGAGACTCGGCTGACCGAAATTCTGAGGTGAATATGGATAAGTTTGTCATCAAGGGTGGAAGCCCTCTGGTTGGCGAGGTGGAAATTGGGGGAGCCAAAAATGCCGCACTTGCCATCCTGACCGCTGCGATCATGACGGATGAACCCGTTACGGTCGAAAACATCCCGGACGTAAGTGACATCAATGTTCTTCTGGAAGCGATCTCCGTAATCGGAGCCACGACAGAACGAATTGACAGGCATACAGTACGGATCAACGGCTCAACGATCGGCTCGATCAGCGTTGATTACGATTTTATCAAGAAAATCCGCGCATCCTATTATCTTCTGGGAGCGCTTTTAGGGAAGTATAAAAGAGCGGAAGTTCCTCTTCCGGGCGGCTGCAATATCGGCAGCCGGCCGATCGATCAGCATTTGAAGGGATTCCGGGCACTCGGCGCATCTGTGGAGATCCGTCATGGTGTGATCGTCGCATCAGCGGAAAATCTGCACGGAGCGCATATTTTTATGGATATGGTATCCGTCGGCGCCACCATCAACATCATGATGGCGGCAGCGTTGGCGCAGGGCAGCACTATTATTGAAAATGCTGCCAGAGAGCCGCATGTTGTGGATACCGCCAATTTCCTGAACAGCATGGGTGCCAATATCAAGGGGGCCGGCACAGATGTCATCCGGATCCGCGGCGTGGAAAAACTGCATCGCAGCACGTACGCGATCGTTCCGGATATGATTGAAGCCGGTACTTTTATGTTTGCTGCAGCGGCTACCAGAGGCGATGTGCTGGTGAAGAACATCATTCCCAAACATCTGGAAGCCATGACCGCGAAGCTGGTTGAGATCGGCTGCGAAGTGGAAGAATTTGACGACGCGGTGCGGATCACGGCGAGAAGACGGCTGGGCAGAACGCATGTCAAGACCCTGCCCTATCCCGGATTCCCGACCGACATGCAGCCGCAGATCGGCGTGGTGCTTTGCCTGGCAAACGGCACGAGTACCGTGACGGAAAGCATTTTCGAGAACCGATTCAAATATGTGGATGAACTGGCCCGTATGGGCGCCAGCATCAAGGTGGAACGGAATACGGCGATCATCGACGGGATCAATATGCTGACAGGTGCCCGTATCAGCGCACCGGATCTGCGTGCAGGCGCAGCGCTGGTGATAGCCGGTCTGGCGGCAGAAGGCATCACCGTAGTCGATGATATCGTATACATCGAACGCGGCTATGAAGACTTTGACAAAAAGCTTCGTCTCCTGGGTGCGGAGATCGAAAAAGTGACAGAGGAACGGGATATTCAGAAGTTCCGTCTGCGGGTCGGCTGATTTCTTAGGACAAAAACGAAAGTGTGTCCCAGAGACAGTTAGATGCGCTTGACTAGAGTATATAAGTGCGGTATGTTGTTTGACGAAAAACACATACCGCATTCTCTTTCTTATTCAGAGTGGTGGAGGCACATAGGGCCGGTGAAGCCACGGCAACCCCTGCAGAGGAAGGTGCCAGCCTGAGCGAGATGATCGAACAATAAGAGGAGTCCGGAAAAAGGAGTCCGCTTATGGCGGATTTTTCTATTATTATGTATATGTATGTATAGAAGGGAGCATAGAACATGGAAAGAAAGTTATTTACCTCCGAGTCGGTGACGGAAGGACATCCGGACAAAATCTGCGACGCGGTATCCGATGCGGTTCTGGATGCCTGCATGGCAGAGGATCCGATGAGCCGTGTTGCCTGTGAAACAGCGATGTGCACCGGGTTTGCACTGGTGACCGGTGAGATCACGACCAAAGCGCATCTGGATTATCAGAAGATCGTCCGCGATACGATCCGCGAGATTGGCTACGATGATTCCGCCAAGGGTTTTGACGCCAATACCTGCGCGGTGTTTGTCGCGATGGATCAGCAGTCTCCGGATATTGCCATGGGCGTGGACAAAGCGCTGGAAGCAAAAGAAAACAACATGACCGATGAGCAGATCGAAGCGATCGGCGCCGGCGACCAGGGCATGATGTTTGGGTATGCCACCAACGAGACGCCGGAATACATGCCGTATTCCATCGATCTGGCGCACAAACTGACCCTGCAGCTGACGAAAGTACGTAAAAACGGAACCCTGCCGTATCTCCGTCCGGACGGAAAGTCCCAGGTTTCGGTAGAATACGATGAAAATGATGTACCGGTACGTCTGGAAGCGATCGTTATTTCGACCCAGCATGACGCGGAAGTAACGCAGGAGCAGATCCACGAAGATATCCGGAAGTATGTCATTGATCCGGTTGTGGATCCGGCCATGGTAGACGGAAATACCAAGATCTATATCAACCCGACGGGCCGTTTTGTTATCGGCGGACCGCAGGGAGATGCAGGCCTGACCGGCCGTAAGATCATTGTCGATACCTACGGCGGCGTCGGCCGTCACGGCGGCGGTGCCTTCTCCGGAAAAGACTGCACCAAGGTGGACCGGTCTGCGGCATATGCTGCCCGATATGTGGCCAAGAATCTGGTCGCCGCCGGCCTGGCAGACCGCTGCGAGATCCAGCTGTCCTATGCCATCGGTGTGGCACAGCCGACTTCCGTCAATGTCAATACCTTCGGTACCGGAAAAGTTTCGGATGACAAGCTGGTCGACATTGTCCGCGAGAACTTTGACCTGCGTCCGGCCGGCATCATCAAAATGCTGGATCTGCGCCGTCCGATCTACAAACAGACTGCGGCGTACGGGCACTTCGGCCGCACGGATCTGGATCTCCCCTGGGAGAAGATCGATAAAGCGGAAGCACTGAAGCGGTACGCATAAATACTGCGGGCACAGGCAGAAACCGCCTGTCAGAATACGGAACTGCAGGAAAGATTTGAAGTATTGACAAAGTTTCCTGTCCGGACGTATGATAATACTGATGTGAATACAAATACATACCTGCTGGGGGAGCTTTTGCTGAGAGTGCGGCACAGCCGCTGACCCTTACGACCTGATCCGGATAATGCCGGCGAAGGCAAGCGCGAAGAATCGCAGAACTGGAAGTCCCCCGGAATATATCCGGGGGACTTTTTTTACCCGGTTTCCGGAACGGGAAACAGACATAGCTCCGTTTCGAAACTGGTCAGCACCAGACAAAGACACTGTGGCGAAAGAAACTTACACGCAAGGAGGAAGAAACCATGAACGCCAGTGTAGCCATTCAGGTATTGCCGACTGTTTTAGATGATGAAGAAGTGATCCGCATTGTGGATGAAGTGATCGATTATATCAAATCCACCGGATACCATTATTATGTCGGACCGTTTGAAACCACGATCGAAGGGGATTATGACGGCCTGATGGAGATCGTGAAAAACTGCCAGATCGTAGCGGCCAGGGCAGGCTGCCAGGCCATGAGCACGTATGTAAAGATCGCTTACAAACCGGAGGGAGAGGTTCTGACCATTGACAGAAAAGTCACCAAACACCACCAGGGATAAGATCAGGAGTTCCGGAGAAAAGATACGCAGCGGCCTGCCGGCCGTGACGGCACTTGTCATCATTGTGGCCGTCTGGCAGATCCTCTGTACGACAGGGGTGATCCCGGCGTTTATGCTGCCTTCTCCGGCGGCCGTGATCCGGGCGCTCGTTACGGATTTTCCGACGATCTTTTATCATGCGCGGATTTCGCTGACGGAATCGCTGATCGGTCTGGGGCTGGGTATCCTGCTGGCGTTTCTGATGGCAACCGTGATGGACAGGTTCCGGCTTATGAACAGGGCTTTTTATCCGCTGCTGATCATTACGCAGACCATCCCGACGATCGCGATCGCACCGATCCTGGTGCTGTGGATGGGATTCGGCATGGCGCCCAAGATCGCGCTGGTTGTGATCACGACGTTTTTCCCCATCGCCGTAGGCCTGCTTGACGGGTATCGGAGCGTGGACGAAGACGCCGTCAACCTGCTGCGGGCCATGGGGGCCAGCCGGCGGCAGATCTTCCGCCACGCCAAAGTGCCGGCATCGCTGGGACACTTTTTCTCAGGACTCAAGATTTCCGCATCGTATGCCGTTGTCGGGGCGGTCGTGTCGGAATGGCTGGGCGGCTTTGAAGGACTCGGCGTATATATGACACGGGTCAAAAAGGCCTATGCCTTTGATAAGATGTTTGCCGTCATCGTGGTGATCATCGTGATCAGCCTGCTGCTGATGCTCCTGGTCAATGTGATCCGGAATCTGGTCATGCCCTGGGAGAAGGTGCAGGAACCGGCACAGCATTGAAAACCGGAAGAAAGAAAACGGCGGCAGGAAGCATCGGAATGAAACAGAAAGAAACGAAATGTCCGGAAGAGCGTGTTTGAAAAGGAAAGAGCAGAAACGAAACGTCCGGAAAAACCGGCGTGTAAGCCGGAAAAGGAAAGCACAGAAACAGAGCATCAGGAAGGGGGCAGAAAAAATGAAGAAGAAATGGATGAACAGCATGGCGGCAGCCGTTATGGCAGCATCACTCATCGTGGGGCTGACGGGAATCGGTGCGGCAGCAGCCGACGACACAGCAGCAGCGGACGGAGAACTGAAAAAAATCACGTTTTGTCTGGACTGGACACCAAACACAAACCACACGGGCCTGTTTGCGGCCCAGGCGCTGGGCTATTATGAAGAAGCAGGCCTGGAGGTGGAAATCGTGCAGCCGCCGGAGGACGGGGCAGTACTTATGTGCGCTTCCGGGCAGGCTCAGTTTGCCGTGGAATTCCAGGACACGCTGGCAGCGGCGCTTGACCAGGACGGCGCCTTCGGCGTAACGGCAGTAGCGGCGGTGCTGCAGCATAATACATCCGGGATCCTCTCCCGCGCCGGAGACGGGATCGATTCGCCGGCCGGACTGGAAGGAAGAACGTATTCTACCTGGGAGTCCCCCATAGAACTGGCCACGTTGGAGCAGGTGATGACCGATCAGGGTGCTGATTTTTCCACCGTCAAACTGATCCCGAATACCATCACGGATGAACCGGCAGCTCTGGCAGCTCATCAGACGGATGCTGTCTGGGTTTTCTACGGATGGAGCGGTGTGAATGCCGGCATAGAAGACGTGGATTGCGATTACTGGAGTTTTGCCGATATAAATCCTGTTTTTGACTATTACACACCGGTCCTGATCGGCAATAATGAATTCATGGAATCCGATCCGGAGACAGCGAAAGCCTTCCTGGCTGCCACGGCAAAAGGATACGCCTATGCCATTGAAAATCCGGAGGAGGCAGCGGATCTTCTGATCGCAGGAGATACAACAGGTTCCCTGGTTGGTTCGGAAGAGCTGGTCTATGCCAGCCAGAACTGGCTGAAGGATCAGTATGTGGCGGATGCGGACACATGGGGCTATATCGATCCGGCCAGATGGGATGCGTTCTATCAGTGGCTGTATGATAACGGACTTACCGAACATGACCTGACAGGAATCGGGTTTACCAACGAGTATCTGTCATGAGCGCCCTTTTATCCGCCGAGCATATAACACAGGGATATGGCGAAAAGATCATCCTGGAGGATATCAATCTCGTGCTGAACCGGGGAGAGATCGTATCTCTTCTCGGTGTCAGCGGCACGGGAAAAACCACGCTGTTCCATGTGCTTTCCGGTTTGACAAAACCCCGGGAAGGACGGGTGTTCCTGAACGGGGAAGACGTGACCGGCAAGCCCGGAAAAATCAGTTATATGCTGCAGAAGGACCTGCTGTTTCAGCACAAAAAGATCCTGGATAATGTAGCGCTGCCGCTGCTGCTGGCCGGAGAGACCAAAGAAGGAGCGAGAAAAAAAGCGGATCCGTATTTTTCGGAATTCGGACTGGACGGGACACAGGAGCTGTATCCGTCCCAGCTTTCCGGCGGTATGCGGCAGCGGGCGGCCCTGCTTCGCACCTGGCTTTCTTCACAGGGCGTGGCGCTTCTGGACGAACCGTTCAGTGCTCTGGATACGATCACCAAGGCCTCGGTACACACCTGGTATCTGGATATTATGAGCCGGATCGATCTGAGTACGCTGTTTATCACGCACGATATGGACGAGGCGGTCCTTCTTTCCGACCGGATCTATATTTTAAAAGGACGGCCGGGACATATTACAGATGAGATCGTGATCCGCGAAACCAAGCCCCGCGCAAAGGATTTTGCACTGTCGCAGGCTTTCCTGGACTACAAGCGGGAAATACTGGCAAAACTCTGACGACAGTCCGGAAAGGGTCATAATGCTGAAAGAACAGAAAAAGGCAGGAGAAGCAGAATTGACAGCGGTCATTGTCGGCGCGGGAGCGTTTACGGATCAAGGACTTACCGGGGAGAAAGGCAGGCCCTGGGATCTTCTCGTTGCAGCGGATGGAGGTCTGACAAGCCTGCAGCGCATCGGCCTTGTGCCGGATGTGATCCTGGGTGATTTTGATTCCCTTGGGTACATTCCGGGAGAAGAAAGAGAAGAGGACGCAGATCCGCATAAAAAAACGACCCCGGAAATAGTCCGGCTGCCGGTCGAAAAGGACGACACCGATATGGCGGCGGCCTGCCGGCTCGCCTGGGACAGGGGCTGCAGAAATATACGGATCTATGGCGGATCGGGCAGCCGCCCGGATCATTTTCTGGCCAATCTGCAGCTGCTGGCCGGATACAGTGCTCTGGGCGGAACGATGACCATGGTCACTCCGGTCTGTACGATCTATGCGGTGACCGACGGGATGCTGTCCTTCCGGGCGGAAGAAGGCACCACCTTTTCTGTTTTCAGCTACAGTGACCGGTCCGACGGTGTGACGATCAGCGGAGAGGTCAAGTATCGGATTGCCGACCGTTCGCTGGGCAATACCCGGGCATTGGGAGTGAGCAATCTGATGACAGGGAATGAAGCCTGTATTTCGGTAGCAAAAGGGACTCTGCTGGTTTTTTTATACCATACGCCCGTATTGCCGGACTGACATCCGGGGCTGACGCCTGCAGGCAGCAATCGGCAAAGGGATCCATCGGACAGATCAGGAAGAACAGTTCGTGTGCGCACGCACTGTTCTGTTTTTTTCTTCTATGCTATAATGAAGCCAGCGTAAAAAGCAGGATAATAAAAGCAAAGAGATTCTGATAAGAGCAGGTTTATGCGGCATGAATAACAAGAAGGGAATGGATTTACGAAAACGGATCTGGATCGCGTTTGTGTTCACGATCCTGATTTCCGTACTCTTTTTTGCCGTGCTTTACTGGGTGCTGGCGCGCTATACAGTGCGGGCGATCGGAAAAGAATACGATATCAACAATCCGAGCGTAGAAAACCTGTATAACAATACTCTGCTGATCTCACGAAAAATGGATGAAGAGATCCTGCAGATGCTGGAAATAGCGAGAACGGAGCCGGAAAAGCTGGAAGACAAAGATTATCTGGCAGAAACAAACCGTGTGCTGCAGCAAAACGTTGCGTTCCTGATCCTGACCCGCAGCGGAGAAGTGTATTACAATGGTGGTGAGTCGCTGTCTTACCGTAAGCTGAAGGAAATCCTGATGCAGGAGCCTGTTTTTGAGCAGGAACGGCTAGACGCGCAAAAGAGCGGGGAGCAGTCCGAAAAAGCCGGGGAGAAGTCCTATGTACGAAGCGGCCAGACAGAAGACGGTTCCCTGTTCCGGCAGATCCATGTCCAGTATCAGGACAAAACAGAGGGCAATCTGTTCCTGGTCAGTACGCTGGATCATATTGCGCCGGCAATCCGCTGGTGGCTTGTGGAAACGATCCTTTTGATACTGATCGTGCTGGCATTGGTCAGTCTGTTGATGGGACAGTGGATTCTTCGCGGTGTGGAAAAACCCATCCACGAGTTGAAAACAGCAACCCAGCACATTCGTGACGGCGATCTGGATTATTCCGTGAAAAGCAGCGGGATCGAAGAGCTGGATAATCTTTGCCAGGATTTTGAAGAAATGCGGATCCGCCTGAAGGAATCGGCCGAAAGCAAGATAGAAAGCGACCGGCAGAGCCGGGAGCTGATTTCCAATATCACCCATGACCTGAAAACGCCGATCACCGCGATCCAGGGATATGTAGAAGGGATTCTGGACGGTGTTGCGGACACGCCGGAGAAGATGGAACATTATCTTCTTACGATCCGGAACAAGACCCGGGATGTAGACCGGCTGATCAATGAGCTGACGGTGTATTCCAATATTAACACGAATCGTATTCCGTATAATTTTATCAAGCTGTCGGTTTCAGAATACTTTGCTGACTGCGTGGAAGAACTCTCCATGGATCTGGAAGAGCAGCACATCCACCTTTCTTATGAGAATCTGCTGCAAAAAGATGCGATGATCATTGCGGACCCCGAACAGCTGACACGGGTTGTAAACAACATTGTCGGCAATTCGGTTAAATATGCGGATAAAGAGGATACCACGATCCGGATCCGTCTCCGGGATGTCGGGGATTATATTCAGGTTGAGATTGAGGACAACGGGAAAGGGATTGCGCAAAAAGATCTGGCCAGAGTGTTTGACCGTCTGTACCGTGGAGACGCGTCGCGCGGATCGCAGGGCGGCAGCGGCATCGGTCTGTCCATCGTGAAGAAGATCATAGAAGACCACGAGGGCAAAGTCTGGGCCACCAGTAAAGAAGGCGAAGGCACCGTTATTTACTTTGTCCTTCGCAAGTACTATGAAACATAACCGTGAAATGCGCAGGCATTCTGAAACGTAACCGTGAAGGATGAATCAGAGTCGTGTGTCATCAGGCATGATCGGATGCAATAAAGCACGCAGGAGGAAAAACATGAGCAAGATATTGATTATTGAAGATGAAGGATCGATCGCAGATCTGGAGAAAGACTATCTGGAAAGAGCCGGCTATAAAGTATTGGTGGAAAACGACGGGACTGCAGGGCTGGAAAAAGCGCTGCGAGAGGATTGCGATCTGGTCGTGCTGGATCTGATGCTGCCCGGCATAGACGGTTTTGAGATCTGCCGGAAAATCCGGGAAGAGAAGAATATTCCGATCCTGATCGTTTCCGCCAGAAAAGAAGACATTGACAAGATCCAGGGTCTGGATCTGGGAGCGGATGACTATATGACAAAACCGTTCTCTCCCAGTGAACTGGTGGCCCGCGTAAAGGCGCATCTGGGCCGTTATGAACGGCTGGTGGGGACCGGCCGTACGCCGGCGGAAGAGAATGAAATTGTGGAAGTCCGCGGCATCCGTATTGACAAGACAGCCCGCCGGGTATGGGTGAACGGAGAAGAAAAGACGTTTACCAATAAAGAGTTTGACCTGCTTACCTTCCTGGCAGAACATCCGAATCATGTATATTCCAAAGCAGAACTGTTCCATGAAATCTGGAAAATGGAATCCGTGGGAGATATTGCTACGGTTACCGTCCATATAAAAAAGATCCGGGAGAAGATCGAATACAACACATCCAACCCACAGTACATTGAAACAATCTGGGGCGTAGGCTACCGGTTTAAGATTTAGAACAACAAAACAGATACTGGAGAAACAGGTGCCCGGCAGCTGCCGGGCACCCCTAAATCAGGACAAAATACAAGCTAAACCATTAGCAAGACAAAACACAATCCAAATCATTAGCAAGACAAAATACAATCTAAATCATTGCTGCCTGCTGTTCTGCAGGCAATGAACACCTCAAAGCACATATCTTTGCAATCTAGGCACCTGTTTTTGCAGACTGATTGTCAGTGTGGACGTTAATGTCCGGGCGGCAGCACCTCAAATCATTTCAAGCTGTTAAGCAAGCTGTCATCATGGCCAAGATTATTCGGTCGATAGCACCTCAAATCATATCAAGCTATTCATAAAGCTGTCCCCACGGCTAAGAGTATTCGGGCGGCAGCAGCTCAAATCACATCTAGC
>JAIKYQ010000218.1 GCA_024683035.1 Eubacterium sp.
ATAGAAGAATACAGGTCGATCCTGGATGTTACGGGGACGGGCATCATGGGCTATGTGGAGATTCCCTCGATCGGTGTACATTTGCCGATATACCACGGGATGGACGAATCGGTCCTGCAGGTTGCGATTGGCCATCTGGAAGGCTCCTCCTTCCCGGTAGGAGGCACCGGGACCCATGCCGTGATCACCGGGCATAGGGGTCTACCGTCAGCGAAGCTCTTTACCGACATAGACCAGCTGAAAGAAGGGGATAAGTTCCTACTCCAGATCCTGGACAGGACGATGACTTATGAAGTAGACCAGATTCGGATTGTTCTTCCAGAGGAATTACAGGATTTGGAAATTGACCCCGAAAAGGATTACTGTACTTTGGTCACCTGTACACCTTATGGCATCAATACTCACAGATTATTGGTACGTGGCATACGGGTGGAAAACGATGAAGAAGAAATCAATGTCGTGGCGGATGCGCTGCAGCTGGAGCCCGTTATTGTAGCTCCGATCGTGGCTGCTCCGATCCTACTGCTTCTGTTCATTATCCTTCTGGCATTGACAAGCCAGAAGAAAAAGGAAAAACAGATTAAAAACAGGCAGGAAATCGACAAACTGATAGAGGAACTCGGCGAAACACAGAAGAAGGACGACCTGTAACAGTTTATCTGAAGCATTGCTGCAGGTAGCGGGCAGGCCATTTGGATACGTAATACCCCACAAAAAGGGAGGCAGGGAAATGAAACAAAAGCTGTTTGTTTGGATCATTTGTACCATGATGCTAGTTACGCTGAGCGTTCCGGTCATGGCAGATGAAGCGATTGCAAGCCAGCCGGATTACTCGCGTACCGGTTCCATTACGGTGGATATTCACACAAGTGATAAATCCCAAAAGCCGGTTCCTGGTGCTACATTGACTATTTATAAGGTCGCCAGGGCAGTGGGTACTGAATTTGAGTATACGGAAGGCTTTATAGATTGTCCTTCGGAGTATCTAAAAGGAGAGAAGGGGATCGGGAGTAACGAACCTGGTGAACATGAAATTTCAGCAAAACTGGCTGCACATGCTTTGGCAAAAAAAATCCAGCCTTACGGTGAGCAGGAAGTAAAACTGAATAGTGCAGGCAAAGCAGTAGCTGTATTCACAGGTTTGGATCTTGGGCTTTATCTTGTTGTGCAGAAATCTCCAGCCAATGGATATACGAATATTGCTCCATTTTCTGTTACGGTACCGGGGTGGAACGGGAAAGAGTATATTTACGATGTAGACGCTTATCCCAAGCCGGGAGTAGTTACAACTATCACTCCGAAACCGAGCATTACGCCTACCCCGGTCAAGCCGCCGCCACTGCTTCCGCAGACAGGACAGCTCTGGTGGCCCGTAGCGCTGCTGATTGCAGTCGGAGCCATCCTGCTGATTTCCGGACTGGTATCTGAGAAACGGAAGAAGGGAACCAGATGAGATCCCGCGGCGGAACAGGACGAATTATCATCGGAACACTGCTGATTTGTGCAGCAGTGTTCCTTATTGTATATAATATACGGGAGTCCAACCGGGCGGGGGAAGAATCATCCCAGATCCTGAGCACCCTGGGCGAAGTGATAGCCGAAAATGCGGAAGACGGAACCAACCTTCCGTTCCGGGATCCGCTGATTCCGGAAGAGGTGGAACGGGAGATGCCGACCGAGGAGATTGACGGGTACCGGTACATAGGCGTACTGGAGATACCGGGACTGGACATATCCCTTCCCGTGATGGAGGAGTGGGATCTGACGAGGCTCCGGATCTCGCCCTGCCGGTTTACCGGCTCGTATTATACCGACGACCTGGTGATCTGCGGACACAACTATGCGACGCATTTCTCGCCGATCAAGTGGATCGATATCGGGGAAAAGGTGATCTTCCGGGCTGTGGACGGGATCGAATACCGCTATATCGTGACCAACCGTGAAGTCCTGCAGCCCAAAGAGGTGGAGGCTATGATCGACAGCGAGGCGGAATGGGATCTGACGCTGTTTACCTGTACGACAGGAGGCCAGACACGCTGTGCAGTGCGCTGTGAACGAACAGAGGAGAAAGAAAAGTAATTGCTTGCAGCTGAATAATGACAGAACGCTGGATGAGCTTATAAAGAAGCAACCGTCACGGTAGTGACGGTTGCTTCTTTTAGGATGCCTGAACTGTGTTTTCAGAACGGCTGAAATTCTGCTGTCGTTTCCAGCCCTTCGATCTCATCAGCGGCTATGATCTCCTGTTTCCAGGCCATGGCCTTATTGTCATAGATCCACTGTCCGGTGGCCAGCGGCTGCACGGAGTAGTTCTGACCATTATACTGGACATGTCCAATGATCGTATCGATATCCAGCGCCTTTGCTGCGGATACGAGGGCGGTGGTATCCAGAGAACCGGCCGCGTTCAGTACGTTGTACAGGATCTCGATATTAGCGTAATCGTATCCGGCTGTAGCGGGGATCATGGTCTTGCCGGTAACGGATTCGAACTCCGCAGCCAGTTCCTGGCTGGTCATGCCGTCCATGGAAGAGGCAAACGGGAAGTCCTTGCTCCACCACACTTCTGTGCAGAGCCCGCTCACGTCGAGGTTTTCAATGTCTCTTTCAAACAGAGCAGCTTTGGCGATCGTGATGCATTTGATCTCGGAAAGGTAGCCGTCTTCTTCGAGCTGCTGATAGAGGTTCTGGAATTCTTCCGTCGACATGACGCCGGCCAGGACGTCGACTTTCTGTGTCTTCAGATTCCGGATCACGTTGGCGAAATCGGTCTGTCCCGGCTGGTAGGTACCGGGATCATAGGCTGTATAGCCGTTTGCTTCCGCGAAATCCGGGAGGGCATTGACCATGATCGAACCTTCGGTGTCGTTGGCATGGAGCACGCCGACACGCCCGGAAGAACCGCACTGATCCCAGGCGGCCTTGAAGCAGTTGAGCTCGGATTCGGTATTGAAGCCGGCATGGAAGGAATACTTATGATCCCGCACAGCCCAGGCTTCGTCCGGCGTATCCACAGACAGGCAGACCACGCCTTTTTTCTCGCAGACTTTGGAAACGGGAACGGTCGTATCGGCCGTCTTGGATGTGATCATGATATCGATATTCTTTTCGGATATGAGCTGTTCCGCAGCCTTTTCCGCTTCTTTTGGGTCGGACTGGGAATCGGCCGTGATCAGGCTGATCTTGGCATTGCTGCCATTGATCTGAATACCGGCCTCGTTGGCTTTGTCCACAGCGAAGTTGGTGAATTCTTCGGTGAATTCGCCGAAAGAAGCATATACACCGGTTTTGGGATAGACAAAACCGACTTTGATCACCTGCGAACCTTCGGCTGCCGGTGCCGCTTCTTCGGCAGAGGAGGCTGCTTCGTCGGCCCATACGGCCGTGCCGCCAAAGCCCGCCAGAGAGACGGCAAGCAGTCCCGATACGAGCAAAGCGGAGATCTTTGTAACGATTTTTTTCATAATTTCACTCCTCCTTTTACTTTCCCAGTTCGGCTTCGATTTCAGCAAGCCGCTGTGTGTTGCCTTGCTGCACATGGTAGTCGCGGTTGTAACGGTGGTCGTCTACTCTCAATACGAGGATCACGTTGACCAGCGCAACGGCCATGAATACCAGATAGGCATAGCGGATCTGGCCGCCCGTTGCGTTCTGCACGATGGCGTTGATCAGGAACTGCATGGCCGTAACGGCACCCTGGATCGGGAAGATCACGCTGTTGACTTTGGCAAAACCCTGTCTGCCGAAGATAGCGGTCGGCAGGGAGGTGGTGAAGTTCGCGGATCCGCCGATTCCCAATGCGATCATAAACAGGGAAATGTATACGCAGGGCATAAAGTTGGTAAAGTTCAGGACCAGGGCGACCGCATACCAGATACCGAAGCCGACCATGGTGCGCTTGGTGCCGAACCTGTCGTCAAACACGCCGATCAGGAAGGAACCGCCGACACCGACCAGGGCGAGGATCGTCATGATCAGCATGGCCGTATTGGCGGAGAAGCCGAGTTCCTGGTTACGAAGGACCAGCTGGCTCATGACGCCGACGGAACAGATCTGGAACAGGCCGGTCGTGATGGCGGCGAGCCAGAGCTCTTTTTTGGAAAGCAGGTTTTTGACAGTCCAGCCGCCGTCGTCGTCTTCATCGTCATCCATATCATATTCTGTTTTGAAGACTTCATCGGAAACATTATCGGGATTGATGCCCCTTTCTTGCGGGGTATTGCGCAGGAAGACCATACCGACGATACCGAGGATAATGGCACCGATCGAGATCGGAATGACACCGCCTGTGATATAGTGTGAAGCGATCAGTGCAGCCAGGATCGGGCAGTACATGGCGGAAGCCAGGTTGTGGCCCATGGTCGTGTAGCCCATGACCACACCTTTTTTCTTCGGGAACCACTGGGCGACGATGGCGCCGCCGCAGATATAGCCGGCCGACATGATCGAACCGGTCACGATACACATGCATACCAGATACATGCCGACGCTGGACGCATTGCCGACGCCATAGTAGCCGAGTCCGGCTGTGATGCACAGAATACCGGAAAGCCAGCGGGCGCCGATCTTGCGGTTGAGCTGTCCGAGGATGATAAAGAAGACAACGCCGACAAGACCAGCGATGGAATTCATGGTAAGCAGAGTGGAGTTTTCAACACGCAGT
>JAIKYQ010000220.1 GCA_024683035.1 Eubacterium sp.
ACCACGATCCAGCAGCTGATACGCGGAGCAATCTTCCTTGTCATCGTAGCCGTGACCTATGACAGACGGGGAATTGCCATTATAAAGTAAACCATGTAACTCTGAAACCAGATAAAAACAAACACAAGGAGGAAACTATGAAGAAGAGAAGAATTACAGTGATCCTGGCAGCTGCCGCTATGGTAGTTTCCCTGTTCGCCGGTACCGTAGCTGTGAGCGCAGAAGAAGATGCATCCTTCAAGGTCGGATTCCTGGATCAGTCCGGGGAAGCTCCGCCTGTCGTTCGTATGCGTGAGATCATCCGCGATGTCGTTGAGGCAGCCGGCGGCGAACTGATCTGCGATACATCCAATGAAGACTCTGCCGAAGCACAGGTCAATGCCTGCGAAAAGCTGATCAGCGCGGACGTCAAAGGCATCATCATGACCCCGATGGCCGACGCCATCCTGCCGGCGATCATCAACATGTGCAATGAGAACGAAGTCTATCTGGCCATCACCTTCCGCAACATCGGTGATGAAGATGTCAAGGCGGTCGTCGAAGCTTCCCCGTGGTATGCGGGCAACTGCTACGAAGACGAAGAAGCAGCCGGCTACAACGTCATGAGTGCGGCCTTTGAGAAGAGACCGGACATGAAGAAAGTGGCCCTGATCGCTCTGGCCGTCGGCGACAACACCAGTGATGCCCGTGTAGCCGGTATCACCAAAGCCTGTGAAGAGCACGGCGCTTCCGTCGTTGCCGAGGTCCGCGATATCCAGCAGGCCAGCGACGCCACCGATGCGGTCAAGAACTTTGTCGCGGCCAATCCGGATCTGGATTGTGTTGCGGTTGCTTCCTGCTATGAAAACAGCGCCATCACCGCTCTTCCCGAAGCCATCAAAGGCACGGGCAAAACAGCCGATGAGATCTGCATCGTCAGCTGCGACGGCGGTTCCGATCTGACCAAACTGTTCGACTATGGCTATGCCATTTCCGTCGGCGGCGGCCATCTGGAAATCGACCGCGGCTCCACAGCCGTCATGCTGGTCAATGCCATCCAGGGCAACCCGCTGGGCGAGCCGGCTCATATTGCGATCCCGTATATGCAGTTCGGCAGCGTGGAAGATGTAGCGGATTATGCCGTGTATGTTGAAGGCGATACCCCGATCTGGACAGAAGAAGAGATCAAGGACAACCTGCTGATCTCCGCGAATCCGGAACTGTCGGTTGACGACGTGATCGGCTACATCCAGGGCTACAGCATCCAGAGCCTGGTAGAGCGTCATAAAGACATCGTAGAAGGATAAGTAAAGCCGGAACCGGCGTTACGGACTTGACAACACGACTTACCGTGCGCGGGAGGGGATGCCCTCTCCCGTGCACCCGAAACAGGCGTCAGCTGACGCATGAAAACATACAGAAAACCCGGCAGAGCCGGTACCTGAAAAGATGGTGTGCGTATGAAAAAGAACATTTTCCTGAGAACAGCGTTTATCTTCGTGATCCCGGTCGCATTGATGGTGATCTTCACCCTGGCCAGTGAAGGCTTCGGTTTCCACAGCACCTATATCGTCCTGGGACAGACCATGCTGCCGCTCGTCATGGCTCTCGGCGTATCTTTTACGTTCGTTGTCGGCATCTTCGAGATGAGCGTCGGCGCACAGGTGATCCTCTCCGGCGTTGTCGGCGGGATCCTCTGCCGGTACTTCGGCATGCCCGGGCTGTTCATCGGTTCGATTGGCACAGGCCTGCTCTGCGGCGTGGCCATGGGACTTGTGTATCGTTTCCTGCGCATTCCGACGATGGTCATCTCCCTGGGTATGATGATGGTGTTTGAGGTGATTGCCCAGTTCCTGACCAAAGGAAGCGGGTATGTCTCAGTAGAAGGCAATGTCTCTCAGCTGGGAGCTCCGCCTTACAACTTTATCATCGCCGCCATTGCAGGCGTGATCTATTACTTTATTTTCCACAAGACAAAATTCGGACACGGCATCCGCGCGCTCGGCTGCAACGACTATGTGGCCGTCAACCTGGGCATGAACAACAACAAGCTGAAATTCCAGACCTACGTGCTGGGCGGCATGTTTTACGGGATTGCCGGCGTGCTGACCATCTGCTACGCGGGATCGATCTCCGCAAAGATGGAGTTGGGAAGCCTTTCCATGATGTTCCCGCCGATCATCTCGGTTCTGATCGGACTGCAGCTTGTCAAATTTGTCAATGTGTTCCCGCTGACGATCCTGATCGGAGCGTATTCCGTCACGGTGCTTTCCTCCGGTATGATCGCCGTCGGCCTGCCTGCACAGATGCAGAATCTGGTGACCGGGATCTTCATGCTTGCCGTTATGATCTTTTCGACGAACAGCACCTCGGTCGGGAAGCTGGCGGAACGGAGAAGGATCCGGAAGAGCCTGGCCAGATAAGAAAACAGAAGAATACGGGACAGAATGGGATGAAAAAGTCCGCGGCGTTTGCTGCGGGCTTTTTGGAACCTGAACATTTTCCGGACAAACGTATAATTTTGAACACATTCCGAAGATCTGTCGTGGTGTATTTTTTCAACCCCTGCTACAGTCAGGACAGGTTCAGTATAGAAGGAGGGCAGGTATGGATTTTACAGCTTTTAACGCCTATATGGTATGCAAAGACGACTTGACACGCTACGAAGCCGCAGGGATCAATCTGGGTTACGAATTTCACGTGAAGTATCCGACGTATCGCGGTGCGTATCTCTGCAACATCGAAGAACTGGTCATCACAGTGGATGGAAAAGAAGTGCCGCAGAAAGCGATGCGTTTCGGTGTCAACGGGAAATGGTTCCTGATGAGTGAGATTCCGGAAATGCACCATGAGTACTGGTTCACGGGCGCCAAGGCGACGATTCGTATTCTGGACGACGGCGCACTGGAGCCGGGAGTACATGAGGTGCATATGTACATGCGTCACAAGATCCCGTATACGGGATATTTCGGAAACTATCTGAAGATCGACAGCAACTGCACACAGATGCTGGAACTGAAATAAAGGAGGCGCAAGCATGAAATTCGGAACATCTTTATACAGCTTTTCAAAGTCCTTCCATACAAGGGAGAGAGATATCGCCGCCTGTGTAGCCGCCTCCAAAAAGCTCGGTTTCACCGGGTTTTCGATCGTAGCCGCCCAGATGTGCGATGAGTATCCGTTCCCGACGGATGCCTGGCTGGACAATATGCACCAGATCATCGTGGACAGCGGGATGGACCCGATCTGCTGGGAAGGCTATCTGGATTTCGGGATGCGCAACGACCGCGACCTGAGTCCCGAAGAAGTAATAGAGTTTACGCGTAATGATATCGTTTATGCGCGTAAAGCCGGTTTCGGCATCATGAAGACACAGCATTCCATCTCTCCGGAAATCTTCGAGAGCATGGCGCCGTTCTGCGAGAAGATGGGCGTGAAACTCTGCATCGAAATGCACTGGCCGCATCATCCGAAGGTACCGGTGTGGGAGAAATATTTCGATATCATGGAACGCTCCGGCGGCTGGCTGGGTGTGTGTCCGGACACCAGTATTTTCCAGCGGTATCCGCATCAGCTGCATATCAACCAGGCGCTGGAATACGGCTTTGCACCTGCGAAAATGGACGAAGTTCTCGGCATGATCCGGGATGGCAGAAAGAAAGACGAGATCCTGGCGGTCTGCGATACCGATATCGAACGGAAATTCGTGGAAGAGTTCTGTCCGAAATTCTCGGAATCCGCCGGCGATCTGGCGGACCTGCCCATGATGCTCAAATACACGCATATGATCCACAGCAAATTCTATTATATGGCCGATGACAAGACGGATCCCTGTATCCCGAATGAGGAGATCATCCCCATCATCAAGAAGTCCGGCTATGACGGGTACTATATCTGCGAGTATGAAGGACATCACTATACGATCGAAGAGGATGACGATGAACAGCTCCGCCGTTTCTACAGCATGGCGAAGAGATTGTACGACGAGGCGTAAAACACGGCCATACAGCCATGCCGTATGGCAGGAATCAAGGCAAGGCGTATAGGACAAAAAGAGAACAGAAAACTCCGGCGGCGGATTCATTCCGGGCCGGGGTTTTTATGCGGGTGACAGGACACTTTTCTGCGGAAAGCACTGTCCGTTCATGTCGGGAGAGCGCTGCTATGCGGAAGATCCAGCGCGTTTCACGTCAGCGGCATGACGGGCATCTTTAAAGGCCGAGCCGATGCGGATCGCATTCAGGATACTGATCAGATCCTGTTCTGAGTATTTGGAAAGATCGGTCCCGCTGTCGACCCAGATACGGGCCAGTTCGAAATGCATGGTCACCAGGATGCTGACATAGTACGTGCGCATATCATCCCGGGGGAGTTTTTCACTGTCCATTAATGCATGAAGATTTTTTTCCAGGATCTTACGGACGCTGTAGATGAA
>JAIKYQ010000005.1 GCA_024683035.1 Eubacterium sp.
GAACTCCGGGATCAGGTCCTGCGCATATTTGAATTTTTCCTTACAGACCGGACAGTGATAGTAAAAGAAGTTTGCACCCCAGCTCATTATTTCAGGCTCAGGATCTCACGGGCATCATCCGGAGTGGCCACTTCATTGCCAAATTCGCGGATCACACGCGCGGCTCGTTCGACAAACTGACGGTTGCTGTCGGCCAGCTGTCCTTTTCCATACATAACGTTATCTTCCATACCCACGCGGATATGGCCGCCGAGAGCAACGGCGCCGTACAGCATTTCCAGTGCGCTGTGTCCGACCCCGAAGCAGCTCCAGGTGGAACCCGGGCACAGCTGTTCCATCGTTTCCTTCATGAACAGCAGGTTTTTCATGCTGCCCGGTATACCGTTTGCACAGCCCATGCAGAACTGGAAATGAAGCGGAGCTTTCAGCACGCCTTTTTTTAGATAATAGGCGGCATTGGCGATCATACCCGGATCAAATGCTTCAATTTCCGGTTTGACGCCCCATTCCTGCATATTGCGTCCCAGCTCCTCCAGGAACTTGGGCGGATTCAGGAAAAGACTGGTGTTCAGCCAGTTCATGGAACCGCAGTCATAGGATCCCATTTCCGGCTTGATCTCTTTCAGATGGATCTGACGGGTCTCATCCGTAGCATACAGGTCACCGGACGTGGTCAGATTCAGGATGATATCGCAGTCGGGATGGTTCTCACGCAGCAGTTTAACGGTTTCAGCAAAACGGTTCTTATCCATGGTACCGTTGCCGTTTTCATCACGCATGTGCAGATGCGCAACAGCCGCACCGGCCTGCCAGCAGTCATAGACATCCTCTGCGATCTCCGCCGGAGTCATGGGAACATTCGGATTGTTCTCTTTTTTGGGCCAGGCCCCTGTTGTTGCCACCGTAATGATTGTTTTTCTAGCCATGTACACACCTCTTTCTTTTTAGAAAAAACTGCCTGATGATATAGTTTCTTTGCGCATTGCTTTTAAAACATACTATATAGAAATATTAAGGTAACTGAAAGACCAAAGTCAACCCTTTTGCTATTACAATTACCGCCGGTTTCATTCCCATATCGAATCGGATTCCACTCTGGCTTCCTGCAGCCGGAGTTTTCAGTGGATAAACATGGCATCACCAAAGGAGAAAAACCGGTATCTGTTCCGCACAGCCTCT
Source organism: Eubacterium sp. (assembly GCA_024683035.1). Lineage (GTDB taxonomy): Bacteria > Bacillota > Clostridia > Lachnospirales > Lachnospiraceae > Bilifractor. The sequence goes on from JAIKYQ010000005.1 coordinate 1,180, forward strand.
TCATAAGCCGCCAGGATACGCTCTTTTCCGGCAAAAGCCGACACCAGCATCAGCAGTGTGGATTCCGGCAGATGAAAATTGGTGATCAGCGCATCCATAATCCTGAACCGGTAACCGGGATAGATGAAGATATCGGTCCACCCGCTGCTCTCCCGCAGCCGGCCGTCCTCATCCGCCGCGCTTTCCAGCGTCCGGCAGGAAGTTGTACCCACACAGATGATCCGTCCGCCGTTCTCCCGTGCCTTGTTGATCCTGTCTGCCGCTTCTGCCGTGATCTGATAATACTCACTGTGCATATGATGCGCTTCCACGTCATCCACTTTGACCGGCCGGAAGGTCCCCAGCCCCACATGAAGCGTGACCGGTACGATTTCCACACCGACTGCCCGTATTTTCTGCAGAAGCGTTTCGGTAAAATGCAGGCCGGCTGTCGGCGCAGCCGCCGAACCTTCATGCTTCGCATAAACCGTCTGATAACGATTCCGATCCTGCAGCTTGTGCGTAATATAGGGCGGAAGGGGCATCTCTCCGAGCCGGTCCAGGATCTCTTCGAATATACCCGTATAAGAAAAGCGGATCAGCCGGTTTCCGTCTTCCAGCACGGTCAGGATTTCTCCCTGCAGCAGTGACTCGTCTCCAAAGATCAGGCGGGCACCCGGACGGCATTTTTTCCCCGGCCGTACCAGCGTCTCCCACACATCCGCTTCCCTGCGCTTCAACAGAAGGATTTCTACGGCAGCGCCGGTATCCGCTTTTGTACCGTAGAGCCGTGCCGGGATCACTTTGGTATCGTTCAGGACCAGGCAGTCTCCTTTTTTCAGGTAAGCGGTGATATTCCGAAATACGTCATGTTTTATTGCGCCGGTGTTTCTGTCCAGGCACAGCAGACGGGAGCTGCTCCTGTCTTCCAGCGGATCCTGCGCAATCAGCTCTTTCGGCAGTTCAAAACTAAAGTCACTTGTCTTC
>JAIKYQ010000010.1 GCA_024683035.1 Eubacterium sp.
AACTGCCTGTTTGGGGTTAGAATGAAACCTGTTAGAGTTATTCATCGCAAGTTTAATTTTAACACAAAAGAAGGATCTTGGGCTTTGATAAACCCTCGATCCTTCTTTTGTTTCAGGCTATGCTTTTTTCACAGCCCCTTCTTTTAGGATGCCTGAACTGTGTTTTCAGAACGGCTGAAATTCTGCTGTCGTTTCCAGCCCTTCGATCTCATCAGCGGCTATGATCTCCTGTTTCCAGGCCATGGTCGTGTTGTCGTAGATCCACTGTCCGGTGGCCAGCGGCTGTACGGAGTAGTTCTGGCCGTTATACTGGACATGGCCGATGATCGTATCGATGTCCAGCGCCTTGGCTGCGGATACGAGCGCTGAGGTATCCAGAGAGCCGGCCGCATTCAGCACGTTGTACAGGATCTCGATGTTGGCGTAATCGTAGCCGGCGGTAGAGGGGATCATGGTCTTGCCGGTAACGGATTCGAACTCCGCAGCCAGCTCCTGGCTGGTCATGCCGTCCATGGAAGAGGCAAACGGGAAGCCTTTGTTCCACCATACCTCCGTGCAGAGTCCGCTCACGTCGAGGTTTTCAATGTCTCTTTCAAACAGGGCGGCTTTGGCGATCGTGATGCATTTGATTTCGGAAAGATAGCCGTCTTCTTCGAGCTGCTGATAGAAATTCTGGAATTCTTCTGTGGACATGACGCCGGCCAGGATGTCGACCTTCTGTGTCTTCAGATTCCGGATCACGTTGGCGAAATCGGTCTGTCCCGGCTGGTAGGTACCGGGATCGTAAGCCGTATAGCCGTTCGCTTCCGCGAAATCGGGGAGGGTATTGACCATGATCGAACCTTCGGGATCGTTGGCATGGAGCACGCCGACACGCCCGGAAGAACCGCACTGATCCCAGGCGGCCTTGAAGCAGTTGAGCTCGGATTCGGTATTGAAGCCGGCATGGAAGGAATACTTATGATCCCGCACAGCCCAGGCTTCGTCCGGTGTATCCACAGACAGGCAGAACACGCCTTTTTTCTCGCAGACTTTGGAAACGGGAACGGTCGTATCGGCCGTCTTGGACGTGATCATGATATCGATATTCTTTTCGGAAATGAGCTGTTCTGCCGCTTTTTCCGCTTCCTTCGGATCAGACTGGGAATCGGCCGTGATCAGGCTGATCTTGGCATTGCTGCCGTTGATCTGAATACCGGCCTCATTGGCTTTGTCCACGGCGAAGTTGGTGAATTCTTCGGTGAATTCGCCGAAAGAAGCATACACACCGGTTTTGGGATAGACAAAACCGACTTTGATCACCTGCGAACCCTCGGCTGCCGGCGCCGCTTCTTCGGCAGAGGAGGCGGTTTCGTCGGCCCATACGGCCGTGCCGCCAAAGCCCGCCAGAGAGACAGCAAGCAGTCCCGATACGAGCAAAGCGGAGATCTTTGTAACGATTTTTTTCATAATTTCACTCCTCCTTTTACTTTCCCAGCTCGGCTTCAATTTCAGCAAGCCGCTGTGTGTTGCCTTGCTGCACATGGTAGTCGCGGTTGTAACGGTGGTCGTCTACTCTCAATACGAGGATCACATTGACCAGCGCAACGGCCATGAATACCAGGTACGCATAGCGGATCTGGCCGCCGGTTGCGTTCTGCACTATGGCGTTGATCAGGAACTGCATGGCCGTAACGGCACCCTGGATCGGGAAGATCACGCTGTTGACTTTGGCAAAGCCCTGTCTGCCGAAGATCGCGGTCGGCAGGGAAGTGGTGAAGTTCGCGGATCCGCCGATTCCCAATGCGATCATAAACAGGGAAATGTATACGCAGGGCATAAAGTTGGTAAAGTTCAGGACCAGGGCGACCGCGTACCAGATACCGAAGCCGACCATGGTGCGCTTTGTGCCGAACCGGTCGTCAAACACGCCGATCAGGAAAGAACCGCCGACACCGACCAGGGCGAGGATGGTCATGATCAGCATGGCCGTATTGGCGGAGAAGCCGAGCTCCTGGTTACGAAGGACCAGCTGGCTCATGACACCGACGGAGCAGATCTGGAACAGGCCGGTCGTGATGGCGGCGAGCCAGAGCTCTTTTTTGGAAAGCAGATTCTTGACAGTCCAGCCGCCGTCGTCGTCTTCATCGTCATCCATATCGTATTCTGTTTTGAAGACTTCATCGGAAACATTATCGGGATTGATGCCCCTTTCCTGCGGGGTATTGCGCAGGAAGACCATGCCGACGATACCGAGGATAATGGCACCGATCGAGATCGGAATGACACCGCCTGTGATATAGTGGGTGGCGATCAGTGCAGCCAGGATCGGGCAGTACATGGCAGAAGCCAGGTTGTGACCCATGGTCGTGTAACCCATGACCACACCTTTTTTCTTCGGGAACCACTGGGCGACAAGGGCGCCGCCGCAGATATAGCCGGCCGACATGATCGAACCGGTCACGATACACATGCATACCAGATACATGCCGACGCTGGACGCATTGCCGACACCATAGTAGCCGAGACCGGCTGTGATGCACAGAATACCGGAAAGCCAGCGGGCGCCGATCTTGCGGTTGAGCTGTCCGAGGATGATAAAGAAGACAACGCCGACAAGACCAGCGATGGAATTCATGGTAAGCAGAGTGGAGTTTTCAACACGCAGT
>JAIKYQ010000011.1 GCA_024683035.1 Eubacterium sp.
ATTTATGCGAAACGGCGCAGGATACGGATAATTTGATCTTTTTTGCTTCCAGCTGTACCCTGACCAGCTCGCATACTTCCCGTACACAGTTTTCCAGGTCCACACAGCCCGGTTCGAGACTGAACTTTCCGCTTTCGATGCGGCTCATATCCAGCACATCGTTCACGATATCCAGAAGCTGGCGGCCTGCCGTTTCAATCTTGTCAATATACCCGCTTTTTTCCTCATACGTGACGCCCGCGCGGTTTGCCAGCGTGGTATATCCGATGATCGCATTCAGCGGCGTACGGATGTCATGGGACATATTGGACAGGAAAAACGTTTTTGCCTTACTGGCTTCTTCCGCGGCAGACTGCTTCGCCTCAAGCTGTTCATTCTCCTGGATCCTGTCAAATGTACGGCGGATGAGAAGAAGCATGACAAACACGAAAATGTTCCCGCCGAAAAGGATGCCCGCCATGACAAGATCCGGCTTCCCGAAAAATCCCACGATCAGATATCCGATAAAAAACATGATCAGCAGCAGGATGGGAAGATTAAAGAGCCTCTGCTCCTGGTCCCAGTTTCCGTGTTTCCGGACATCCCTGGAAAAACATATATAGCCGTATATGTTGTAAGCCATCAGCGCGCTGCCGGCATAAATCATCAGTTTGAGGAAAGCGTCTTTCATAATATCCTCTGTTTGCACGCTGAAGAAAACCTCATGGAAGAACTGCGTGCAAAGTCCATACCATGGTCCTTAATAAATCATATATATGTCTTTATTGTATAATCCATCCTGAATTATTGCAATTTGTATCTCATACATAAGAGATATAAAAAACCTCTGAAGAAGCTTAAGTTCTCCAGAGGATCTCCGTATCATTTTCAGGATAATGCAGCCAGGTTCACGGCACTCCCGCACAGGAAAGAAAACAGCATCACAATTAAAATATACAATGCAAACCATCTCCAGCCCATGGCGATCTTCAGCGCCCCGGGATCCGTGCTGCCAGCGTTCCCATAAGTACCCAGAATGACAGCATCAGCAGGTTTTCGAGGAGCACCAGCCATCCTGCCTTCTCATAATCCAGGAACGCGAACGGCACACGGAAGAACAGATAGTCCGGCATCCCGTTCTTCAGAAACAGCCACAGGCCGATCCCGCCGGCACAGGCAAAGATGCAGGTCAGAATGATCTTCGTTCTGTCATTCAGTTTCATGCCGGCTGTCATCGCCGGGATATGCATTCCCAGATGCAGCCCCATCAGCACAAAAGACCAGTGCGACATGGAAAGATGCATCCGCCGGACAAAAGAAACAGGCGCCATGCCATAAAGGAAGGGTACGGCATAGCCGCTCATGGACATGCCGCAGAAGGCAGTAAGCGCAAAGCTTAAGAGCAGCAGGATATTCAAAGCCGTTGTCACCGTACGGTAAGGATTATACTTCCCCTTAAAGAGAGCGCCATACCACTTCCGGTTCAGGATCTGATGGATGATAACAAGTGCTGTCATTCCCATTCCGATCCATTCGTGCGCCCTTTCCCCCGTGACCTGATAGGCCATGAGGAGCAGAAGAAGGACGGTCATGGCAGCATCCACGATCCTCTTTATGATAATGTTCGTTTTCGCCCCTGACACGGTTTCGTCCCCTCCGTTCATCGTTTTACTTCATTCCTTCGATCCAGGACTGAAGCTCAGCTTCCGGTACATTTCCGCCGAAGCGCTTTCCATCCAGCCAGGTACCGCTTCCTGCAAGGGCTTCCATATTGGGGCCGCTGCGGCCGATCCCGCTGCTTGCGGAAGTGCAGAACGGGATCACGGTGATCCCTTCAAAGCTGTATTTTTCAACAAAGGTATCCAGAATACGCGGTTCTTCACCCCACCAGATCGGAAAACCGAGATAAACGGTCGTATAGCCCTCCAGGGAAATATCTCCGCTTCCGATCTCCGGACGTACGCTTTTATCATTCTGTTCTTTCGTGGAGCGGCTGCTGCTGTCGTTATAATTCAGGTCTGCGTCCGAATACGGCTTGGCAGGGATGATCTCATACAGGTCGCCTCCGGTGATCGCAGCGATCTTTTCGGCAACTCCTTTCGTAGTACCGGTAGCGGAGAAGTATGCGACCAGGACATCCGAATGTGCCGCCGGAGCCGGCGTCTCACTTTCAGGCTCCGCTTCTGTCTCCGATCCTGCCGGATCTGAGCTTTCGGCAGTCTCTTCCTGTTCCTCCGCTGCCGTCTTGGCCTCTTCTGTTCCGGCTGGAATACCTGCAGTTTCCGCCTGTGTATTGTTTCCGCAGGCAGAAAGACAGCCAAGCAAAAGCGCAGCCATAATAATTAAAAGTATCCTTTTCATCGTTTATTCCGAACCTCCGTTTATTTCAGGTATTTCTGCTCACTTTCCGATCTTCTGGTCTCCTGTGGACCAGACGTGTTTTTCCTTTGCTGCCGCCGGTTTGTTCTGCGCCATAACGCCCGCAAGCGGATGGGGAACATAAGGCTCTTCCAGATATGCGATCTCCTCGTCCGCAAGCTCCAGCTCCACTGCCTTTGCCGCCCCTTCGACATGGTGTAGTTTTGTTGCGCCGACAACCGGAGAAGTCACCCTGTTAAGCAGCCAGGCGAGAGAGACTTCCGTCATGGTCACGCCGTGCTTTTCGGCCAGTTCAGCCACACGGCCGATGATCACATTGTCCTGCGCCGCCGTCGCGTCATATTTGAATTTTGCATAAGCATCTTCTTCCGCACGCTTTGTTCCGCCTTCGCCGGGAAGTCTCGAAAGTCTTCCGGATGCAAGGGCGCTGTAGGGTGTCAGAGCGATATTCTCCTCGCTGCAGTAAGGCACCATTTCCCGCTCCTCCTCACGGAAGATCAGGTTGTAATGCCCCTGAACGGAAACGAACTTCGCAAAGCCTTCCTTTTCCGCCAGTGCATTCGCCTTGGCGATCTGCCATGCAAAGCAGTTGGAGATGCCGATATATCTGGCCTTTCCCGCCTTCACGATACGGTTCAGGCCTTCCATGATGTCTTCGATCGGCGTCTGCCAGTCCCACATGTGATAAATGTACAGGTCCACATAGTCCGTTCCGAGGTTCTTAAGACTCGTGTTGATCATGTTTTCGATGTGCTGTTGGCCGCTCACGCCCTTTTCGATCTCATCGGGTGTTCTCGGAAGGAATTTGGTGGCAACGACCACCTCCTCACGCTTCGCAAGATCCCGAAGTGCACGTCCGACATACTGCTCGCTGGTGCCGCTCTGATAAGCGATAGCCGTATCATAGAAGTTGACGCCCAGCTCCAGTCCGCGTTTAATGATCTCTCTTGTATGTTCCTCGTCGATGGTCCAGCTGTGCTGGCCGCGTCCGGGATCACCGAATCCCATGCAGCCCATGCAGATGCGGGATACATTCAGATCTGAATTGCCCAGTTTTGTATATTTCATAATTACAGCACCTCGTTATTTTACTTTCTGCTTTCCGGATACGGATCACCCAGCAGTCTGACCAAGCAGCTGTAAGTGAGTTCATAGACGGTTTGGTACGCATAGCTGATTCCTGCTTCCTTCATGGCGGTCTTCTGCTTTTCCGTGACCGCGGTGTAGGGATATATTCCAAACATGAAAGGGTAAAAAGTATAGATGAAGTTCTGAATGTCCGTCATGCTCATGTCCGGGCAGAACTTCTCCAGAAGCATGCGCATCAGCTGCATGGAACGTCCGTAAGACTTTTTAAAGTCGGTCAGCAGTTCCTGACGGCTGTTGGCTTCCATGTCGTAATTATTCATGGAGAGGAGCTTTAAAAGCTGTTCACGTCCGGCCAGGGATGCCGCGATCTTATCAGACAGTTCCGCCTTCGTCAGTTCCCCGTTCCCGTCCAGTATGGCGGTCAGATCCTTATTCCAGCGGTCGTATTCCCTCTGGAAGAGTGCCAGAAAGATCTCTTCCTTTGTTTCAAAATAGTTGTAGATCGTAGGCCGGGAGAAGGATGTGATATTTCCGATCTCCTTGAGCGTGATCTCCCTGAAACTCATCGTCCGGTAGAGCTGCTCGCAGGCATTGATGATCTCCTCCCTCTTCTGAGCGATCTGTTCCGGTGTAACTTTCCTCATGGTTCAAGACCTCGTCATTTCCGTTAATGTTGACACTGTGTCAGCATGTTTATTATATGCACACTCTGACATCGTGTCAAGATATTTTCTGCGGTTTTCGGTAACAAAAATGGACGTCTGCTTACTGCAAAATGCAGGAAACAAACGTCCATGATCAGTCCGGTATTCTGCCTTTATCAGATGCTCCAGGCGGCACTGGCACTCTGAAGCTGTGCCATGTGTCTGAAGATACCGTCCTCCTTTCCGAGCAGTTCGGCGGGACTTCCTTCCTCGGCGACCCTGCCGGAAGCCAGAACCACGATCTTATCCGCAGCCTCCACGGTGCGCATGCGGTGCGCGATGACCAGAACGGTCTTTCCTGCCAGAAGCCGTGACAGCGCGCCCTGGACCTTCGTTTCGTTTTCCACGTCGAGGGAGGCGGTTGCCTCATCCAGAAGAACGATGGGCGCGTTCTTCAGCAGTGCCCGGGCGATAGAGATACGCTGCCGCTCGCCGCCGGAGAGCTTTGCTCCGTTTTCGCCGATCGGCGTCGCGTAGCCCTGCGGCAGCTTTTCCACGAACTCGTCGCAGTTGGCGGCAGCCGCAGCAGCCAGGACCTCCCCGTCTGTCGCGCCGTGCTTTCCGAGTCGGATATTTTCCATGACCGTATCGTCAAAGAGGACCACGTCCTGGAATACCATGGAATAGTCCGTAAGCAGGGTCTCGGGATCGACTGAACTGATATCGATGCCGCCGACACGGATGCTGCCCTCGGAAATGTCCCACAGGCGGGCAGCCAGCCTTGCACAGGTGCTCTTGCCGGAACCGGACGGACCGACCAGCGCCGTGACCTCGCCCTCTTTTGCCGTAAAGCTGACGCCGCGCAGCACCTTTTCGTCGTTGTAGGCAAAACCGACGTTCTCAAATACGATATCGTGTCCTGCCGGGGCAAAAGTATCCGTGCCTTCCGCTGTCTTCGTATCATGGATCTCCATCAGCCGGCTCGCGGAGATCTGAGACATGAGCATCTCCGCGATCAGCGCCAGCGCCTGGTCGAACGGCGCATAGACACGTGTGATCGCAAGCAGGAACATGAACAGGACCATGAAGTCGATCTCGCCCGACAGGATCAGATTTGTTCCGGTAAGGATGGTCGTCGCCACGCCCAGCCTCATGATCACACTCGCCGCGTTGACGAAGATACCGGTGTGAAGCTCGCCCCGGAGCATGGTCTTCTCATGATAGTCGATCTTATCGTCCAGGGCCTTGAGGAATCTGTCTTCCTGATTCGTCGCGCGGATCTCCCGGATATTTTCCAATGTCTCCTGAATGCCGTCAGACACCTGAACACCTGCCGCCTTGGTGACTTCGGAATTATGTCTGGTAAGCTTTCTGCTGCCGAACAGCAGCGCAAACGCCACCGGGACGCCCCACAGGCAGGCGACGGCCATCCGCCAGTTATAGATAAGCATGCCGGTCGCTATGATCGCCGTTGAAATATAGGAGCCGTACAGATATCCCAGGCAATGGGACCAGACATGTTCCAGACGGTTCACGTCGCCCATGATCGTCTCCGTAAGGTCAGCCAGGTCACGTTTGCCGAAATAGCCGAGGGGCAGCTTTCTGAGCCGCTCGGCCAATCCGATGCGGACTGCTTTGACCTCGCCGTAGACCAGGCCGTATGTAGCATGGTACTGCTGCAGATGCGTGATGAACGACAACACCAGGAAAGCCAGAACAAGGAGTATGAACGGGAAGGCTTTCGGCAGTTCTTCTCCGTCGGTCAGGACTGCCATATACCCGGACATCATCAGGTACAGGATCCCCATGCCTCCCATCACGATGAGATTGACGACGACCGTCCAGAAGGTGCCCTGCTTTGTGTTTCTGATGCCCTGATCGGTAAGAGCATATTTTCTCTGAAATTCTTTTCCGAACATGAGTTCCACCTCCTAAATGCGCCATTTCACTGCCCGGTTGTAATCGGCCCACATTTTCGCATAAAGGCCGCCGGCTGCAGCGAGCTCCGTATGAGTTCCTTCTTCCACTGCATGGCCGGAATCCAGCACGATGATCTTGTCCGCGCCGACGACCGTTGACAGACGATGTGCGATCATAATGACGGTACGGTCTTTTGTCAGAATCGCAAAAGCCTTCTGGATCAGAGCTTCGTTCTCCGGATCGGCAAATGCTGTGGCTTCATCCAGAACCACGATCGGGGCATTCTTGAGGATCGCCCTCGCCAGGGCCACGCGCTGCTGCTCGCCGCCGGAAAGGTAGGTCCCTTCCGTCCCGATGACCGTATCCATCCCGTCAGGAAGCTTTTCGAGGATGTCATCGCACTGCGCAGCGGAAAGAGCGGCCTGTGCCTCCTCCCGCGAGGCATCCGGACGGGCAGCCCGTACATTTTCCAGGATACTCGCCTTGAAAAGACGGTCGTTCTGGAAAACAAAGGCAACCTGATCCATCAGCACATGGGGATCCGTATCGCGGACATCCACGCCGCCCA
>JAIKYQ010000013.1 GCA_024683035.1 Eubacterium sp.
GGCGCCGGTTTCTTCCAGCCCGGATTCGATATAGCGTTTGGCTACGGTATCCGCCAGAGGATTGTCTGTGCCGAACCGGGGCAGATGGGCGACGGCATACAGCACGGCCAAGATGAAGACGGCATAACCGAAGGCGGCAAAAATGTGATTGATCGTTTTCCAGTGCTTTCTTCCCTTCTGGACAGCAATCTGTGTTTCAGGACTGTGCAGCAGACGTTCTTCCCAGATATGTTCGGAACGCTTCTCTTCTGCCCGGGAGATATAAGGCCGTTCTTCTGTTTCCAGAAAGCTTTCCATGCCGGAGTACTCTTCGGAAAGCCAGGCACGCAGTTTTTCTTTCATGACCGGTCCTCCGTATCATCTTTATCTCCTGACCGAAGTTTCCGAAGGGTCAGGAAAAACAGGATACTGGTCACGCCTGCCCCGACAGCGGCCTCGGTGATCGCCAGATCCGGCGATTCCATCAGAAGCCAGACCAGGGACATGACCGAACTGTACGACATGAATATGATGACAGCCGGCAGCAGTTTATGTGTCAGATTAACCCCGATCGCACAGGCGATCAGCAGGATCAGAAGAAGTATGCGGAAGATCTCAGACAGGTTCATGTGAATCCTCCTTCCGGTCATACCGTTTTGTGTGTGCATCAACGGATGAATCCATATAGTATTCGATCTGGCCCAGGAAATGGATAGACACCGGTGAGGTACACCACATAAAAACAACGATCAGCAGCAGCTTCAGAATGGTCATGGCTTCCCCGCTGCCAATCATAGAAGCCAAAGCCACACTGGAAAGCCCCAGAGTGTCCCCAATGCCGGCAGCGTGGATCCGGTCCATGACAAAACCAAAACGGAAATTGCCCAGTACCGCAGAGGCAAAGGAAAACAGGGCAACGCCCAGCAAAATAGCGGTCAGGATAAAACGAAACCACGTCATGCGCCATCCTCCTTTTCTCTTGTTTCTGCCGGATCTGCATCCAGGGCAGCGGTTTTTTCCGAGGCGGCGTTCTCTTTTGCCTTGTGCCTCCGTATATACACAGAAGCAAAGACCAGAACAGAAATAAAACTGATCAGGGCGTAGATCAGTGCGACATCCAGAAGATAGGCTTCTTTCAGAAGCTCACAGAGGATCAGGACCGCCGCGATGACCATGGCGCAGATGATGTTGACAGCCAGCAGGCGGTCGGTTACCAGCGGTCCCTTAACGGAGCGGATCAAAGTGATCCCGATCAGGACAGCCAGGCAGATCAGAACGATGAAATAGAGATGAGAATAGGCCTGTTCGATCGTCATATGCGGAACCTCCTCAGCAGATGTATGAACGAGGAGTCATCCAGGCCTTCTGCGTACTCCGGGCGCAGACAGTGGATCACAAAGCGGTCCCCTTCCTGCACAACAGTGAAAGTACCGGGAGTCAGCGTAATGGAATTGGCCAGAAGTACATTGAGAAAAGAACCGGACAGACCGGAATGGAATTCTACCATAAGCGGGTCAGGCTTCCCGGAGGGATTCCAGATCAGCTTCATGACATGAAAAGTGGACAAAAGGATTTCCCAGATCAGATTGCCGGCATATAAAAGAAGCAGCGGCAGATTACGCACCAGGATTTTGTCATACTGCAAACGCCATCCCAGCAGGCGATAAAAGAAAAAAGAGACAAACAATGTGATCAGAGCTCCTATGAGCAGGATCTCCGCCGTCACACGTCCGTTCAGAATAATCCAGAATAATAAAAAAAGTATAAACATGATAGCTTCAGTTTACCATGGAAGATTACCTATTGTAAAGGTAATGTAAGGGTAATCATTGGCCATCATGCATAAATCTGTGACCGGTTTTTCAGGAAGGAACCAGGCTGCCGCCGCCTAAGGCGGATACAGCCCTACGTTTACCGTATGAACGTTATCGTTATACCAGTAATAGAACGGTTCATAATAACCGATCGTTTCCAGAATGCTGCGCAGCGTGCCGTCCTGCTCCCAGTTTTTGGCTGTCTCATAATCCTCATCGCCGGCAAATCGCACGGTCAGATAGTTGGATCCCTGCAGATACTGTGTCTGATAGGCGGAGATGACGGCATTCACATCACAGCTGTACAGCAGATATCCTTCATGCGCATGATAATTGTACGGGACCGCTTCTTCCGTATTCGCCGCATACGGGCTGCCCCCGGTGATTTCGTGAGAGTCCAGACCATTTACTTCTTCCCGTTTCAGGAAGAAATAGTCGTAGGAAATATAGGGGTCCCCGTCCCGGTCAGTCAGGTCTTCGTCATCCCAGGTGATATCGATGTATTCGTCATACGAGGGGACGTTCATATGGGTCCAGGCGTGTGTGTCGGAAGTGGAGACAGAACTGTAGTACCCCAGCTTTTCCGCAAGAATATGAAAGGCAATGGCATAGCCTTCGCAGACGGCGGTATGATTGACCAATGCGCCGTATCCGTCATAAATATGGGGCTGGCTCAGTGAGTGGTCATAAGTGACCGTCCGGCAGAGTGCGTCATGAAGGTATTTGGCGGTCGTCCAGTCATCAATCCCATCCGGTATACCGGAAAGGATCTGGGCGGCTGCCGCATCCATTTCCGCTTTCATGGACTGGATCTCTTCCCGGGAAAGATCCAGATACCGGAAGTCGTAAAAGTACAGGAAGGTCGGTTCCTCTTCATCGGAGGGATATCCGTACTGACGGTAACAGGTAAAATCATCGACCCAGAACGAGGAATAATCCAGGGAATGCACGGCCGGCCAGGATAATTCCACTCCCTCCAGACAGATATATTCGATCCTCTCATCCAGGGCACGGGTCAGTTCTTCATATAGACGGCTGTAGTCATAGGATACCGTGCCGTCTGTTTCTTCTATCGGGGGTCGGCGGATCACATGGTACTCTTCCGGGATCTGAATATATGGCCGGGCCTTCCGGGCGTCAGGTTCTCCGAATCCGATTTTTTCACTCAGAAAGGCAAACAGATCCTGCACAGCTTGAGCCGCTTCATAAGCGGTTTGTTTCAGAGAAGAAACCTCCGGAAAGGGCATCGAAAACCGACCGGTGTATTCGCCGATCGCAAACAGTGTGAGAACACTGAGAAACAAGATCAGAATGGTCAGCAGAAACTTTTTCATCATTCTCCATGGGGCCCCGCTTCTCCTCATGCAGGGGCACAGCCAGGCACTTTTGCCCATTCGCAGGAAAGCTTGCATGGGCTCAGCACTTTTTGCGTTGTAATCATATCATATTTAGTATGATCTGCCAAAAAACTGTTTTTCGAAGAAATAAACAGCAGAATGCTGTGTGATATGATACACTTGACATTAAAGCAGGAATACTGCTGCCGTGCACAGAAGGTGGATGCCATGCATGATATGAAAAGAGTGCTGATGAAAAATGAAGTTGCTTCGTTCCTGCAGCTGACGGCAGGATCCATCCTGGCGGCGTTTGCTCTGGAAGAATTCCTGGTGCCGACGGATGTTTTTGACGGAGGTGTCGTCGGTGTCAGCATGATCCTGGCCCACTACCTGCCGGTCAGTCTGGGTGTGCTGATGGTGCTGATCAATCTGCCTTTTGTGGTGCTGGGCTGGAGAAAACTGGGACACTGGTTCGTGCTGCGCGTCGGTTATGCGATGGTCCTGTTCTCGATCATGACCGGTGTCTTTGAGGCCATGGTCAATGCGACGTATGATGTGTTCCTGGGGGTGATCTTCGGCGGGATCCTGCTGGGTGTCGGCGTCGGCCTGGTACTGCGGGGCGGCGGGTGCCTGGACGGTACGGAGATCGTAGCCATCCTGCTGAGCAGACGTGTGACCTTTTCGGTCGGTCAGATCATTCTGCTGATAAATATTGTCATCTATGCTGTGGCCGGCTTCCTGTTCGGACTGGACCGGGGCATGTATTCCCTGGTCATGTATTTTATCACATCCCGCGTGATAGACATGGTGGAAATCGGTCTGGACAGCACCAAAGCGGTTATGATCATCTCGGACAACGGCAGAAGGCTGGCGGATAAGATCTATGCAGAACTGGGAAGGACCGTCACATTTCTGAAAGGCGAAGGATTTGTCAGCAATGAAGGAAAAGATATCCTGTACTGCGTGATCACGCGTGCTGAGATCCATGCCCTGAAGCGGATCATTCAGCAGGACGAGGGCAGTACGTTTACCGCTATTTCCGATGTATCGGAAATCGTGGGACGGCATATCAAATCCAGTGACGGGAAACCGGATCCTGATCACGTATCATGATATACAGCAGAAAGGACAGGCACATGGAGAAAGAATACCGGCAGGGAAAAGAGACACCGGAAAGTGAACTGCTGCAGCAGGTGATGGCACGTTCTCTGGCGAATCCCTTTCCGAAATACTGCCACATTCAGATCACGGTTCTGGAGAAGGACCATGTGGAGGTATGCGTGGATCTGGAAGGAAGGGATGAGCTGAAAAACTTTGCGGGCTTTGTGCATGGAGGGCTTTTCTTTACCATGGCGGATTTCTGCGCGGCTACAACAGCCCGCACAGACGGCAGAAAGTATGTCACGCTCCAGGCAGATACACATTATATCGGCAATGTGACAGAGGGCCGGATCACGGCAAAAAGCCGGGTCGTGCACCGGGGCCGCAGCAGCGTTCTCGTCCATGTAGATATCGTGGACTGCGAAGAAAAACAGTTATGCTGCTCGGATGTGACTATGTTCTGTGTAGGCAGTTATGTATAAAGAGAAACAGGGATAGGAGCACGTGAATAAGACCACAGATACAGAAAAAGCACCCATGCGCAGCAGGCGGCGGGTGACCCTGGCTTTTAAACTGAACATCCTGATCGTTACCGCGCTTGTCTGTCTGGCTGTCGGGTTGGTTTTGATTGCTTTTTTTCTGAATTCCCGGCAGATCGAGAATCTGTATATCAGGGAGCTGGAAAATGCCATTCGAACGGTGAAACTCACCATCGGCGAGGAATTCGCCGACTGGATATGGGAGCAGATCGATACAGAAGAGTTCTGGCAGATAAAGGACAGGGCAGAACAGGAGCATGATCCGGAACTGCTGGAAAACTGGCTGAAAAGCCGGCCGAGTGAATTCGGAGAGGAGTTTACGGAGTATTCACTGTACGACGAGAGGGAAGCGTATTGTGCTTACCTGAAAGAGAGCCAGGATACGTTCCACATGGAATCGGTTCTTCTGTTGTATGAAAAGGAGGACGAGTGGTACATACTGGCGAGTTCTGATGCCGATGTGATGAAACTGGGTTCGTGGGATCTGAATGAGGACAGCCGCTATGAACTGAGAACACGCAGCGGCAGTAAAGCCGTCCTCTATGAGGTGCAGGGCCGCTGGCTCTGTACGGTGAACGAGGTCCTCGGCGATATGGAGCAGGGTGATGCAGATGAAAAAGCACTTGTTTTCGCTTCCATAGGCATGGATATGGTACAGGAAGAAACGCACTGGTTTCTGATAAACTGCCTGTTGTTCCTGCTGGTCTTTATTGCGGTCCTGATCCCGGTGAGTGTGTTCGTGATCCGCCGTGTGGCGATCAGACCGCTGCGTATTCTGCAGAAAGGAAGTGACCGGTTCTCGGAAGGGGAAGGGGCCTATACCATGGATCAGGTGGTGCATATGAACCGCCCCGCCAATGATGAGATCAGCGACCTGTATCGGGGAGTCCGTTCCATGCAGACACGGATCGTCCACGACCTGGATAAGCTGACGCGCATTACCGCGGAAAGAGAGAGGATTGAAACGGAACTGAGCCTGGCAGCACAGATCCAGCAGTCCGCTCTGCCGGACAGGGAACCGGATTTTTCAGGCCGCCCGGAATTTTCGCTCAGCGCCAGTATGGATCCGGCCAAAGATGTGGGCGGTGATTTCTATGATTTCTTCTATCAGAATGAACAGCATCTGGCACTTGTGATCGCCGATGTGTCGGGAAAAGGAATTCCGGCGGCACTGTTTATGATGTCGGCCAAGAACCTGATCAAGAACCGCGCCGCTGCGGGCGGTACACCGGCGGAGATCCTCGCTTCCGTCAATGCACAGTTGGCCCGGAATAATACGACCCATATGTTTGTCACCGTGTGGCTGGGTATCCTGGATCTGCAGAGCGGCATGCTGACTGCCTGCAGTGCCGGTCACGAAGAACCGGTCATCCGGAAAAAGGGCGGAGACTTTGCACTGCTGCACGACAAGCGCGGATTTGTTCTGGGCGGCCTGGCCCGGTCCCGATACCAGGACTATGAGGTGGCGCTGCAGCCCGGTGATACCATCTTCCTGTATACGGACGGCGTGCCGGAAGCAGCGAATGCAAAAAGAGAATTCTATGGTCTCGAAAGGCTTACAGAGGCACTTAACCGTCCGGAGGCGTCCGGACCGGATGAGATACTCGCTGCCGTGAAAGCCGACGTGGAACGTTTTGTCAGCGGTACGGAACAGTCGGATGATCTGACCATGCTCTGTATCCGCTATCGTTCGTGAAAGACAGACACGGAAAGAACAAAAACGTTGTGGAAACCCGGGAGTACAGTCGTGCTTCCGGGTTTTGTGAAGAAGAAAACTGCCGCTATTCCAAAAGAATGCGGCAGTCCGTGTTTATTTTAGATGATGTAAGCCGGATCAGGCCTGCGGCGGCTGAAGGACAACCAGCATTTTGCAGACTTCTTCGCCGGTATTGCAGACGGACTTGTTGACGCCGCCGACGCAATGGAAGCTGTCGCCAGCTTTCAGAACGGTTTCGCCGTCGTCTGTCTTAAGGGTCATTTCACCGGTCAGGATATAATAAATGGATTCCATCGGGTTGTTTGTGAAATCAGTATAGCCGCCCGGAACAAAGTAGGTGATTCCCATGATGATCTTGCCGCCTTCGATGTCGTTGGCGCCGGCGCCGTCGATATCAAAAAGTCTGGTCGGAACGCACTGATAGTGTCCCGGAGCGCTGTAATCGTAAATGGTGCTGCCCTCTCTGCCTTTTGCTCTCTGAATTCTGTATTTCATGTAGAAACCTCCTTAAGAATAATGTATGCAGCTGCATGATTATAGCTGTCTGTATCATCATACCACAAAATGACTGTAAGAATCATAAAATTATCATGTAAGTTTAGAATGGATTCACGCGCAGATAGAATAGGACGGTCCAAAAGGCAGGTTGCAATAGCATGGGGAAGTAGCGTAAAATAAAAGCAGTATAGTTATATGGAACTGTTGATATGTTACGGGCTGTATGATCAAAGAACAGGAGAAGAAATTATGTACAGGATTTTGCAGGCAGACAAACCGGCGGCTAACATCTATCGTATGGTCGTCGAAGCTCCGCGTGTGGCGTCACGCTGTGAGCCGGGACAGTTCCTGATCGCAAAGAGCGATGAGGAGGGGGAACGCATTCCGTTGACAATTTGTGACTATGACCGGGAAGCCGGCACCGTCACGATTGTTTTCCAGCCGGTCGGCGCTTCTACTACGAAGATGGCAGAACTGAAAGCCGGGGATTCTTTCATGGATTTTGTCGGACCGCTGGGCCGTCCGTCCGATCTGGTAGAAGAACCCATTGAAGAACTGAAAAAGAAAAAAATCCTTTTCATCGCTGGCGGCGTGGGCACAGCTCCCGTTTATCCGCAGGTTAAATGGCTCCATGAGCACGGCGTTACAGCCGATGCGATCATCGGTGCCAAGACCAAAGATCTGGTCATCCTGGAAGACGAATTCAAAGAAGTCTGCAATCTGTATATCACGACCGATGACGGCTCTTACGGACGCGAGGGTATGGTTACCAAATGTCTGGAAGACCTGGTCAAAGAAGGTCACGAGTACGATCACTGTGTAGCCATCGGTCCGATGATCATGATGAAATTTGTCTGCAAACTGACAAAAGAACTGGGCATCAAGACCATCGTTTCCATGAACCCGGTCATGGTGGACGGTACCGGCATGTGCGGCGCCTGCCGTCTGATCGTTGGTGACGAAGTCAAGTTTGCCTGTGTCGACGGACCGGAGTTTGACGGACATCTGGTGGATTTCGATCAGGCCATGCAGCGTATGCAGATGTATAAAACAGAAGAAGGCCGTGCCATGCTGAAACTGCAGGAAGGCGCTACGCATTCCGGCGGCTGCGGAAACTGCGGCTGATTTTCATTCCGAAAGCCGGAACTGAAAGAAAACGGAGAAGATGATCTGCATAATGAGGAGGATAAAATAGATTATGGAAGTGAACGTGCTGGAAAGAATTCCTGTAAGAGAACAGGATGCGGCAGCCCGGGCGAAGAATTTCGACGAGGTCTGCTACGGATATAACGCAGAGGAAGCCATGGCGGAAGCCTCGCGCTGCATTCACTGCAAAAACGCGAAATGCATTACCGGCTGCCCGGTCAATATTGATATTCCGGAATTCATTGCCGGTGTAAAAGAAGGAGATTTCAAGAAGGCCTATGAAGTCCTTTCGGACTCCAGTGCCCTGCCGGCAGTCTGCGGCCGTGTGTGCCCGCAGGAAAGCCAGTGTGAGAAATACTGCATCCGCGGCATCAAAGGCGATCCGGTCTCCATCGGTAAACTGGAACGCTTTACGGCGGACTGGGCCCGCGAAAACGGCATCAAACCGGTTCCGGCCAAAGAGAAGAACGGACACAAAGTCGCTGTCATCGGTGCCGGCCCGGCCGGCCTGACCTGCGCGGGCGATCTGGCGAGATGGGGCTATGACGTAACGATCTTTGAAGCCCTGCACAAAGCCGGCGGCGTGCTGGCATACGGCATTCCGGAATTCCGTCTGCCGAAGATCGATGTCGTCGACAAAGAGATCGAGAATGTCAAGGGCCTTGGCGTAAAGATCGAGACCAACGTGGTCATCGGCAAATCCGTAACGATCGACGAACTGATGGAAGAAGAAGGGTTTGAGGCTGTCTTCATCGGTTCCGGCGCCGGCCTGCCGATGTTCATGGGAATCCCGGGCGAGAGCGCACTGGGCGTTTTCTCTGCCAATGAATACCTGACCAGGAACAACCTGATGAAGGCCTTCCGCGACGACTATGATACCCCGATCAAGGTCGGCAAAAAAGTCTGTGTTGTCGGCGGCGGCAACGTGGCCATGGATGCGGCCAGAACGGCACTGCGTCTCGGTGCGGACGTCCACATCGTATACAGAAGAAGTGAAGCCGAGCTGCCGGCCCGTGTGGAAGAAGTCCATCACGCGAAAGAAGAAGGCATTATTTTCAATCTGCTGTGCAATCCGGTAGAAATCCTGGTGGATGAAAGCACAGGCTGGGTCAAGGGCATGCGCTGCATCCGCATGGAGCTGGGTGAGCCGGATGCTTCCGGAAGACGCCGTCCGGTAGAGATTCCCGGCAGTGAATTCGAGATCGAAGCCGATACCGTGATCATGAGTCTGGGAACCAGCCCGAACCCGCTGATCTCCAGTACGACAGCCGGTCTGGAAACGAACCGCCGGAAATGCATCGTGGCCAATGAAGAAACCGGTCAGACCACCAAGGAAGGGGTTTTTGCCGGGGGCGATGCCGTTACCGGAGCCGCTACGGTCATCCTGGCTATGGGTGCCGGCAAGGCAGCCGCCAAAGGCATTGATGAATACATCAAAGGAAAGAATGCATAAGAGACAGGGGCTTTTGTCTGAAAGAACCTGAAGACAGAATGCGAGGGAGCTGTTCACAGCCCCCTCGCAGTATGTACGCAGTACCTTCCGTTTATGTTTATCCTCCAATCAGGCGATAGGACAGGGCTGTCATGATGACCAGACTCAGGATGGTCGATACGGAGTTGGCAAAGGATGCCAGTTCCCCGTCGCCGTGGCATTTTTCGATAAAAGCCGGTGCGAAGGACCCGATCGGACAGAACAAAATGACCACCAGCAGATCCCGGATATTCTGCGGAACAGGAAGAAATTTCCAGCACAGAAAAGCGACAGCGGATAAAAAAGCGTACCGGAAAATCAGCACGAGAACCGTATCTTTCCAGTCGGAACGTTTGGCCGGCGGTGAAAACAGCAGGCCGAGCATGAACATGGCCAGAAATGCATTCGCATTGGCCATGGGCGTGACAAAATCCACCAGCGTTCCGGGAATACGGATGCCGCAGAGACTGAGAATGATCAGAACAATGTAGCAAAGCAGGGGAACCGAAGAAAAGAATCGCCGGATCATTTTGCCGACAGTGACTTTTTCTTCCCCCTCTGTCGGGAGCAGAAGAGAAGTAAACGCATAGTTGCCGCTGCTCATCATGACCGTATTACCCATATCAAACATAATGCAGGACATGGCTCCCAGAGGGCCGAACAGGGCCTGCAGGATTGGGAGACCGTAACAGCCTATATTGAAACCGGACATACTGATCATGTAAAAGATACGCTTTTCGCGAGACAGACGTCTGGAAAAGAAATAGGTCAGAAAGTAAGGTGTCATAGAGGCAGCCACGCCCACAAAGGTCAGCCAGAGCATGGTTTTGTCGAAACCGTAGTTGCCGAACACGGTGATGACAGTGGCCGGAAGCGTGATATTCATCAGAATGGCCAGCACAACAAGCGCCAGACTCTTATGAAACAGACCCAGCCGCTTCAGAAACCAGGTAAAGAGAATGATAAACAAAAAAGAGATCGGCTTAAGTAAAAATGAAAACATGTAGGTACACCCTTTCAGCGAATGCTATTGTTTATTCTAAACAAACCCGTATGAATATTCAATGCTCGATACGTGCGAGGTCATAAAAATGGCCATATACAAAATGAACAAAGTCATAGCGACCGCACCCGATTAATAAAACTGTAATAAATTAGAAATAAATTGGTGAAAAACAGAAAGGCTGAGTGTTATATAATATAGTCCAGACAAGGGGAT
Organism: Eubacterium sp.; assembly: GCA_024683035.1. Lineage (GTDB taxonomy): Bacteria > Bacillota > Clostridia > Lachnospirales > Lachnospiraceae > Bilifractor. Next base: position 10,822 of record JAIKYQ010000013.1, read on the forward strand.
GGGGAGAACAAAAAAGAAAGGACGTAGAGGCTTATGAAAAAGATGAAAACTGTTATGCTGGGCGTTCTGCTGGTTCTGACTATGATCCTGTCAACCGTGGCCGGCGGAACCGGTGTGAAGGTGTATGCAGAAGGGGAAGTAATGCATACGGTTACCTTTGATGGCGTTCCACAGTCGGTGAAAGACGGAGACTTAGTAACTGCCCCAAGTCTTAAAGAAGGCATGGTATGGAAAGGTAGTATTGGTACTTTTGAAGGCGGA
>JAIKYQ010000117.1 GCA_024683035.1 Eubacterium sp.
GTATTTATCCAGAATGCCTTCTTTATACAATTCCGCACAGAGATTCAAACCGGACTGCCCGCCCAGATTCGGCAGCAGTGCATCCGGCCGTTCCCTGGCAATGATCTGCTCCAGCCGATTCACATTCAACGGTTCTATATAAGTAACGTCCGCCATTTCGGGATCTGTCATGATCGTAGCCGGATTGGAATTGACCAATACGATTTCATAACCGAGCGACCGCAGCGCCTTACAGGCCTGTGTGCCGGAATAGTCAAATTCGCACGCCTGACCGATCACGATCGGACCGGATCCGATGATGAGGATTTTATGAATGTCTGTTCTCTGTCCCATGAGTACCTCCTTGCTGTTCCTGTTGCTGCTGCTTATTCATGATCATCCGCTGCAGGACAGCCGGATCACATGATATATCCACTGCCTGTTTTCAGGGATCAAACTTGTATCCGAGTCCCCAGACAGTTTTGATCGCACTTCCCTTGTCTCCCATTTTACTGCGCAGTTTCTTGACGTGCGTATCGATCGTACGCGCATCACCAAAATAATCGTAATTCCATACGTGATTGAGGATCGTCTCCCTGGAAAGGGCAATGCCCCGGTTTTCCAGGAAATAACAGAGCAGGTCAAATTCCTTTACGCTCAGGTCGATGGCCTTATCATCGATCCATGCCTGGTGGGCTGTTTTGTCCACCGCGATCCCGCCGACGCTGAGTTTTTCTTCCTGTACCTCTGAGGTACGCCGCAGCAGGGCGCCTACACGGGCCACCAGGATCTTCGGGCTGAAGGGCTTGGCGATGTATTCATCCACCCCCAGTTCAAACCCCAGCAGTTCATCCTGCTCTTCTCCGCGGGCTGTCAGCATGATGATCGGGACACGGGAGTCCTTCCTGATCTCCCGGCATACCTGCCAGCCGTCGAGCTTCGGCATCATCACATCCAGGATCAGCAGCGAAATGTCCCGGTCTGCATAGAATTTTTCCAGCGCTTCTTCTCCGTCTGCGGCTTCGATGACCTCATACCCGTCACGGACCAGGAAATCACGTACCAGTTTCCGCATCCGTTCTTCGTCGTCTACCACCAGTATCTTCCGTTTATCCATCTCTCTCAACCGTCCCGTTATACTGCAGACACAGGATCGTCAGGTCGTCCGCCTGCGGTGCATCGCCGGCAAATGCCTGTACACCCTGCTTTACATGATCCGTAATCTCCTGCGGGGAACCGTTTTCTCCGCTGCACAGCAGATCAACCAGCCGCTCTGTTCCGAACAGTTCTTCTTCCGTATTGGCAGCCTCCGCCACACCGTCCGTGTACACAAACAGCTTGGCGCCCGGCGTCATCATGATCTCATACTCTCTATACTTTGTCTCTTCCATACCGCCTATCACAAACCCGTGGCGGTCTTTGAACAGAGCAAAGCTTTCCCCTGCTTTTTTCAGGATCGGATATTCATGCCCGGCATTGGCCGCCGTCAGCTTTCCGGTGGATATTTCCAATACGCCCAGCCAGACCGTCACAAACATCTCGTCGGGATTCCGGTAGCAGATCTGCCTGTTGACTGTCTGCAGAACATGGGCAGGGCTTGTGCCGCGCATGGCCTCATTACGGATCAGGGACGTAGCCACCATCATGAACAGGGCAGCCGGAAAACCTTTGCCGGAAACATCTCCGATGACCAGTCCCAGATGATCCTCGTCGATCAGGAAAAAATCATACAGATCACCGCCTACCTCTTTTGCCGGCGTCATGGATGCGTAGATATCAAACTCGTGACGTCCAGGGAAAGGCGGAAAGGTTTTGGGAAGAGAGTTCAGCTGGATCCGGGAAGCCAGTGCCAGTTCTGCTCCCAGACGTTCCCTTTCAAGGGCAAGGGCCTGTCTCTCTTTTGCGGCCCGTATATAATGCGTGATGACTGACAGAAGATACAGTACGGCCACACCGGCAGGCAGCCACAGCGGATGTATGACAAACCCCAGTTTATACAGAAGGATGGCTCCCACGATACTCAGCACGATCAGACCGGCGAACAAAAAGCCGCCGTTTTTCAGACTCATGCGCTGAAACAGCTTTCCGATGACGAAACACAGCAGGAACAGGATCAGCAGCGGTAAAAAGCCGGTCGTTTCCCTTTTATAGTTTCCCTCCAGCAGACTCTGGATCACATTCGCCTGGATCTCCACGCCGTTCATGGGGCTTCCTTTGTCGATCGGCGTAAAATAAGCATCCTGCAACGCGGCTGCGTACGGCCCGATCAAAACGATCTTACCGGCCCAGTATTCCGAAGGGACCTCTCCGCTAATAAGCCGTGCAATGGAAACACCGTCATAATAGTTCCCGGGTCTGGCGCTGTATGGTATATAACAGAATCGCTGCTCTCCGTCTGCAGGAAGCTGCAGCTTGCGTCCGTTCTGTTCTTCAAACAGCCGGGCGGTTTCACAGGCCATGGAATAAACGCGTTCTTCCCCCGGCTCTACGTACAGGATCGCATGCCGCATCACACCGTCGGAATCATACATGGCATTGATATGCCCCTGTACGGTATTCGCACGCAGTTCCTCATACGGCTGTGCATAATCCACGACCGCCGAACGGTCCATCGATACGGCCCGTCCGTTGTTCCAGATCACCTCTTCGCCGTATTCCGCCATGGATGCCGTGACTACATTGCCCAAGCTCGCTGCCGCTTCTGCCAGCCGGTCGTCCGCCTGTGCAAACGAATGGCCTGCATACAGCACGTCAATGGCTGTCACGGCAGGCCGGTTATCCGGATCCGACGCCAATGCTTCCAGCGCAGAAGCCACAATATTCCGGTCCCAGGTATTGTAGGGGCCCAGCACCTCAAAGGCTTCGTCATCAATACCGATGATAACGATATCACTGGACGTGACACCCGGACGCTGATAAAGCCAGTCCTGCATCCACCGGTCTATGCGCCGGATCACTCCGGTGCCGATCACCAGAGTGACCAGCAGGGCTGCAACGAATGAGATCAGCCATTGTCTGCGTGTATTCATGTATCTCCTTCTGTCTGTCCGCCATCCGATTCAGCCGCCGACACTCTGTTCACCGTATTCTCCCCTACGGTCTCAACAGCACTTACGACCGCCGATCCCGCCTGCGCGCCGGCATTCACAATCGCATCGCCGATCGTTCCGGTACTTTCTGCAGGATCATCCCTGCCGACGGATCTGGTATCGGATCCGGACTCCGGTTTCTTTTCGTCTGCAGAGATATTGCCTGTATCGGGTTTTTCTGAAGAATCTTTGTCAGCAGCAGTTTTTTCTTTATCTTTTTCCGTCCCGTCGGATGCTGGATCCGTCTTTTCTTCCGAAACGGCAGCATCTTCTTTGGACGGCGTATCCTCCTTATCAGACTCTCCGTCCGTTTTTTCGGCTTCCGCACCTTTCTCTGTCATCCCGTCTTCAGGTTCCGTACCATTGCCACTTTCTTCTGCAGGGTCAACAGCCTCTTCTAAAATTGCTTCTTTTTCAGGATTATCCACCGCATCCGTTTCTTTTGTATCTTCTGAGTTCTTCTCGGGCTCCTCTTTTATCGCGTCATCTTTCTTCTCATCTATATCCGCAGCTATCTTTCTGTCTTTTTTAGTTGAAGATAAGGTAGACATGTCTGTGGAATCACTTGTGTCAGAGCTGTCACTGTCAGATGATTCGGTTGTTCGATTTCCGATTATAATACGCGGATTATTACGGGTTATTAAATAATTATTGATTTCACCAATACACGAACAGAACAACTCTATATAGGATCCATCTGTCCCAGAACAAAATACTGAAACACTAAATGTATCTCCCGGAACGGTTACCTTCCACCTGCAAGAGTCTCCGCTATAATAAACTGGGAAAGTACCATCATAAAGAATAACACTATAATATGGACTAGGCCATGTATTGCCTTCAGAAACAACAACAGGCTCTACGGCGCTGTTACTGGTAACTGTTAAGGCAAAGTTGTAAAGCCTTAAACTGGTGTCGGTAGCTTCATAGCCCGTATAGGATAGGGACAGAGTCAGAGTTGCTTTTTCTACTGTCAGAGTACCTTTTTCTTCCGTTTCCTCTGTGAATGAATAATTACCCTGCTCTACCGTTCCCCAGTCGATTGTATAGGGATTATCTGCTTCACCGATATCTGTAATCGTTCCGGTGGCAGTGACTTTGAAACTAGCACGGTCTCTTTCTGCCAAACCATCGATTGTAACCACATCCTGTCCGATCAGCGGTGTCCCGTCATAAGGTTTAGAACCGCTGGCCTTGATAGTAAGGTCAGCCGGCGTTACTGTCAGGGTGCCGGGTTGCTCCGTGACAGAATAGTTATCTTTATTTACTGAGCCCCAGTCAATGATATACGGAATCTCTTCCGTACCGATCTCCAATGTACCAGCATTCGTGATCGTTCCGTCAGCGGTGACAGTGATCTCTTCCCCTTCTGCCAGACCCTCCGTAGTCACCTCCAGATCAGAACCATCCAGCGGTGTACCGTCATAAGGCTTAGAATCACTGGCCTTGATCGTGAGAGGCGCCGATAAGATCTCCAATGTATTGTTTGTATAGGAAATGAAATAGTTGGACTCTTTTCCTTCCGCAAAGGTGCAGTCCGGATCTATGGTATAGCTCCCGGCATCCGTACAGCCGCTGACTGTGATTTTTGCCTTTGCGCCGCCAAT
>JAIKYQ010000063.1 GCA_024683035.1 Eubacterium sp.
GTGGTCTCTTTTCCGTGATCGATATAGTCACAGGCCGCTTCGCAGCCGACCAGGCCGCCGCCCAGCACGATCACGCTGTGTCCGAGATTGGTAAAGTCCGCTCCATAGACATCCATGGCCGGGATCGCATTTTCGATCCCCTCGATCGGCAGGATCAGATCGTCGGAGCCGACCGCCAGGATCAAAGCGTCGGGGCTGATCTCCCGGATCATGTCCGGTGTCACTTCACAGTGCAGCCGTATGTCCACGGAACGCTTTTCCACTTCCCGGATCAGCAGATCCTTGAAATTCCGGATATCGATCTTATGATCGGTATGATCGGTGAAATTGATCACACCGCCCAGTACATCCGCCTTTTCACAGAGGATCACCCGATGGCCTCTGTCCGCTGCCGTGATCGCGGCCTGCAGACCGCCGCAGCCGCCTCCGACGATCAGCACGTTTCGTGCCGCCTCCGGTTTCGGCATATCTTCCGGCAGGATCTTGTGGAAAGAAGCCGGCCAGACGCCGTCCGGATTGATCGTACAGGAGTCGAGCGGCGGGAATTTGACCGTCCAGATCTCCGTCTCATGCTCTCCGGACGGACCCGGATAGCACCGGCCGCACCGCAGACAGCGACGGATCTCATCCGCACGGCCTTCCCTGGCCTTGTTCGGGAAGGCAGGATCCGCAAAGAACTGACGGCCCATGGAGACCATATCCACTTTTCCGGCTGCAATGGCTTCTTCTGCCTGTTCGGGAGAATTGATCCCGCCTACAACGGTCACGGGAATGGAAACATGCTGTTTGATCACAGCGGCATTCTCGATATTGGCCCCGTGCGGTGCATAAGCCGTCGTGAATTCCCAGCTGCGGGAGGAACTCAGATAATGCCCGCAGGACACATGAATCATGTCGATATATGGTTCGCACAGTTCACAGTATGCTACGGCGTCCTGCAATGTCAGGCCGCCCGGCAGATGCTCATCGCTGCTGACCCGGATCTCAAGCAGGAAATCCGGCCCCATGGCCTCCCGGATCGTCTGCAGCAGTTCAACGGTAAAGCGGGCTCTGTTTTCGAAGGAGCCGCCGTATTCATCTGTCCGGTGATTATACTGAGGAGACAGAAACTGGGCCGGCATCCAGCCGTGTCCGCAGTGGATCAGGACACCATCCCATCCGGCATCGCGGAACCATTGACAGGCTTCCACATATTCCTGATAACACTGTCTCATATCTTCCTTCGTCATGGCATGCACATGGGTCACACCGTCTTCCAGGGCCTTTTCGGACGGTCCCCACGGCTGTGTGCCGTCACCGATAAACGTCTTGATCTCTCCGCAGGAGAGCAGTTCTCCCATGGCGAGCGCACCATAGCTTTTGATCATGGCCGCGGTTTTTTTCTGAATTTCAAAAATCTCGTCCGACCGGGAAGAAAAATCGACAAAAGGCTCAAACGGAAAACGGCGGTCCCGTTCGTGATTCGGACTCAGTTCACCCAGTACGACACTGCCCGCACCGCCGGCCGCCTTGGCTTCCAGCATCCGGAAAGCCCGTTCCGGTCCGCCCGGCTCATAGTGGAACGCTTCGCCTTCCACATAATGCAGAAAGGCAAACAGCGCCGGTGCTGCCTCGATCCTGTTTTTGATGGTCTTGGTCCCGACCCTTAACGGGCTGAACAAATGGGGAAAATACGAATTCTGACCGTTCATGAAAAGCCTCCTCCCGTGTGATTAATTGTAACTGGTTCGCATCTGGTCATTGTTCTATGGATATCTCACCCCGGATATCCTTGATATGTTCCGCTCCGGAAACAGCTTCACCCAGAATGTACAGTCCCGGATACGCATCGAAATCGCCATAGTACAGAACGACATTGTTCCAGGGTGCATAGTAGCCGAGGTATCCCGCTGTTCCGCCGCCTTCTGTACCGTTTTCCGTATCCAGCGGCTTCTCCGGATGAAATACGATTTCGTTGTCACTGTATGGTTCGGTCTCCGCACGGAGCGGAAGCTGGGAGAGAAGTGACGCTGCCGCCGGTGTATCATTCAGGGCAAAAACAATTTCTCCGGCATCCGACAGGACACGTACATGCACGGATTCTTCCGCCGCTGCCGCCTCTTCCTCTTCGCCGGTATTCTCTGATCCGGCAGCCGGTGCCTGCGCCATATACATATTCTCCTTTTTATTGACACTGTATTCTTCTGCCTCTGCGTCTGCCGCGGCAAGGCCCACAGGCTCTTCCGCAGCAGTATCTGCCTTTTCCTCCGCTGCCGTTTCTGTTATACCGTCAGCTGCGTATTCTTCCACGGCTCCGCCGGCCATGCTGCTGACCGCCGGCTCTTCTGAAACTTCACCGGCCATGTCCTCAGCAGCTATCTCTTCCGCGGCTTCGTCCACCATGTCCTCAGCAGCGATTTCTTCTGCACCTGTGCCGGCCGTTTCTGTCATAGCACCGGCGGCATCTTCTTCTACGACTGTACCGGCCGTTTCTGCCGCCTCATATTCCACGGTCTGCGGTTCTTCGACAGGAGCGACTTCGGCACTCTTCATGGCATTCATGTTCCCGCTCCGCACTTTCAGAATACCTGTCAGGGCGACTGCCGCGATGACCAGTACGGCAAGGCCTGCCACAAGTGTTCCCCATCTTGCGGCTGATACCGGCCTTCTGCGGATGGGCGTTATCTTGCCGGATTCTCCGGAGGGAGCTTCTTTTGTCCGCGTCTGATCCGCTTCTTCGATGTATTCGTCTTCTATATATTCCAGCGAATCCAAAAGATCTTCCCGTTTCACAGGACATAACCCTCCTTTTCGAGATATTCCTTCAGCTTCTGCCGTGTACGGAACAGCACGGTCTTTGCTTTGCTTTCCGTCATGCCAAGCGCAGCAGCGGTATCGGCGAGCGGATCAAAATAATAATACCGCCTGATGAACAGTTTCCGGGCTTCGGGTGCAAGGTCCCGCAGAAAACCATTTATATGGCCGGCCAGTTCTTTCGCATCCAGCGCTTCTTCCGGGCTGCCCTCCCCGGGAATACAGTCGGAGAGTTCCTCCAGGGACAGCGCATACTCCGATCCGCCGCGCTTCACACTGTGCCGCTTCCGGTATATGTCGATGGAAAGACGCCTGGTAATTTTCCCCAGGAAAGTGGAGAGTACCTGCGGCCGGTGCGGGGGCATGGCTTGCCAGGCGTGAAGATAGGTATCGTTCACGCTTTCTTCCGCATCCTCCCTGTCGGACAGAATATTCCAGGCAATCTTTGTCAGATATCGCCCGTATTTTTCCGACGTTTCTTTTATGGCAGATTCCTTTCGTTCCCAGTACAGGGCAACGATTGCTGCGTCTTCCATCCAGGACCTTTCCTACTGATCACTAATCTGCAGATATATGCATAGTCTTCACTATATAATCTTCACTATATCATACTATTTCATTATCCGGTTCGGATCTGCAAAAGTCAATCGCCTGCCTGCTGCAAAGGCATCATCCCTTTTGCGAAAAACAGGCCATTGTAAAATTCATGGCCTGTTTTTCCGACAATACTCTGTTTACGGTCATTCTGTTATGCCGCCTTGTATGATTTCATCAGGCGCAGCATGTACAGGAACTCTGCCTTATAATCGTTTTCCATGATCTCCGGATCATTTTTCAGCCTGTCGTATATGTCATCGAATTCCGATGTGCCTGCGTATTCTGAGCCGCGCATCAGCATACCGGCCTGTGCTACGCCTGCTGCCCAGGATGTATCGGCGTCCATTTTATCTGCGATATCGGACCGGGATACCGGGTATTCCCGCACGACGCTTTCCTCACCATCCGGCTCTTTGTACCGGATGTTTACCGTAAGAAGTTCATCTGCAAAGACACCATCCTGTTTTTCTTCCTGCTCTTCTGCACTGCCATACCTGGAAGGCACCTCCAGCTCCATCTCCGATTCCGCCGGTACGATCTCATACAGTACGGTCACGGTCTGTCCTGCACCGACTTCACCGCCGTCCTTGGTATCGTCGGCAAAGTCTTCTGCTGCCATGCTGCGGTTTTCGTATCCGATCTGGCGGTATCCTTTCACATTTTCCGGGTTGAACTCGATCTGGAACTTCGTGTCTTTTGCCACTGTATAGATCGTTGAAAAGAATTCTTCTTCCAGGGCCTTCTTCGCTTCTCTTTCACAGTCTATGTAGAAATAATTGCCGTTCCCGTTGTCGGCCAGCGTTTCCATTCTGGTATCGCTGTAATTCCCGTCGCCGAATCCGAAGCAGGAGAAGAAAATGCCGGTGTCGCGTTTTTTGCTGATAAGTTCTTCCAGCCCTGCCGCGGAAGAAATACCGAGATTGAAATCACCGTCTGTGCAGAGAACAACGCGGTTATTCCCTCCCTCGATAAAATACTTTTGGGCAATCTCATACGCTTTTTCAATCCCTCCTTCGCCGTATGTGCCTCCCCACGGCTTCATACTGCCAAAGGCGCGCGTGATTTCTTTTTTATCACTGCCTTCTGCCCCTTCCAGCAGAACCTCTTCACTGCCCGCATATGTTACAATGGATACCCTGTCGTGATCGTCCAGCTGATCTGCCAGGATCTTCATGGCTGTTTTTACAAGCGGCAGCTTGTCAAATTCATCCATGGATCCCGACGTGTCGATCAGAAACACGATGTTGTTGCCTTTGCACGCTTCTTTTTTGTCTTCCGCCTTGATGCCTACCCGCAGCAGCAGGGAGTCTTCATTCCACGGGCAAGCTGTAAGGTTGGCCGTAACACCGAATTTCTCACCGTCTTCGGGATCCTTGTAATGATACGTAAAATAGTTGACCATCTCTTCGATCCGGATGGCACTTTCCTCTACAGGACTGACATAATACCGGGAGTATATTCCCTGCTGATCGGCCTCTTCGGCCGCGGCTGCTTCGATCAGTCCGCGCCGTAATAAAGAATAGGATGCCGTATCCACATCCGCGCCAAATGTCGAAAACGGCTGTGTGCGGACCGACGTAAAACCGTGTTCGTCTATCTTTGTAAATTCCTCTGTGTTCCACGGAAGATCATGCGCCAGGCTGTCGATCTGCGCGCCGATATCCACATATGCTTCATACTCCGCTGCTCCGTCCGCCGCCATACAGGCCTCTTCGGCAGTTGCTTCGACCTCGAAGCAGGCGTCTGTTTTAGCACTCTGCACCGAACCGGATGTAAATAAACCGGTGATCATATCCAGCGGGCTGCTGTTGGCTGCGCCCGTACTTTCCGTTTCTTCGAACACCGGATTCCATCCTTCCAGGTAAAAAGCAAGGCATTCTTTTCCGATCTCGTCGATCCGTTTCTCAATCTCCCGGTCTGTGTATTCTGTCTGAAAGTCCAGGCTGCTCTCTCCCGCGCATACGGTCGAGGTGCATACGGCAACAGATGCCAGACATGCCGCTATGGCTGCATTCCACATTCTTTTCATACCACGATTCTCCTTTTTCTGCGTGCTGACTGCTTTCGGTTTTCAATCCTATACACGCAAAAGAACCGGCCCGGTTGCAGAAAAATGAGAAAAAGTGGAACGTATTTCTCTTTATTTTTTATTACTGATCACTTATTGTTCGTTCTCTATCTGCAGCATACTGTATTTATCGCGGAACAGGGCTTTGATCTGTTTTCTCTTCTTGTCCCGCATCTCCTCCGACATTCTTTCTTCCTGTCCCTCCTGTCTGGAGTATTTGATCAGGGCATCGGCCACCAGATCGCAGTAATCGATCAGCTGCTCTTCGATATAGCAGATATCGGTGAACAGCGTACTTAACGAATGCCGTCCTTCCTCCTGATGCATCCGCCGGACATGCCGTTTCTTTACGATCTCACTCATATTCGTGATCTCTTCCCGGTACAGCTGGATCGTATCGTATAGTGTCGCCGATTTCAGATCGAATCCTGTCACGGTTATGGCAATGATCTCACTGATCGCACTTCCCAGAACACGGGTCTCCGTTCTGGTTTCCTCCGAAACAGGATCCCCGGAAGCCAGGATCGCTTTATAATGATCCAGGATCTTGCCGACCAGCAGGCCGATGCTGCTGAACGCCGTATTGGCATTCGTAAAAAGAGAGACCTGCGGCGCCAGTTCCGGTTCAATGCTGTTCAGAGAAATATCCGTTATATACTTTTCGATCTGGTCACGGTACCGTTCGACCCGTTTACACAAAGTCCGTACGGCTCCTTCGAATCCCGGGTCTGTTTTCAACTTCCCGACGGTAGAAAAAGCCTCCTCCGCTGTTTCTGCCAGGATCTTCATTGCCTTATCCACCTGCTCCAGAGCAAACCGGGGCGTAGACAGCAGGAGCGGATCCAGCATGGTCAGCACGCTTGCCCGTTCTTCTTTTTCTTCCGCACTGAAAGGAATAGTACGATTTGCCAGCGAAACGATCACACGGGACAGCGGAAGCCAGACTGCGGCTCCCAGCAGGTTGACCAGCGTATGGAACAGCGGAATGCCGATCCCGCCGACCGACTGTTCCAGAAAAGAAAAATGCAGCACTTGGTTGAGTGCATAGAAGATCACCATAAACGGCAGAACCTTAAGCAGATTATAATACAGATTCAGAAGCGCCGTCCGCTTGCCGTTATTGGAAGTGCCCATGGAAGACAGGATGGATGTAATGCAGGTGCCCAGCTGTGCGCCGCAGACAAGAGGGATCGCCATACCGTACGTGATCCCCATAGACAGTGCAAAGGCCTGCAGAATACCCACGACAGCATCCGAACTCTGGATCATCATGGTAAATACCATGGCAAAAAGGAATCCCAGGGCCGGCTTCGAAAAACTGACCAGCATCTCCTGCAGCGCCGGCACTTCCCGCAGCGGGGATACTGCCTGGCTCATCAGGTTCATCCCGATCATCATGACGGCAAATCCCAGAAGCGCCGACCCGATCTTCTTCTTTCTGTCCGAGCGTGCAAACATCATCAGAAAAACGCCGAAGATCGCCAGAAACGGGGAAAAGGAACTCGGCTTTATGATCGTCATGAGAAGAGACTGACCGTCGATCGCATTCAGGGAAAGCAGCCAGGCTGTAGCCGTTGTCCCCAGGTTCGCTCCTATGACCAGACCGATCGCCTGTGCCAGCTCCATGATCCTGGAATTGACCAGACCGACCGTCAGTACCGTGATCGCGGAAGAGGACTGGACAACCGCTGTCATTAGGGTACCGAATGCAAATGCCAGCCAGCGGTTCTTTGTTACTATTCCGATGATGCGGTCCAATGCGCCGCCGGTCATGGAAGACAGGGAGTCGCTCATGGTGTTCATCCCGAACAGGAATAAGGCCAGCCCGCCCAGCATAGACGCAACGATCGTGAATATCTGAACTGTAGTCATAACTTTGTCCTTCGTATCTGCCTGCCGCTGCAAGCATTCTTCCATCTCCCATCTGCCTTTCGGGAACGATCTTTTTTCCCTGCCCCCAGTTCCGCCTACATCAGCGGAGCCACGAATTTCAGAATACTGCCGAGAAGCCGATAGAACACTTTTTCTTTTTTAATGGTTTCTTTTGTCACTTTACGGCAGCGCGCCAGTGTATCCCGGAAATCCTTTTCTATATCCGGAATGCAGTCCGTCCGGAACATATAGGTCGCGCATTCGAAATGATGATACAGACTGCGGTAATCCATATTGATCGTTCCGACGATTGCTTTTTCATCATCGCTCACAACGACCTTCGCGTGGACAAAGCCGGGTGTATACTCATAAATCTGGACTCCCGCATCGATCAGCCTGCCATAATGGGATTTGGCAAGCGAATACGCCCCTTTCTTATCCGGGATCCCGGGAAGGATCAGCTTCACGTCCACACCGCGCATTGCGGCATACCGCAGGGCTGTTTCCAGTTCCCCGTCCAGGATCAGGTAAGGTGTCATGATATGCACATAGGTACCGGCCCGATTCAGGACATCCATATACACCATTTCACCGACCTTATCGCCGGAGAGAGGGCAGAAACCGTACGGGATCACATACCCTTTGGCCGGAACCTTTGCCGTATCCTGCAGATAGGGCAGATATAACGGTTCTTTTACCGTGGTGTTCCACATCTGCAGGAACAGCAGTGTAAAGCTCTTGACGGCCTCGCCTTTCAGCATGACAGCCGTATCTTTCCAGTGCCCGAAGCGTTCTTTGCGGTTGATGTATTCATCTGCCAGATTGACGCCCCCGTTAAAGGCCACCTTGCCGTCGATCACCAGGATCTTCCTGTGATCCCGGTAATTATAATACGTGGAAAGGATCGGAAGGATCGGGGCAAACGGCTTCGAACGGATTCCTTTCTTTTCCAGCAGTTTCCAGTAATCGACGGGCAGTGTGGACATCTCGCACATACCGTCATACATCACACGGACTTCCACACCCGCGGCAGCTTTCTCGAGCAGGATCTCCAGGATCTTCCCCCACATATAGCCTTCTTCAATAATGAAGTACTCCATGAAGATGAAGCGCTCCGCCTTCTTCAGTTCCTCCAGCATGGCAGCAAACTTCTCTTCACCCAGGGGAAAATACTGTACGTCTGTGTTTTTATACGCCGGAAAACAGTTGCTGCGGTTCAGATAGGTCACCAGATCGTCTGTATGCGAGCCAGTCTGCTTCAATTCTTCCAGTACGTCTTCCGACTGCCGGATCAGATCCTTTGTTTCACGGATCCTGGCCTCGCTTTCTTTTTTCATCATCCTGTGCCCGAAATTGGCCTGTGTAAACCAAAACATAAATGCCCCCGCCGCCGGAAGCACAGCGATGATCAAAAGCCAGGTCAGTTTAGCCGAGGCGTCCATACCGCCCATGAACAGATACACCAGCATGACGATCGTAAAGATAAGCGTACATGCATAGAATATATTCGCATACTGACTGAACCATCGGAAAATGGCTATATAAAACAGAACCTGTGCAAGGAGCAGCAGCAGGATAATAAAAAAGCGACTGAAAACCAGTGATAAAAGTCCCTTCCTCTTGGGTTTTCCAAGTCGGAGTATCTGTTCTTCTTCCATATATGTTCTCCGGGGTATGTTTTGACAACACAGTAAACAGCCTGTTGTTTTGCTTTTACAACAAGGATATAATACTTTATGTCATCATGAAAGGCAAGGTAACTATCCGTATGAAACAACAGAAGACTTCTGAGGACAACGCCATCTGCAAAGCGATCCTCCGATACGGAAAAGACATATTGCATGCCGATATCTTCCGGCAGGCTGCCGAAGAGACGCATCATCTGCACGGATCCGTGGCGGATCATACGCTCAATGTGTGTATTATAAGTGTACGGCTCTGTCATATGCTGCAGCACCGCCAAATTCCTGTCTGCGAAAAGGATCTGATCCTGGCAGCCCTGTGCCACGATCTGGGCATGATCGGCCGCAGCAGCAGATATTACAGCCGGAAGGATTCCTGGAAATCTCATCCGGAAGAATCCGTAAGGATCGCACATACGCTGATCCCGGATCTGTCCGATTCTGCCGAAGAGCTGATCCGTACGCATATGTGGCCGGTGGCCGGCCCCTTTCCGCGCACACGTGAAAGCAGGCTTCTTGGTACAGCCGATAAATATGCCAGCATGGCAGACTGGATCTCCTGGCTGACCAGGAGACCGTTTGCCGCACGCATAAAGAAAAATCTGGGATTCTGATCCGATCTATCCCTGCGGTTCTCCCAGAAGCAGTTCCTCCTGCCGGCAGAAAGCGCTTTGCACGCCGGCCCTCAGATAGTCATCCCCGCACAGTTCCCTGACTCGCCGGGCATACCGTTTTTCCGGACTGCGCACCTTCTCAAACTGATACTCCAGGACTTCCGCGGCCTGTGCCTCATTGGCAAATGCCATCCTCATCGACCCGAGCACGTTTTCGGTATACTCTCTGATCGTCCGCCATGTTCCCTTTTCATCCTGTATACACGGCGTCTCCCAGTCCGCACCTGCGCCGTTTTTGCAATTCTGCAGCAGGCGCAGCTGTTCTTTTTGATCCGGTTTGTTTTTCTCCTGTCCGGCCAGCCAGATCAGCAGCAGCTCCAGAAACTGCAGATCCTGCAGTTCAATCCCGTTTAAAGCAAACGGATTCAGATCGATCAGCCGCAATTCTATATGATCGGCCCCGCTTTCTCTCAGATTCCGCAGGGTATACTTCCCTTTTGGTTTGATACGGACCGGATAATACAGTTCTCTCTCGCTCTTCAGCCATCCTTTCCGGATGTACGCTTCCACCGATTCTGTGTAGGAGACCATGTCCTCATAGGACAGAATCGGAGAAAACAGATTCCAGTATCCCTGTTCGCTGCAACGAAGGGATGCATATCCGGTGTCGGTCGTTTTTCCTTCCCCGTCCTTCCCATAATACGAACTGTCGACAAACGGACTGGCTGCCAGCAGGGCCACGATCATCCAGCTGTATTCCAGTACTTTCACGGCCAGATCCAGATAGAAATCATCCTTCCATTCCCGCCAGGTCTGCCCGCTTTCCCGGCACTTCCGGATCTCATGTAAGCTTTCCTCTGTAAAAGAGTAGTTATAATGGATACCGGCAAAGGTCATTTTGTATCTGCCGTATTTTTCCGCCAGATACTGCCGGTATACAGTTTTTTCCTTTTGCGTGCCCTCGTAGCAGGCGATCCGGATCTCAGAGACGTCCCGTATGGCCGGCGGGCTGGAAAAACACCACAGTAATTCCCCGTTTTCTCTCAGCCGTTTCTGCAGCGTACACAGATGCTTATGCAGACTCGCCAATGCCTCCCCGGCACTGTTTTCCGGAAGCGTGTTGATTTCCGTCTGCGCCTCTCCGAAATCCCTGTCAATGGCAGTACTCCCGGGAAAAGGATGATCGGTCTGCGCCAGATGACCGTCCGGCGTGATCCTCTGCGATTCCAGCTCCAGACCTGTTTTCCCCTGTATCTGTTTACATACTTTCAAACTGCTCAAAAACTACCGTACTCCTATATTATTCCGCTTCCTTGTATTCAAACGTGATTTCCGCATGGCTCCTCAGCTTTTCCAGAGTCTTCTTCCGGATCCCGATCTTCGGGTTCTTAACGATCCAGAATTATCCCTGCCCTTTTCCCACCATATTGATATAGTATAACAAAATCTGCTGAAAATAAACTAAAGTTTCCGGCAGCCCGGTTCTTCCGGAAGATCTGCCGGTATATCTGCCGCTGTATTCATATTCTGCATTTTTCCCATCCCGTTTTCCAACAGTCCTGCCGGAATCTGCCGGACACGCATCGTTTCCAGACACGTTCTGACCCGGCCGCTGCCGGACAGCAGGCAGGCTTCGATATACGGAAGACTCCTCTTGCTGTAAAAGGCGCTCAGGCCCTGCTGCCGCCCTTTCTCATCACACGGAACAATGACATCGAAGGCTGTAAGATCTGCCAGCCCTGCTGCGTGCAGTGACGGCAGACCTGCCGGATCCCGGGCTGCCTGCAGCAGGCCGTCCGCAAACGCCTTGTCCATATACGGCAGATCCACCGCCGTTACAAACAGCCAGTCCCGCCGGCAGTATTTCAGAGCAGCGGCAATCCCTGCCAGCGGACCTCTGTCACGGATCTCATCCCGGACAAACCGGAGTTCTTCCGGCACCCAACTCCCGGCAGCTCCGTCCCGGTTCCCCGGAAAACCGCGCCGGATCTGTTCTGCCTGCGCATCGTCCCGTACGGAAACCAGCACTTCCCCGCAGGGCGCAAACTCCCGGATCAGGCGGTCTGCCAGCCGGATCCCGCCGAGCCGCATGGTCGCCTTATCCTGCCCCATACGTATACTTTTGCCGCCGCACAGAATGGCGGCGGCATATTCTTCTGACGATCTGTCCTTTTTCTGCATATCAGTCAAACAGCGTTTTTGCCTTCGTATAGGGGAAAACCGGTCCTTCCAGACATACATAGGTCTCGTTGATCTTGCAGTGCCCGCATTTTCCGACGGCACACTGCATCTTCCGCTCGTAGGATACCCAGATCTTATCTTCCGGCACACCCTGTTTCAGACAGGCCAGCGCCGAAAAATGCATCATGGGAGGCGGTCCCACGATCGCCACATGGTAGTTATCCCCAAAGCTCTCAAACGGGATCCTGTCTATGTGTGCCGTCACCATCCCCTTCTCAAATCCGGGAGCTTCCGAATCATCCAGAGTATAAATCGTGTGGAAGTGTTCCGCCTGTGCCCACCGTTCTCTTTCTTCATTGAACAAGGCACCGCTGCTGTCCTTGAATCCGGCGATCAGATAAAGCGAACGGATCTGCCCCGGATTCCGGTAAAAATGATCCAGGGTAGTACGTACCGGGGCCAGCCCGGTTCCTCCGCTGATAACGACCAGATTCTGATCCGTTCCCGAAAAAACGTCTTCCACCGGCCACGGACGCCCAAAGGGACCACGCAGGAAAATCATGCTTCCTTCGTGCAGGTCGAATACCCCTTCCGTGAGTTTCCCGACCTTCCGGATCGTGAATTCCACATAGCCGTCCCCCTTCCCGCTGATGGAGATCGGGGCCTCCCCGACCCTCGGGATCGACAGCATGCAGAACTGGCCGAACCGGCTCGGATACGGGAACGAAACCCGGAAGGTAAACTCTGCCGCTGTCTCATGGGTCACGTGCAGGATACGGTGTGCCTCCGGCTTCATGATGTTTTCTGCTTTTACACCGCCGGAGGTGCCCGGTTCTATCTGCGCGTTTTCCCAGACATTTCCAAATCTTTTATCTTTCTGCTGCTCCATCCTGCGCTCCTTTTTCTGTGTCAGTCCTGACAGATATCATGCCTGTTTTCAGCTTTGTCCGTTCTTTTCAGCCAGTACGTCGTACAGCCCGCACACGGTATCAAAAAACGAAATCTCCCTCGGACAGCGGATATCGCACCGGCCGCAGCCGACACACATATGCTCCCCGCCGAAGCGGTCCTTATAGTCATAAAACTTGTGGAACACTTTGAAGCGCATATTGGCGCCATGCGTTTTCCGCGACACCGCGCCGCCGGCTGTCCGGGTAAAATCTTCCAGCATGCAGCCGGACCAGACGCGCCTGCGTTCGCCTTCATGACTGCCTTCCCTGTAGATTACATCCACCGTGTCAAAACAGGTGCAGGTGCCGCAGACGGTATTGCATCCGCCGCAGGCTATGCAGCGCTCATCAAACTGTTTCCAGTATTCCAGCTCACTGATCTGCTTCAGATTGCTGCGGTCGATCTCCGGAATACGCACTTTCTTTTTGTTTTCCTGCACAAAGGATACCGTATAGTCTTCCCTGTCTTCCGCTTCGAAGAAAGAGGCAAATGTCTCGTCCTTTACCTGCACCAGCAGGTTCTCTTCCTGAAAACGGACAGCCAGTGCATAATCCCCGGTCGTATTGCTGCCGACAGAAACACAGAAGCAGTGCTCAAAACTTTCCTGACACTCCATCAGGACAAATTTCACTTTTTCCCGCAGACGCCTGTAAAACAAGTCTTCTGCCCCGCCGTTTTTCAGAAACAGAGAATCCTGCCGGCGGATGGCATTGATGTCACAGGCCCGTGCAAAGATCAGGATGTCCCGGTCATCCGCCAGTTCGCTGTCTTCCACGCCGTCTTCACGGAAAAAGAACATCACCTGCGATATTGGGTAGTATACCGCCTTCGGGGAAAAATCTGACTGCCGGTCGTACACGACCTGTTCTATACGGCGGATCTCGCGGTACTGTACACGTTTCTTCCGTGCGTCCAGGGTCGGTCCGTAGATCCTGTAGGATCCTGAGAGTGCTTCCAGAATGTCATTCATGCGTTCACGGTCTACGCGATATCCCATACGCTCACCCCCTCTTTCAGAAACTCGGTCTCCTTCTTCATGAATCCGCCGGTGATCTTCGCCACGCCCTTATAGAAATCCAGTCCGGCATACCGCAGAATGTCCCCGGAAAAAGAATGGACCCAGTTTGTCAGGTGCGTTTTCAGAAATGCTTTCTGTTCTTTCAGAAGTGCCTCTGCCTTTTCCCGGTCACCCGCTTCCAGAGCCTCTGTCAGTTCCTCACAGAGCATCCCCTGATACTCCAGCATCAGCCCTATGTTGTCGTCCATAGTCCGGTAAACGTGCGGGTCCGCTTCCCGGCCGCGTGCTTTGTACAGGGCATGCATCTGCATCTCTGTACTGCCGCCTACCTGGTGTTTTTTGTTCACATAGACGGATTCGTACGGAAATGCCGCCCGGCCGGCCGCGTCGCCGGCAGCCAGAAAGACTTTGGCATAATCTGCCGCCAGATCATCCAGGTCTTCCTCTGTGATCCCGGCCACATAATCCCGGATCAGGGCATAGCCTTCCTTCAGATCCTGGTCTGCGTCGCCGGTTCCTTCTATCTCCGGGAATACCATCTTTTTCAGCAGCGCCAGCTGCTCTTTATCCACTTCCATGATATACAGTCCGCCAAGGAACCGGTACATGGACGCCCTTGCTTTTGATAAGGCGATCACTTCCGTTTTATCCATCATATCGTCCCTCCCTCAGCGCTTCTTCAAAGGTAAACGGCAGCATATCGATCCACTTCTCTTTTTTCAGAATGAACCGGCCGGACGGCTTGTTGCCTCCCTCGTCCTGCAGCGTATATACATGGCCTTCATTGGCTGCGATCAGTTTTGACACTTCACTTTCCGGATCATGGATATCTCCGTAGTGCAGCGCGCCGCCGGGGCAGTTCCAGACACAGGCCGGTGTCTTTCCTTCTTCGCGCAGTTCAGAACAGATCGTGCATTTATCCATGATGCGCATTTCTTTGTTGAAGTTGTTGGCATGGAACGGACAGGCTTTCATGCAGCTTTTGCAGCCGATACAGATCTCGCTGTCGATCCGGATCACGCCGTCCTCATCGCTTTTGTAACAGGCCCCGGTCGGACATACTTCCGTACAGCTGGGATTCTCGCACTGCTGGCACTGTACCGTCAGAAAGTACATGGACAGATGCGGAAACTCTCCGATGGGACCCATGTGGTAGGTATGGACCCGGGATGTTCCCAGTGCCACATCGTTTTCAAATTTGCAGGCTACCTGGCACCCATGGCAGCCGATGCACCGGTCGACTTCCACGACCATGGCGTATTGCTTACTCATTCTGTGCACCTCCTTATGACCTGCCGACAGTCAGCCAGCTGCGGAAATCAGACGGTTCTGTCCAGACACCTTCCGGTGCGCTGTCTGCCGGATACACCTTGACCTGGTACCCACGCAGCACGTGCGTACCGACCACGTCATTGTACGGTCCCTCCGAGCGGGAAAGCACATTGACGTTCATCTCCTGCCAGCCGTGTGTCTCTGTGTTTAATGTCTCCGGATTCCAGAATCGTTCCATATAGACTGTTCCGGGGCGGATCCCCTTTGTCACATAGGCTTTTGTACGGGTCTTTCCGCGCGGAGATTCCACCCAGACCCAGCTGCCGGGCGTAATGCCGTATTTCTTCGCATCATCCGGGTAGATCCAAAGCTCCGGCACCGGCATGATCTCCCGCAATCCCGGCATGTTCCGCAGCGTGGAGTGATGGTACACGGGCAGCCGGCCGTTCGTCATGACCAGCGGGAACTCCCGGCTGATCTCATCGTCACGCAGCGGGCTCTCGGTCGGTTCGGCATAATACGGAAGCGGCTCATAATCCTTGTCTGCCGGCGGCAGCTCATAGGGCATGAACGGCTTTCCTGTCCGTCCCAGTGTGATGTACGCGTCACAGTAGATTTCGATCTTCTTCGACGGTGTGTTGAATCCCTGCGGTTTCCCTTCCCCGTCCGGATTCAGATATACATAATAGGTCTTCCATTCCTCTTTGGGCAGATACTCAAACGGAGCCTTTTCACACATTTCCTTCCAGGTCATGTTCTGTGCGGTCGTGATCTGGTCGAACAGTTCTTCCATGGAATCCCAGTACGCCAGATCTTCTCCCATGAACTCCGGATCAAACGCCTTTTTGCACATCTCATGTCCCATCTCGGCACAGCGTTTGGCGATGTTGGACCAGATGACCGTCTCGTCCCGGGTCTCCCAGAGATGTACCACCTGCTGCCGGGCTACCAGCGTATTGCAGGTCTCGACGACCATTTCTGTCTCCAGCCACTCCTCAGTGGGAAGGACCACGTCGGCATATGCCGTCATCGATGTCGGATAGGTGAACATATGCACGATATAATCCAGTTTTTCGATCGCCTCCGCCCATTTGCCGACTTCTGCCAGAACGCCGAACTTGTTGCCGGAACGATCCACCCACATGCGGGGCTGATAGGGTTTGCCGGTCTGAATGGCTTTCAGGATGCTGGCAGCATGGCCGGCTCTCCAGATGGCGAGTCCTTTGTGCTCTCTGCCGCCGAGCCGTTTCTGGAATTGTTCTTCCGAAATGCATTTCACGGCATACGGCACCGGATAGTTCGGCTCCTTCAGTACGCCGCTGATCCGGAACCGCTGCATGGCGACACCCGGCTTTTCTACATTCCCCAGCAGGAAATCCAGCGTGTCTGCCGCCATGGCTGCCTGTTCCGAGTTGATATTCTGATCCGTCGCCACACCCAGGCAGAGTGTACTGGGCGTGTTTTCCGCGTAGATCCGGATGGCCTTTTCGATATCCGCCGGATCCAGCCAGCAGATCTCTCCGGCTTTTTCCAGCGTGTACTCCTCCACTCTTTCCCAGAGGAGCTGTGCGCCGGTTTTGTAGAGCTTTCCGTCGATCTCATGGGTGCCGAACAGTTCGACATCATACGAATCGTTCCACGGATAATCCATAACCCTGGCTGAATCCGTCTTTTTATCCCAGACAAGGGCGGACGTCTGCGGATCTGCCGGATGTACAATGAACCGGCTTTCGCAGTCCACCAGATACGGCAGATTGGTCCAGTGCAGAACAAACTCTTTATCATACAGGTCGTTGGCCAGAATATACCGGATCCAGGCCAGCTGCAGGGCTACATCGGACTCCGGACGGATCGGCAGCCAGACGTCCGCCTTGGCCGCATCCGGCGTAAAGCGGGGATCGATCACAACTGTTTTGACACCCTTCTGCCGCAGTTCATTGACCATGCGTCCGCCGGAAGCCGTGCAGGAATAGGAAGGATCCGTTCCCCACAGGACCAGCGCCTGGATCGGGCAGTTTTCTTCATCGAAAAATTCGAGACAGTTGGAGTCCGCAATACTGGTGTCCGCTCCGCCGTACATCATGGCGCAGGCCAGCACACGCGGGAGATAGCACTGTGCGCATCCCGGCTCGAACCAGTTCGGCGTGCCGAAGATGTGGGCAAACCTGCCGGCCGAAGGAACCTCCGGATTTCCGCCGCCGCCTGTTGTGGTAAAGACACACTCTGCCCCGTATTTTTCCCGGATCTCCATGAGCATGCCGGCCACCTTGTCCAGGGCTTCATCCCAGGTCACCCGCCTCCATCTTCCGCCGCCGCGTCTGCCGACCCGGACCAGCGGATATTTGTTCCGGTTTGGATGATACAGGGCATTGATGCCGGAAAGGCCTTTTCCGCACATCCGTCCTTTGCTCATGGGATCCACCGGATTACCCTCCAGCTTGACGACCTGCCCGTTTTTGACGTGAGCGATCACCCCGCAGTTCGCGATGCAGGCCCGGCATGCTGTGTACACGACATGCTCCTCGTCCTTAACCTCCAGGATCTCCGGCTCGCAGGGCGACAGATATCGCCTGCCTGCGATCGCTTCTTCCAGTCCGGTGATCCGGATTTTTTCCAGATACGCTTCTGTTCGATTCTTTTCTGCCATGGGATTCCCCCGCTGATGTGTTGTTTTGAATAGTTCAATGACCGAGAAATGCTGTTTTGTTCCTGATATATACAGACTATCGGAAAACACCCTGTACGTCAATTTCGTTTCATGATACAATTCATTCAGAAAGTGAATGATTCAGGCAAAACACAAGAGGACCAATCATGACAGACGCACAGCTTCTCTATTTCACAACGATCGTAGAACTCGGCAGCTTCAGCGAAGCAGCGCTCTCTCTGGATATTTCCCAGTCTTCCGTCAGTAAGCAGGTCATGCAGCTGGAGGACGAACTCGGCGTCCGCCTGTTTGACCGTTCCTTCAGAAAAGCCCGGCTGACTTCTGCCGGAGAACTCCTGTATCAGGATGCCCGGCAGGTACTGAAGCAGATCTCCCATATGAAAGAAACGGCAAAGGAGCTGTCGCTGGCCGGCCGGAAACATCTCTCCCTGCTTGCACTGCCTGTCATCGGACATTTTAATTTCTATATCCCGATCCAGTTATTTGAAACCATGCACAGCGACCTGCAGATCGAGCTGGAAGAGCTGGAAGAACCGGAAATGTACCGCCGTATGAACAGCGGCGATTTTGATGCCGCCATCACCTACTATGATCCGGACCATCCGGTCCGCCATGCACGCTTCTACCCGTTGGTAGAAGACGAGATGGTCCTGGTCTGCCACAGCAGTCACCCCTTCTGTGCAAAAGAAAAAGTCACGCCGGAAGATCTGGACGGCGCCCGCGTTCTGTCCATGCAGAAATACACCTGTGTCCATAAACTCTATGAACTGTACTTCCGCAAACACCACACCAACCCGCATGTCGTCTTCCGCGGCCGGCCGGAATCCATTCTGGTCGGTGCCGAAGCCAAACGGGGACCCGCCCTGCTGACGCGCGTCCATACGGAAACCATGCGGATCTCCAATGTTTCACTGCTTCCTTTTGACCCGCCGCTGAAAGGGATCCTCGGCATCATTGTAAACGAGGCCAGCAAAAACGAGTCGGCCCTCCGGGAACTGATCCCCCTGCTTTCCGATCATGAGGCATGAGCCTGCCGTCTGTACAGGAACCCCCGCTATACTGCCGGATATGCGTCCGGCACTTTTCCGTTCTTTATTCCATTTTAATCCCCCGGTAAAAAGCCTTAACACCATCTTTGCACACTTTCTTTTATGCTGTCCCTGTACCATGCAGAACCATTCTTTGGATGTACGGCCGGCAGGATATCATGAACAGCGTATTGTCAAGATTAAAGCTATCCTCTTTGCAGCTGATCATCGCAGGTTTTCTGATCGTAATACTGACAGGGACCCTGCTGCTCATGCTGCCTGCCTCCTCTAAAGCCGGTGTCTGGACATCCTTCGGCGATGCGCTCTTTACCTCTGTCTCCGCTGTCTGTGTCACAGGGCTCGTTATTACGGATACCGCCTCCTTCTGGTCTGCCTTCGGCCAGGCTGTGATCCTTGTCCTGATACAGATCGGCGGGCTCAGTATTGTTCTGGTCACAGCCTTCTTTGCCACCATATCCGGGAAAAAGATCTCTCTTCTTCAGCGCAGCATGCTGCAGGACAGCATCTCCTCCCACCAGATCGGCGGTGTAGTAAAAATGACCAGCTTCATTTTCAAAACCGCCCTGCTCATCGAAGCATGCGGAATCCTGCTCATGCTTCCCTCTTTTTGTAAAGAATACGGTGTCAGCGGGATCTGGATGTCCGTTTTCCATGCTGTTTCCGCCTTCTGCAACGCAGGGTTTGACATCATGGGAACAAGGACCGGCGCTTTCACGTCCTTAACCGCTTTCGGCGGCCGGATCGGGATCGTTCTGCCCGTCTGCTTCATGATCGTATCCGGCGGCATCGGGTTTTTCACCTGGAAAGATATTGTCACGCATAAACTCCGGGTAAAAAAATATCATATGCAGAGCAAGGTCATCCTCGTCACCACCGCTGTTTTGATCCTTTTGCCCACCCTGTTTTTATTTTTCCGGGAGTATTCCCTGTTTCCGGCCAAAGAAAGGATCTGCCTGTCCCTGTTCCAGGCAGTAACACCACGAACAGCCGGTTTCAATACCGCCGATCTCACCGCCTTGACCGGCATCAGCCGGATCCTGCTCATCATCCTGATGCTGATCGGCGGCTCTCCGGGATCAACGGCCGGCGGTATAAAAACAACGACGCTGGCTGTTTTATGCAAAAATTCACTTGCCGTCATCCGCCAGCGAAAAAGCACCCAGCTGTTTGGCCGGCGGATCACCGACGACACGATCAAGGTCGCGGCGACCCTGTTGATGCTGTACCTGTTTCTGACCTTCACGGGTGCTTTTATCATCAGCATGACCGAGTCCCTTCCCGTGGAATCCTGCCTCTTTGAAACCGCTTCTGCCATCGGGACCGTCGGTCTTTCTCTCGGTATCACACCGCTGCTGGGCCCTGTATCCCGTTTTATTCTGCTCGTACTGATGTTTTTCGGAAGAGTCGGCGGCCTGACACTTCTGTACGCTGCCATCAGCAGCAAAGACGCAGAAGTATCACGTCGTCCCATTGAAAAAATCACCGTCGGGTGACAGGAGGAAAACAGATGAAATCCATTTTGCTGATCGGACTGAATCATCTTGGCTTTTATATTGCCAAACAACTGCATGAACTCGGACATGAGATCATGGCCATCGACAAAAATGAAGATCGCGTCAACTGCATCCTGCCGTTTGTAACGGATGCGCAGATCGGGGACAGCACCAACGAACTCTTTCTCCGATCTCTCGGCATCAACAACTATGATGTCTGCATCGTGACGATCGGAGGCAACTTTCAGAGTTCACTGGAAACGACTTCTCTCCTGAAGGAACTCGGCGGAAAACTCGTCGTTTCCCGTGCCGACCGGGAAGTACAGGCAAAATTCCTGCTCCGGAACGGTGCCGATGAAGTACTCAACCCGGAAAAACAGATTGCCGAATGGGCGGCCATACGATACGGATCCAACCATATTCTGGACTACATCAAGCTGGATCAGGATTACGCTATCTTTGAAGTAAGCGTCCCGGAAAACTGGATCGGCAAAACGGTAGGACAGATCGATATCCGGAAAAAATACGGCATCAATATCATGGCCGTTAAAGATAACGGAAAGATGAATCTTTCCGTGACGCATGAAACCGTTCTGAACAGAAACAGGACATTGCTTGTTCTGGGAAAACACCGGCAGATCCAAAAGTGTTTTGGGAAGTAATCGGGTGTTCCTTACCGGAAAACAGCTGCAGGGAGGCTTTTTATCATGATCATTCTGCTCCTCATTCTTATCATCGTTTTTTTATCCATAGCCGGATTTTATGTTATGGATCACACCGGAAAATTCATGGAAGATCACTACACCGGTTCTTCTGTCTATTCTGCATTCAGAAAGAAGAAGAAAGACACGACTTGTGATACAATGTCTTCAAAAGAGCATAAATCCAAAAAGGGATGATCCTCATGGAAAAGGTACCGGAAAACAACGGCGAACATATCCTCGTCTGTCTTTCTACTTCTCCCTCCAACCGGAGAGTCATAACGGCTGCCGTGAAAATGGCAGAGGCTTTTCATGCTGCCCTTACGGCCATCTACATAAAGCCGACCAGCTATGACGTTCTCCCCGAAGAAGATAAAGAAAGGCTGCAGAACAATGCTCTGTTTGCAGAACAGAACGGCGCGTCTGTCACAACCATCACGGGAAACGACATCCCGAACCAGATTGCCGAATTCGCTCATATTTCCGGTATAACCAAAATCGTCATCGGCCGCAGCGGCGCCAGACGGCAGCATTTCTGGAGCAAACCGCCGCTTACGGAGCAGATCATCCTCAAAGCCCCCGATGTAGATGTGTATATCATTCCGGATTCGGCTGCCGACCTGAACCGCCAGAAAAAAACCATCCGCCGCACGGATCAGATGCGGCCGACTTTGAAAGATTCTGCCGTTACGGCTCTTCTTCTCATCGCTTCTACTCTGTTAGGGCTGGTGTTCATGCAGTTCGGCTTTTCAGAGGCCAATATCATTACGGTCTTTATACTCGGCGTCCTGGTCATTTCCGCCACCACCGTCAGCCCCATCTACAGCGTTGTAAGCTCACTGGCCAGCGTCCTGCTGTTCAACTATTTTTTCATCGAACCCCGCTTCAGCTTCCATACATACGAAACAGAATATGCGGTCACCTTTGCCATCATGCTGATCTCCTCGCTCATAACCGGCTCGCTGGCAAACAGGCTGAAATGGAACGCCCGGCAGTCAGCCCTGGAAGCGTTCCGTGCCAAAACACTTTTTGATACCAATCAGCTGCTGCAGCAGGCAGAAAACGCGGAAGACGTGATCCGGATCACAGGGCAGCAGGTGATCATACTGCTGGACCGCGATATTGTTATTTATCCATTATCGAAAGAACAGACACTTGGACAGAAGATTTCTTTTTCTGCCCCGCACAGTAAAGGGCCGGCTTTGCACAGGGATGCAGACGAACAGGAAAACGCCGCCTGGGTTTTTCAGAATCAGAAACCGGCCGGCTTTTCCACCGATCAGTTCCCGGAAGCGGATACACTGTACCATGCCATCAGCATGAACGGATACTGTTATGGTGTAATAGGGATCTATCTGGAAGGAAAACCCCTGGAAGCTCTGGAGCACAGTGTGCTCGTCTCCATACTGGGCGAATGCGCCCTGGCACTGGAAAGTCTCCGGAACGCATCCGAAAAAGAACAGGCTGCTATTATGGCACATAATGAGCAGGTCCGGGCCAATCTGCTGCGCTCGATCTCACATGATATACGGACTCCGCTCACTTCTATCTCCGGAAACGCCAGCACCTTACTGTCATATGATAAACAGCTGGATGACGAAACACGCAGACAGATCTTTCTGGACATTTATGATGACTCAGAGTGGCTGATCGACCTGGTTGAAAACCTGCTTTCCATTTCCCGGATCGACAACGGCAGAATGCAGCTCCATATGTCCACAGAAGACGTAAACGACGTCATAGAAGAGGCTTTACGGCATCTTGACCGGAATGCCGCAGACCATTCGATCACCGTACAGTACAGTGATGATCTTCTGCTGGTGAAAATGGATGCCCGCCTGATCACACAGGTACTGATCAATCTGATCAACAATGCCATTAAAAATACCCCGCCCGGTTCCGAGATCTGCATTGCCAGCCGTCTGGAAAAGAATTATGCTGTGATCAGTGTCTGTGATAACGGGCCTGGTATTTCAGATGACAGGAAGCCGCATATTTTTGAGATGTTCTATACCGGTCAAAATCAGATTGCCGACGGAAGAAGAGGGCTCGGTCTCGGACTCTCGCTCTGTAAATCCATTGTAGAAGCACACGCCGGCACGATCACGCTCACAGATAACGATCCCTCCGGCTGCTGCTTTACGTTCACACTGCCCAAAGAAGAGGTACATGTTCATGAATACGCCAACCATCCTGGTAGTGGAAGATGACCTTCCGGTCAGAAACCTGATCGTCACGACCTTAAAAACCCACGATTACAAATATCTCACAGCCCCCCGCGGGGCAGATGCTATCCTGCAGGCTGCTTCCCATAATCCCGACGTGGTTTTCCTGGATCTCGGACTGCCGGATATGGACGGTATTGACGTGATCCGCCAGATCCGCAGCTGGTCCAACATGCCTATTATCATCATCAGCGCCCGCAGCGAAGACAACGACAAGATCGAAGCACTGGATGCCGGAGCCGATGACTATCTGACAAAACCTTTCTCTGTAGAAGAGCTTCTGGCCCGGCTGCGCGTCACCTTGCGCAGACTTTCCTTAATGCAGAGTCCTTCGGCAGACAGTTCTGTCTATCTGAACGGCCGTCTGAAGATCGACTACGCTGCCGGGTGCGCCTACCTGGGGGAAGAAGAACTGAAACTGACCCCGATCGAGTTTAAACTGCTTACCGTGCTTGCCAAAAACACCGGAAAAGTCCTGACCCACACCTATATCACGCAGCATATCTGGGGACGCAGCTGGGATAATGACGTCGCCTCTCTTCGTGTCTATATGGCAACGCTGCGGAAAAAGCTGGAAGGGCCTCATGATTCCCCTCAGTACATACAGACTCATATCGGGATCGGCTATCGTATGCTGAAAGTGGAATGATTCAGTATTCGGTCTCCGGTTTGTCCGTGATGCCGTATTCACGCATAAACCGTTTCAGATCCTTTTCATCCCGGATCAGCATCACTTCTGTATATTTCCCGGTTTCCAGATCCTTGAACCCTGCCGTCGTTTCTCCGGTGCAGATGCTCTTACGGAGGATCGGTTTTTTTGATCCGGGAACCGAGTGGACCGCAGTCGTTCTGGTCTGTCTGTCGTGCAGTTTCTCGAATACTTTCTGAAACATGGCAGCTTCCTTTCTTTGCAGCCGGCAGGGCTTCCGCCTGCTCCGCCTTCCGCTTATCTCATGAAATACAGCGTAACCGTCACAAGATCTGCCGGAGCGCCTTCCGGCATGTTTCCATGCGCGC
>JAIKYQ010000123.1 GCA_024683035.1 Eubacterium sp.
GTCGGATGATACTGGTCTTCCGCCATGATCGCGCGCATGCCGGCGGCCTGCAAGGCCAGAATGCCGCTGCGGCCGTCTTCGACACCATATGCCTCCGACGGATCCACGCCTACTTCTTCGCAGGCCCGCAGAAACAGTTCCGGATCCGGCTTGCAGTGCGCCACCATATCGCCGGCCAGCACCGCTTCAAAATACGACAGCACGCCGGTATCGGACAGTTCCCGTGTCAGCGTTGCCAGATCCGTTGCCGAAGCCAGACCGATCCGGATCCCTTTTCCCTTCAGAAACGCCAGCAGTTCCCGCGCGCCTTCCCGCAGAGGCACGATACCTCCCGGAGAATGAGCAATGCTCCAGTCCAGTACCCGCTTCTGAAAATCCTGGTAGCCGTCGAACCCATAGGCCGTCTCAAATAAAACGGCGATCTCTTCGATGCTCTTTCCCATAGCCGCATAGTACAGTCCGTCGATATCCGGCAGATCCATCTCTGCTGCCAGTTCCTGCCATGCTGCATGGGACAGGCGCTCCGAATCCAGGATCACGCCGTCCATGTCAAATATGACTGCCTTATATGACATTAAAATCTCCTGCCTGTGTTCTTTGATCCGGACACAAAAAAGCAGCCTGCCTGCCGCCTCTTCCGACCGTTGTCCGCATTTTCCGGTAAACACACTGCCGGCGCAGCAGGGATATACGACCCCGTACCTGCCGCGCCGGTGCAGCTGAAACCGATCAGCTTTTCTTATATCTTATTTCCAGCCTTTGATGGCGTTGTAGATTCCTTCGGCATCCAGGCCGTATTTGGAAAGTACTTCTTCTGCCGGGCCGGATTCTCCGAACACATCCTGTACGCCGATCCGCAGTACCGGTACCGGTTTCTTTTCCGCCAGCATTTCGCAGACAGCGCCGCCGAGACCGCCGATCACCGAATGCTCTTCGATCGTCACGGCTTTGCCCGTCTTGGCCACGGAGGCCAGGATCAGATCATCGTCCAGCGGTTTGATCGTATGGATGTTGATCACTTCTGCATCGATCCCGTCAGCCGCCAGTTTTTCGGCTGCGTCAAGTGCCCGCGGCACCATAATGCCTGTAGCGATCAGGGTGATATCCTTGCCTTCCCGCAGGGTAACGCCCTTGCCGATCTCAAAATGATAATCCGGATTGTCATTGATCACCGGAGAGGAGGCACGGCTGAAGCGCAGATAGACCGGCCCTTCATACTCGTATGCCGCATGGACCGCCGCTTTGGCTTCCACATCATCGGACGGGCAGATCACGACCATGCCCGGGATCACACGCATCAGTGCGATATCTTCGTTGCACTGATGGGAGGCGCCGTCTTCTCCGACGGAAAGGCCGGCATGGGTGGCGCCGATCTTGACATTGAGATGCGGATATCCGATGGAGTTCCGGACCTGGTCATAAGACCGACCGGCCGCAAACATGGCGAATGTGCTGCAGAACGGCACTTTGCCGGTTGCCGCGATACCTGCCGCAATGGCTGTCATGTTGCTTTCTGCAATACCGCAGTTATAGTGCCGTTCCGGGAAGACCTTCTGGAAGGTATTCGTCTTTGTCGCATTGGAAAGATCCGCATCCAGAACCACTACATCATCATGCTCTTTGCCCAGCTCAACCAGGGCATTCCCATAGCTTTCCCGTGTCGCTATCTTTTTTACTTCTGACATAACGCTTCCTCCGCTTTATTCAGTTCTTCCATCGCCTTTGCATAGTCTTCATCCCCGGGAGCCTTGCCGTGCCAGCCCACCTGGTTCTCCATAAAGGAAATGCCTTTGCCTTTTACGGTCTTGCAGATGATGGCTGTCGGCATGCCCTTTGTTTCCCGTGCTTCTTTGAAAGCGGCACGCAGCTGATCGAAATCATTTCCGTCCGCCACATTGATCACATGGAAATTGAACGCTTCGTACTTTTTATCGATCGGATACGGAGTGTTGACCTTGTCCACCGGTCCGTCGATCTGCAGGTTGTTGTTGTCGACAATGACAACCAGGTTGTCCAGCTTCTTGGCACCGGCAAACATGGCTGCTTCCCAGACCTCGCCTTCCTGGATCTCGCCGTCGCCGAGCAGTGTGTAGACACGGAAGCTGTCGCCGAAAATCTTGGCAGAAAGAGCCATGCCGACCGCAGCGGAAACGCCCTGGCCCAGAGATCCGGTAGACATATCCACACCCGGAATGTGTTTCATATCCGGATGGCCCTGAAGATAGGATCCCGTATGACGCAGTGTTACCAGGTCCTCTTTCGGAATATATCCCTTTTCGGCCAGCACGGAATAATAACCCGGTGCATTGTGACCCTTGGACAGTACAAAACGATCCCGGTCCGGTTTTTTCGGATCCTTCGGATCCAGGTTCTGCATTTCCTCAAAATACAGGAATGTCATGATATCCGTTGCCGACAAGGATCCGCCCGGATGTCCGGATTTTGCCGCATGGGTGGCTGTCAGGATCCCTCTTCGCACTTCCAGTGCATGTTTTTGCAATTCGAGATTTTCCATACTACTCTGCTCCTTCTGTTAGTGTATTTTCCGGTTTCTCTTTAACAGGCAGCGAATCCTGCCCGCTTACATACCTTGTTATTTCTTCTCCGTCCGGATCTACAGAGTTGCATCCGCTTCTGTATGAACAGGCGGACGAACCAGCGTTTCCAGGATTTCCCGCTTTGACGG
>JAIKYQ010000176.1 GCA_024683035.1 Eubacterium sp.
GCCAAAGCGAAAGAAGATGCCATAACGATCGCACTGGAGTCGATCATCCGGGTGGCCCTATGAAGGCGGCGTTATTTGGCGCAGGCTTTGCCGGTGAAGTACATGCAGCCGCATTAAAGTCCTGCGGCATAGAGCTGGCGGTAGTTGTGACCAGGAGTCCGGCATCCGCTGCCGCATTTGCCGAAAAGTGGAGCATTCCCCGTTTTGGCACCGATGCGGCCCTTGCCTTTGCGGAGGATATCGATGTCGTTCACATCTGTACGCCTCCGACTACGCACGGCACAATAGCCAGAGCCTGTCTGGAGCATAAAAAACACATCATCTGCGAGAAGCCGCTCTCACTCTCCGTAGAAGAGGCAGAAGAGCTGGCTGCGCGCAGTGAAAAGAGCGGACTGCTCTGTGCTGTGACTTTTAATGTGCGCTACCACCAGGCATGTCGGCGGGCAAAGGAAATACTGGACAGCGGTATCCTGGGTCGGCCCCTTGTGATCCACGGCAATTATCTGCAGGAATTCAATGCCTTTCCGGCGCCTCTTGACTGGCGTTATGATCCATTGCTGGCCGGCGATATGCGGGCAGTATCCGAGATCGGAAGCCACTGGTTTGATATAGCGCAGTATATCAGCGGGGAAAAGATACAGGCAGTTTCTGCCCTGTTCGGGAGGTTTCATCCGGAACGGATCCTGGAGGGAGGCATCATGTATCCCGTGAAAGAGGCATGCGGGAAGGAAACGGGCCAGGAGTCGTCAGAACCGGCTGGAACGATCCGGGTGCATTCTGAAGATGCTGCTGCTATCAATATGAAATTTGAAAACGGAGCGATCGGAAGCGTGCTCCTTTCCGAGATCTCGCCGGGAAGAGGAAATCGCCTGACGCTGGAGATCACCTGCGAACAGGGAAACCTGTGGTGGAATGAAGAAGAAAATAACGTGCTGTATCATGCCACAAAAAACGGCGGCATCCGCCAGGAAATCTTTGCTTTCGGCAACGGGTTCGGCGACACATTTACCGACTTTCTGAAGGATGTATACCGTCATACCGAACGGCTTCAGTCCGGAACGGCATCAGAAGATACAGTATGTGAAAAGAGCATGTGGCCCGGATTCAGAGAAGGTGCAGAGATTGCCGCCATCTGCCAGGCGGCTTATGACAGCGACAGAGATGATTCCCGCTGGGTGACGGTCAGAAGCAGCGGGAGAGGGAAGAAACAATGACGAAAGAATCGTATATAGAAGAACTGATCCGGACCCTGCAGCTTGCACCCCTTGAAACAGAGGGAGGCATGGTGCGGGAAACGTACAGAGGAAGTCTGGGAAGCGCCATCTTTTATCTGCTGACCGGGAACGGGTATTCCCATCTTCACAGACTGCAGGGGGATGAGATGTACCATTTCTATGGCGGTGATCCGGTGGAGCTGGTGGAACTGATACCGGACGGCAGCGTACGGGTTACGGTTCTGGGAAAGGATCTGGCGGCCGGCCAGAAGGTGCAGCATCTGATTCCCGGAGGAAACTGGCAGGGATCCTGCCTGTTGAAGAAAGATGCCGGTTATGCGCTTCTGGGAACGACCATGTGGCCGGGGTACCGGAACGAAGAATATGAACACGGAGACAGAGAGGTACTGCTTTCCGAGTATCCGGAAGCAGAAGCGTATATCATGCGTCTGACAGGAGAACCGAAATACAGATGAGAGAAGACAGTGACAGAAAGACCTATGTACTGACGATCGCAGGATTAGAAAGAGAGCTTCCCATTATACCTGTTAATGACAAGATTGCCATTGCCAGCTTCGTGATCCTGGGCGACTGCGAGCTGGTAACCGCGTGTGCGCCGGTCCTGGCGGCACGCCTGCCGGATTTTGATTATATTGTAACCGCAGAAGCAAAAGGAATCCCCCTGGTGCAGGAGCTGAGCAGGATCCTGGGACATGCGCGCTATATCGTGGCAAGAAAGAGCGTAAAACCCTATATGAAAGATCCAATCGTATCCAAAGTGGTTTCTATTACGACGCAGAAAGAACAGATCCTGTGTCTGGATGCCAAAGATGCAGCCCTCCTGCGCAACAGGAGGGTAGCCATTGTGGACGATGTGATCTCAACGGGCGAAAGCCTGAGGGCCATGGAAGATCTGCTGGCAAAATGTGATACCCGCATCGTAGCGAAAGCGGCGCTCCTGGCAGAAGATCAGGCAGCCGAACGCGACGACATCATTTTCCTGGAACGCCTTCCTCTGTTTGATGCGGCAACCGGAAAAGAAATCTGAGGATCGCCCGGATCTTACCGTTTTCCCTTGTCGTAGATTTCTCCCAATGCCCGGGGGGCCCGGTTATTCTTGGAGAAGAATATAAGGAGCAGCAGGGTCAGCACATAGGGAAGGATCATGATCAAGTCCGAATAGGTACTGGGGAAGCCCAGATGCCGTACCAGCACATAGCCGGCCGAACGGGCAAAGCCGAAGATCAGACAGGCGCCCAGCGTGGCCGGTATCTTCCAGTTTCCGAAGATCATGGCGGATATGGCAAGGTATCCGTAACCGACGAAAACGCTGGAGGAAAAGCTGCCAAAGATATAATAGGCGAAGCACATACCGCCGAGACCGGAAAGCACTCCCGAAAGGATCACGGCCTTGTATTGGATCGAAGCCACATTGCACCCTGCGGCATCCACGGCGTAGGGATTGTCGCCGCAAGCGCGCAGACGCATGCCGAAACGGGTCTTATAGAGAAGATACCAGGCAATGACGGCTGCCACAATGATCAGGATCTCAAACGTATAGAAATTGGTAAAGAACCCGCCGATGACAGGAATGGCGGAAAGCCCCGGAATGGTGACTCTTGGCGCAACGGCAAGGATAAACCGGTCGGAAGACTGATGGAATACGCTGGTATTGATCTGGCTGGTGAGGAAGTCTGTCAGCGCCAGTGCGAGAATGTTGATGACAACGCCGCTGATGACCTGATTCGCTTTGAATTTGATGCACAGCAGGGCATACAGTGCCGCATAGATCCCGCCTCCGAGCATGGCTATGAGCATGGAGAGATATACAGGTGCGGTGGATGTGGTTGAAAAGAACCCAGCAGTAAGCACGGCGAAAAGAGCGCCGCAGAAAGCGCCGGCCCCCTGGAATCCTTCCAGGGCCAGGTTTGTCACGCCGCTCCGCTCGCTGTAGATGCCTCCGATCGCTATGATAAAGAGGGGCATCGCAAAAGACATTCCGTTGATAATGATCTCACTCATTCTTTTCTGCCTCCTCTTTTATTTCTGCTTTTTCCGCGTCAGGATCCTTCTGATAAACACACCGCAGGCTGCAAAGAGCAGCATAAGCCCGGTGATCAGAGAGGACATTTCACGGGGAACCCCAAGAGAAGAATTCAGATAGACACTTCCCTTGCTTATGATCGTGATCAGGAAGGAAGCGGCGAAAATGCCCGGAGGGCTGGAGTTTCCCAGTAGGCATACCGCGATGCCGTCAAATCCGATGCTCGGAAGGACCTTCGGCTGGATGGAACCCAGATAGCCCAGGAAATAGGTGGCGCCTGCCAGCCCGGCCAGGGCGCCGGAGATCCCCATGGCAGTCAGGATGATCCTGTTCGCATTGATCCCCACATAGAAGGACGCCCGTTTATTTGCGCCGACGGCCTTAATCTCAAATCCCGTCCGCGTCCTGTCCATAAAATACCGGACGGCGACCACGGCTGCAACGGCAACGAGAAATCCCAGCGGGATCACCGCCTTGATGCTTCCCACCGATACGTCCTGCAGGGTGAGCCTTGCCGCCGCACTGACGTTTTTGGATTGCCGAGTAACGGGATTCACAAAGAATGTCAGGATAAAGAAGCTGATCACATACTGGAATATATAGTTCAGCATGATCGAAGAGACTACTTCGTTGATGTTGAATTTATACTTCAGATAGCCGATCAGGCAGCCGATCAGAGCACCGATCAACGCGCACATGATCAGGACGGCCGGCTTGGCGAGCACCGCCGGAAGAGGACTGTAGCCGATGGTAATGCTGGTGATAAAGGCACTCATCAGCATCTGTCCGGACACACCGATATTGAACAGGCCGGCGCGGAGAGCCACGGCTACCGCAAGGGCGGCAAAGATCATGGGCGTGAGCAGGTCCAGAAAGCTCATAAAGTCGGAAAGCATGCCTTTTCCGCCGGCATAGTTTGCCTTGGGCAGGATCCCGCTTCCCTGCAGCAGGCTCAGGTATCCCTGCAGCGGGTTTTTTCCCAGAAGCAGCATCAGGACGGCGCCCGCAGCCAGACTCAGCAGTATGGCGATCAGGGGCACGAGAAAACTGAGCTTTTTTTCCTTATCCATTATGCTTTACCCCCATCATATATTCGCCAACCTGTTTGTCCGTCAGTTCGTCCGCCGGGGCAGTTTTGAGCAGCTTTCCATTGAAGATGACACTGATGGTATCGGACAGATCCATGATCTCATCCAGTTCCAGAGAGATCAGGAGAATGGCTTTTCCGGCGTCCCTCTCTGCAATGATCTGCTGATGGATGTGCTCGATCGCGCCGATATCCAGGCCTCTGGTAGGCTGCACAAAGATCATGCACGGTGCATCCAGGTCAATTTCCCTCGCAATGATGGCCTTCTGCTGGTTGCCTCCGCTCATGCTCCGGACCATGGTCTGTGAACCCTGCCCCGAGCGGATATCGAAGTCACGGATCAGCTGGTCTCCCTTTTCATGGATCTTCTTTTTGTTCAGAACACCTTTGCTGCAGTAGGGTTCCTCGGCGTACTTCTTCAGAAGGAGATTATCAGCCAGTGAAAAATCCAGGATCAGGCCGACAGACTGGCGATCTTCCGGAATGTAAGCCAGGCCTGTATCGGAGCGCTCCTTTACGCTGGCGTGAGTGATATCCTTTCCGAGCAGGCTGATGCTTCCGGAAGCCGCCGGAAGAAGACCTGCGATGGCATCGGCGATTTCCACCTGCCCGTTTCCCGCCACACCGGCAATAGAGAAGATCTCACCGCTCCGTACCTGGAAGCTGACATCATTCACGACAGGAAATCCGTCGGCATTTTTGACTGTCAGGGAGCGTACATCCAGGACTACGTCTCCCGGAACAGCGGGAGATTTGTCTACGCCGAAATTGACTTCCCGGCCCACCATCATGGCAGCCATATCTTTCGTGGTCGTAGAAGCAACGTCGCAGATTTCTACAAGCCGGCCGCGGTTGAGGATGGCGCACCGGTCGGCGACCTGTTTGATCTCTTCCAGTTTGTGTGTGATCAGGATGATCGTCTTTCCACCTTTTCGCATTTCACGTATGATATCCAGAAGATATTCGATCTCCTGCGGAGTGAGGACAGCGGTGGGTTCGTCAAAGATCAGGATCTCGGCTTCCCGGTACAGCATTTTCAGGATCTCCACGCGCTGCTGCATGGAAACGTTCAGATCTTCGATTTTCTGGGTGGGGTTCACCTCCAGGCCGAATTTTCTGGAAAGCTCCGCCACACGGGCATCGGCGTTTTTGATGTCAATACCGGGAAGGAATCCCAGAAATTTCCGCGGCGGCTCCATCCCCAGAATGATGTTTTCCGTGATCGTATAATTGGATACCAGCTTGAAGTGCTGATGCACCATGCCGATATTCATGGCGGTGGCATTGTTGGGCGAGAATTGCTCGACCTTCTTTCCACGGACATAGACCTCTCCTTCATCCGGTTCATACATACCGAACAGGATACTCATAAGCGTCGATTTTCCGGCGCCGTTTTCACCCAGGAGAGCAAAGATCTCACCTTTCCGGATGCCGATCGATATGTTGTCGTTGGCTACGATCCCGGGGAATCGTTTCGTGATGTTTTTCATTTCAACAATATAATCACTCATGCCGCCACCTTTTTCTGTTTACGCCAGTTATCCTGATTATAACAGAAAAATATAAAGAAAAGAGGAATGAGTTCATTTTTTCAGAAACTCATTCCTCCGTATTTCAGTTAAAGATCAGATGATACGATCCGTACCGTGCTGAGGCCGGTTTACAGTCCCGGGAA